>DATNGN010000019.1:0-57898 GCA_035605875.1 Casimicrobiaceae bacterium
GCCGAGGACATCCTGCAGGCGATGGATCGCGGCGCGCAGGGCGTGCAGGTGCCGCACGTGAACACCGCCGCGCAGGCGCGCGCCGCGGTCGAGGCGGTCAAGTTCCATCCGCAGGGACGGCGCAGCCTCGCGGCGGGAACGCGCGCCTCCGGTTACGGCTTTCGCGGCGCCGTGGGCGACTTCATCGCCGAAGCGAATCGGCAGACGCTGGTCTGCGTGCAGATCGAGGATCAGGAAGCGCTGCCGAACCTCGACGAGATCCTGCGCGTCGAAGGCGTCGACGTGTTCTTCATCGGCCCTTCCGATCTGTCGCAGTCGATGGGGTATCCCGGCAATCCGAAGGCGCCCGCGGTCGCGCAGGCGATCGACGCAGCGCTCGCGCAGATCGTCGCGGCGGGGAAGACGCCGGGCATGCCCGCGGCGACGGCGGCCGTCGAGAAGGCGCTTGCGGGCGGCGTGCGCTACGTCTACACGCATCTGCCGGCGATCCTCGCGAGCGGCGCCGCCGCATATTTCCGAAGCGCCAAGCCTGGACTATAGTTCTACGGTTCGTCGCAGATTACCTTCTCATCCCGGGAATTTCGTTTCGATGGCGCTGCTCAAGATCGCCCGCATGGGCAATCCGATCCTGAAGAGAATCGCGGAGCCGGTTTCCGATCCGACCGACCCGGAAATCGCGAAACTCGCCGAGGACATGAAGGAGACGCTCGAGGACATCGGCGGCAACGGCCTCGCCGCGCCGCAGGTGTACGTGAGCAAGCGCATCGTCGTCTACCGCATCGCGGCGCACCAGATTCCGCCGGGTTCCGGTTTCAAGCCGCTGCCGTGGACGGTGCTCGTCAATCCGGTGATCGAGCCGCTCACCGACGAGATGAAGCCGATCTGGGAGCGCTGCCTGTCGGTGCCCGGGCTGCACGGCATCGTGCCGCGCTATACGCGGGTGCGCTGCACGGCGCAGGCGCTCGACGGCAGCCGCATCGAACGCGTGACGCGCGGCTTCCACGCGATGCTGCTGCAGCACGAATGCGATCACCTCGACGGCGTTCTCTATCCGATGCGCATGACCGATTTGTCGACGCTCGCGTTCAACAGCGAACTCGGCGAGCAGGGCTTCCTGTTCCCGCGGCCGGCCGAGGAATTCGTCGAAGACGAGGCGGTCGCGACCACGTAACCGCCACCCCGCAACTTATTTTCGGGCCGACAAAACAACCAGGGCCCGTTACCGAGGAGGAGTCGATGTCGATTGTCAACCGTCGTGATTTCTTGCAGGCGCTCGCCGCATCATCGGGCGCGGTCCTTCTGCCGAACGGGGCCTTCGCTCAGGGAACCCCGAAGCAGGGCGGAACGCTCGTCATGGACGTGCTGCCCGAGCCGCCGACGCTCGCGTCCTACCTGAGCACGTCCGGTCCCATCGGACAGGTGTCGGCGAAGGTCTACGACGGGCTTTGCGAATACAACTTCGACCTGAAGCCGATTCCGAGCCTCGCGACGTCGTGGACGACGAGCACCGACGGCAAGACGATCACGTTCAAGCTGCGCGACGGCGTCAAGTTCCACGACGGGTCGCCGCTCACCAGCGCCGACGTCCAGTTCACGTTCATGGACGTGCTGAAGAAGTTCCACCCGCGCGGCATCAATACGTTCCGCGCGCTGCAGGCCGTCGACGCGCCCGATCCGCACACGGCCGTGTTCCACCTCGACACGCCGGCGCCGTACATGATGATGGCGCTGTCGGGCTACGAATCGCCGATCGTGCCGAAGGCGCTTTTCGCCGGCACCGACATCCAGAACAGCAAGTACGCGAACAATCCGGTCGGCACGGGACCGTTCAAGTTCGTCGAGTGGCAGCGCGGGCAGTACATGCGTTTCGACCGCAATCCCGGTTACTGGCGGCCGGGCCAGCCGTATCTCGATCGCATCGTCGCGCGCTTCATCGGCGATGCGCAAACGCGCAGTGCCGCGATGCAGACGCAGGAGATCAACTACGGCGCGTTCGGCGCGATTCCGTATTTCGACGTTGGGCGACTCACGAAGATCAACGGCATCGCTTCGACGACGAAGGGCTACGAAATGCAGTCGCCGATCGTCATGCTCGACTTCAACACGCGGGTGAAGCCGTTCGACGACGTCCGCGTGCGGCGCGCCATTTCGTACGCGATCGATCGCAAGTTCGTGATCGACAACATCTGGTTCGGCTTCGGCAAGCCGGCGACGGGCCCGATCAGCTCGAACTTCGCGCCGAGCGGCATCTACACGTCCGACGTGCACAACTACAACGTGCCGAACGGCACCGAGATGGCGAACAAGCTGCTCGACGAGGCGGGCTACAAGCGCAAGGCGGACGGCACGCGCTTCGAAATCATTCACGACGTCACGCCCTATGGTGACGAGTGGCAGCGTTTCGGCGAGTACACGAAGCAGGCGCTCGCGAAGATCGGCATCAAGGCGACGATCCGTTACGAGGACGTGCCGACGTGGCTGCGCCGCGTCTACACCGACTACGATTTCGTGCTGACGTCGAACTGGTACCAGAACCTCGCCGATCCGGTCATCGGCGTCGACCGCCAGTATTCGTCGTGGTCGATCAAGAAGGGCACCGTGTTCGTTGACGACAGCGGCTGGAGCACACCCGAGACCGATCGCCTGATGAAAGAGGCCGCCATCGAGATCGACCCGAAGAAGCGCGCGGCGCTCTATCATCAGTTCCAGAAGCTCGTCGTCGACGCCGCACCGATCGTCTGGGTGTTCGAGCTGCATTTCGTGACCGTTTACGACACGAAATTCAAGGACCTGATCGTCAGCCCGCTCGGCACGTATTCGGCGTTCAACCAGGCGTACGTCCAGTCGTAGACGCGAGCGCCCGCCCGGCGCGCCGCCGCCATCGCCGCATCGGCGACGCGGCCGCCGGGTACCCAAACCCCTCGACCCCTTCATGAGCGTCGCGCGAGACCGCGCCCGCTACATCGGGCGGCGCGTTGCACAGGCCGTTCCGGCGATCCTGCTCATCGTCACGCTGAACTTCCTGCTCGTGCATCTCGCGCCGGGCAACGCCGCGGACGTCCTCGCCGGCGAAGCGGGCTCGGCGACGCCGCAGTACATGGCGTACCTGCGCCACCAGTTCGGCCTCGACCAGCCGCTCTACGTCCAGTACCTCGAGTACCTGAAGAACGTCGTCACGTTCGACCTGGGCTATTCGTTCCGCGAGAGCATGCCGGTCCGCGATCTCATCTTCCAGCGCCTCGGTCCGACGCTGCTTTTGATGGGCACGACGATCGTGTTGTCGATCGGCCTCGGCGTCCTGCTCGGCATCTTCGCCGCGACCAAACCCGGCTCGCTTCGCGACAACGCGATCTCCGTGTTCGCGCTCGTGTCCTATGCGACGCCGCTTTTCTGGGTCGGGCTGATGCTGATCGTGCTGTTCGCGATCGACCTGCGCTGGCTGCCAACGAGCGGGATGGTCAACATCGCCGCGTTCTACACCGGCTGGCAGAAGGTCGGCGACGTCGCGCGGCACCTCGTGCTGCCGGCGGTCACGCTGTCGCTCTTCTACATGGCGCTCTACGTGCGGCTGATGCGCTCGTCGATGCTCGAGCAGAGCGGCATGGACTATGTCGTGACGGCGCGTTCGAAGGGGCTCACCGAGCACGCGATCACCTATCGCCACGTGCTGCGCAACGCGAGTCTGCCCGTCGTCACGATGGCCGGCGTCCAGATCGGCAACCTGCTCGGCGGCTCGGTGGTCGTCGAGACCGTCTTCGGCTGGCCCGGCATCGGCCTTCTCGCGTTCAAGGCGCTGTTCGCGCGCGATTTGAACCTGCTGCTCGGCATCTTCTTCGTCGCGGCGTGCCTCGTGATCGTCGTCAACATCATCGTCGACGTGATCTACACGCTGCTCGATCCGCGGATACGCCTGCGATGAATGTCGACGCGAACTCCGCCGCGGCGCCCGTGACCGAGCCGAGACAGCCGGCGCGTGCGTGGCACTCGCATGCCGCGGAGCTGTGGCAGCGCTTCGCGCGAAACCGCGCGGCGCTTGCCGGCCTCGTCGTACTCGTCACCATCGTCATCGTCGCGCTCGTCGGGCCGGCGCTCTTTGCGCAAGGCCCGTTCGAGCTCGCAGGTCCCCCGTTTGCGCAGCCGTTCGGTCAGTTCCCGCTCGGCACCGACATGCTGGGCCGAAACGAGCTCGTCGGCATCGTCTACGGCGCGCGCACGTCACTGATGATCGGGCTCGTCGCCACGCTGTTCGCGACGCTGCTCGGCGTGCTGCTCGGCGGCGTCGCGGGCTACTACGGTGGTGTCGTCGACGAAATGCTGATGCGACTGACCGAGATGTTCCAGACGATTCCGTCGTTCCTGTTCGCGATCCTCGTCGTCGCGATCCTGTCGCCGTCGATCGGCAGCGTGATCCTGGCCATTTCGGTCGTGTCGTGGCCGCCGATGGCACGTCTGGTCCGCGGCGAGTTCCGCGCGCTTCGCAATCGCGAGTTCGTCGAGGCCTGCATTTCGATGGGGATGAGCGACGCGCGCGTCATCGTCCGCCATATCCTGCCCAACTGCGTATCGTCGATCATCGTCACCGGGTCGCTGCTCGTCGCGACCGCGATTCTCACCGAATCGGCGCTGTCGTTCCTCGGCCTCTCCGATCCGAACGTGATGAGCTGGGGGTTCATGGTCGGCGCCGCGCGCGATTTCCTGCAGCGCGCGTGGTGGCTCTGCGCGATCCCCGGTGTCGCGATTCTCGTCACGGTGCTCGCGATCAACCTGGTCGGCGACGGCCTCAACGACGCGCTCAATCCGCGCCTGCGCAGGCTTTGATGAGCGACGCGATCCTCGACATCCGCAACCTGACCGTCGAGCTTCCGCCGTGGGCCGACCGGCCGCAGGCGGTTTCGGACACGAGCCTGACGCTCGCGCGCGACGAGATCCTCTGCGTCGTCGGCGAATCGGGGTCGGGCAAGTCGGTGATGGCACGCGCGGTGATGGGCCTTCTGCCGGAGCATCTTCGCGCAAGCGGCGGCGCGATCCTGCTCGAAGGCGAGGACCTGCTGCGTGCGACGCCGTCGCGGCTGCGCGAGGTCCGCGGCAGCCGCGTCTCGATGATCTTCCAGGAGCCGATGACGGCACTGAATCCGGTCAAGACGATCGGCGCGCAGATCGACGAGATGCTCGAGCTGCATACGAAGCTCTCGCGGCGCGAGCGTACCGAGCGCATCGTCGCGATGCTGAAGTCGGTGCGTCTCTCCGACGCACAGCGTCTGCTCGGTGCCTATCCGCATCAACTGTCCGGCGGCCAGCGACAGCGGGCGATGATCGCAATGGCGCTGATCCTCGAGCCTGCCGTCGTCATCGCCGACGAGCCGACGACGGCGCTCGACGTGACGACGCAGTCGGGCATCCTCGCGCTCTTCCGCGACATCCAGCGCGCGCGCCACATCGGCGTGCTGTTCATCACGCACGACTTCGGCGTGGTCGCCGAGATCGCCGATCGGGTCGCGGTGATGCAGCACGGGCGGCTCGTCGAATCGGGGACCGCCGAGCAGATCCTCAATGCGCCGAAGCACGCGTACACGCAGTCGCTGATCGCCGCGGTCCCGAGCCTCGCGCCACGCGAGCGGCGGATGAAGAAGGATGCGCGCGTCGTGCTGTCGGTGGCCGGCCTCGAGAAGACCTACCATGCCGGCGGCGCGTTCGGGCGTTCGGGGCGAACCGTGCGCGCCGTCAAGTCGGTCGATCTGTCGATCCGCCATGGCGAGACGCTCGGCCTCGTCGGCGAATCCGGCTCGGGCAAGTCGACGCTCGCGCGCTGCATCGTGCGCCTCGTCGACGCCGAACGCGGCTCGGTGGTCGTCGGGGACGACGTCGACCTGATGACGCTCTCGCGCGGTGCGTTGCGCGCGCATCGGCGGCACATCCAGATGGTGTTCCAGGATCCGTACGGCTCGCTCGATCCGCGCTGCACGGTCGGGCGATTGATTGCCGAAGGCCCGATCGTGCACGGCGTCTCCGAATCGGAGGCCGTTTCGCGCGCGCATGCGCTGCTCGAACTCGTCGGTCTCGAGCGGCGTGCCGCCGACCGGTTTCCGCACGAATTCTCCGGCGGCCAGCGGCAGCGGATCGGCATCGCGCGCGCGCTCGCGCTCGAGCCGTCGATTCTCGTGGCCGACGAGCCGGTGTCGGCGCTCGACGTGTCTGTGCAGGCGCAGGTGTTGCGGCTCCTCGCCGACATCCGCGACCGGCTCGACCTGACGATGCTATTCATCACACACGACTTGCGCGTCGCGGCGCAGGTGTGCGACACGATCGCCGTGATGCACGACGGCGAGATCGTCGAATACGGGCCGACGTCGCGAATCTACGCCGAGCCGCGGCACGCGTACACGCAATCGCTGCTCGCCGCCGTTCCGGGACGCCACTGGGCGCCGCCTTTCACACCCGCGCTCGTTTGATGGTAACTTGGATGCGATGAAGCGACTCGACCCCGCGTGGACGTTGTTTGCCCTCTGTCTCGGACTCGTCGCCTCGTCTTCCGCGCTCGGCGCGAGGAGCGTCGACGCGTTCCAGCGCTACATCCGCTTTCACAATTCGCTCGACCGCACGATCTACCCGGTGATCCAGGCACCGCAGGATGCGCCGGCGAACGCCGGCGACAAGGCGACCAATTGCGGCACCGGCGGCTTGCTGCGCATCGTCGTCAACAAGGACGTGAAGGGCGCCGGCATCGCGCCGAATCAGGACGTGACGGTGGCGCTGCCCAAGGACCGGCCCTGCAAGACCGGTGGTTTCTACGATGCGGCACGCATCTACGTGCTCGTCGCCGACTTCGACGCGTTCGAGAAGCTGGTCAACGTCACGCAGCAGACGGTGCCGGTCGCCAACTGGGACTATCAGAAATACTCGCCGTGCGCCGGCTGCTGGGTCGGAAAGTCGCAAGCCGACTACGGCCACGATGCACCGGGGCAACTGCTCGAGTACACGATCATTTCGCAGGATCCCGCGACCGGCTCGGCGTTTCCCGACGCGAACGATCCGCACGGCACGCCGCTCCTCGACTTCGACGTCTCGTACGTCGACGACGCGTACCTTCCGGTTGCGATGGCGCTCGACGACGGCGGCGCGACGCAGTTCATGGGCAGCACGCTTCTGCCCGATGCGTTCAATGCGCGGCTCACGCAGTTCCTCACCGACGGCAACTGGTCGCGTTATGCGGCCTATGCGCCGCTCAACTGGGCGACCGCCGTACAGTGCCCGTCGCCGCTCGAGCGGCCTTCCGATCCGAACAAGACGAGCTTCAGCTGCCTCGTTCCACGTACCGATCGCGTGCCGTCGGCGAACATCCTGATCACCGACGCGCAGACGGGCGGCGTGTCGGCGTTCTACCTGCCGTCGTGGGACGGCACGACGCCGATGCAGTGCAATACGATGGGCAGCAGCGACCCGACGGCGAACCTGCGATGCTCGACGCCACCGCCGTACGGCGCGGGGCTCACCAGCGGAAACTGCTGTCCGCAAGGCGCCGGTGTGATGCTCGGCTGCTGCGATTCCGAGAAATTCCTGATCGACAACACGCACCGCAAGTTCGACGTCAGCACGTTTCCGCCGGCGTTTCGCCTGAGCAACGACACGCTCGTGAACGTCGTCGCGCGCTTCACGCGCTGGCAGGGCACGGCGAACGATCCCTGCACCGACCCCGGTTCGGGCGCCGTCGCCAATGCGCCCGTCGTCGACAAGGCGGGATTCTGCAGCGCCTTCAAGAAGACCGTCGACTTCGTCTGGAACGAGTTCGCGCCGCAGTGCGCAGCGGCCGGCGCCAACACCGACCGCTGCATCAGCGCGGCGATCATCGGGTACGACCTCAAGAATTCGAGCTTCGACCCGAACCAATGCATGATGTGTCCGAATGCCAACGAGGCGCTGTGTCCGCGCACGTGCGCGCTCGAAGCGCAGCGCAACGAGAGCGTGCAGGCGCTGCAGCGCGCGCTGCCGTGGACGGCGAGCGGCGACCCGGCCGCGTGCGGCTCGTGCCCGAGCGCGACGTCGTGCCCGACCACGTGCATCCTGCCGGTCGTGCCGTCGCCCGATGCGAAGCTCTATCACCGCGACAAGTTCCTTCACTTCTGGGCCGACTACGGCAGCGTCTACAACCTGAATCCGTTCGCGCGCTTCGTTCACAACGGCGATGCCGGCCTTGCTGCGCCGGGTGCCTATTCGTTTTCGATCGACGACTTCTACGGCAACTTCGGCGGACCCGGCTCGACGCTGATCGTCGACGTCGGTGGAACGTCGGCCGTGCCGAACAAGGAACCGTTCGATCCGTTCAAGCAGTATCACGCGGGGCTCGGCACCGGATGGAACCATGCGAGCGTGTGTGGCCGCTCGTATCGGCTGCCGTCGGGTGCGCCGCCCAACGTCGGCTTGAGCACGCCGCTTTCGTTCTGGAGCAATGGTGTCCGGAAGTCCGGCTGCGAAGTGCGACTGTTCCCCGACGCCGACGAGTCGAAGTACGTGGCGTTCCTGCTGAAGGAAGTGACGTTCGACGTGACCGACGGCTACACCGGCGAGCGCTACGGCGTGCAGGGACTGAGCGGCGTCTACGCGGTGCGTTTCCCGGCCGACAGTCCGCCCGACGACGCGTATTGCACGCAGCATTCGACGGCGACCAAGCTCGTCAAGGACGGCTTCTGCCGCGCCAACCTTTCCGCGGGCACGCTGAACCTGGCCTACGTCGGCGTCTCGGATGCGCCGTGTGCGGGCAAGGACAACGACGCGACGTGCGGCAGGCCGCTCGTCAACCTCAACGTTCCATCGCTCAAGTGAACGATGTCGACGAAACTCCACGACCTTTCCGCCACAAACCTCCTTCGGCTGTATCGCGCGAAGCGCGCATCACCGGTCGAAGCGACGCAGGCGTGTCTTTCGCGGATCGAGGCATTGAACGAGAAGCTCAACGCGTTCTGCGTCGTCGATGCCGACCGCGCGTTGCGCGCCGCGCGCGAGTCGGAGGGGCGCTGGATGCGCGGCACGCCCGCCGGATCGCTCGACGGCGTTCCTGTCTCGATCAAGGATCTGCTGTTGACGTCCGGATGGCCGACGTTGCGCGGCTCGCGCACCGTCGACGCCGATCAGACGTGGAACGAGGACGCGCCGGCCGTCGCGCGCTTGCGCGAGCACCGCGCGATCCTGCTCGGCAAGACGACGACACCGGAGTTCGGCTGGAAAGCGGTGACCGACAGCGCGCTCACCGGCATCACGCGCAATCCATGGAGCCCTGGGAAGACGCCCGGCGGCAGCAGTGGCGGCGCCGCCGTCGCGGTCGCGACCGGCATGGGCGCGCTTGCGGTCGGCACCGATGGCGGCGGATCGATCCGGATTCCCGCGGGATTCACCGGCATCTTCGGATTGAAGCCGAGCTTCGGTCGCGTGCCGGCGTGGCCGTCGAGCCTGTTCGGCACCGTCTCGCACGTCGGCCCGATGACGCGCACCGTCGAGGACGCGGCGCTGATGCTCGACGTGATCAGCAGGCCCGATGCGCGCGACTGGTTCGCGTTACCGTACGACGAGCGCGATTACCGCGACGGGTTGAACGACGGCATCGACGGCCTGCCCATCGCTTTCGCGCCGACGCTTGGCGGTGCGAGCGTCGATCCCGAGGTTGCGGAGATCGTCGCGCGCGCGGTCACGACATTCGGCGAACTGGGTGCGCACGTCGTCGAAGCCGCGCCCGACCTTGGCGACGTCGCACGCATCGAGCGCATGCATTGGTGGACCGGCGCGACTCGCGTGGTGGGCTCGATCGCGCCCGAGCTGCGCGAACGGGTCGACCCCGGACTGTTGCGCATCGCGGAGAAGGCCTCCGCATTCACGCTTAGCGATTACCTCGGCGCCGTCGAGGCGCGCGCGACGCTCGGCGCGACGCTCAGTCAATTCCACGCGCGTTACCCGGTCCTGCTGACGCCGACGCTGCCGATCCCCGCCTTCGACGCGGGACGGCTCGCGCCGCCCGACTATGGCGATGTCGACGGCGACTGGACCGTCTGGGCGCCGTTCTCGTATCCGTTCAACCTCACGCAGCAGCCGGCCGCCTCGGTTCCGTGCGGGTTCACGCGCGACGGATTGCCGGTGGGCTTGCAGATCGTCGGACCGATGCACGAAGACCGCCTCGTGCTGCGCGCCGCGCGCGCGTTCGAGACGGCGCGGCCGTGGCACGCGAGTTACGCCCGCATCGCGTAGAGCGCACGACTCCGACGCAGCGCTACGAGGCTTCGCCTGCGGTGTGGTTGAACGTGTAGTCGCCGATCACCCGTTCGCCGGCCTCGTCGACCGCAACGAGTCGAACCCGTTGCCGATGCGACGGCATCGCCCGAATCGCCGCAAGCTTCGCCGCGACGACCACCTCGCCGCTCGCCGCATCGAACGGAACGTCGCGGAACGCGTCGGTTGCGGTGTCGTCGCGATACGAGACGGCATCGAGACGGCGCACGCTTCCTTCGCTCGCGTCGGATCGCCTGCGGGCGGCGCGATCATGACATTGCCTCACGGCCGGTCATGCAATCGCGCAGGCGGCCGAGCGCGCGATGCCGGGCCTGTCACCCACGAAAATGGAGAACCGCATGGTAACGAACCCCCAGTCGGGCACCAACGTCTTCGAGATCGCGCCGGACATCTACCGGATCAACACGCCGGTCGCGATCCCCGGCGGACCCGACCAGTTCAATTTCAACCAGTACCTGATCGTCGACGACGAACCGCTGCTGTTTCACACCGGACCCCGTCGCATGTTCCCGCTCGTGCGCGAGGCGATCGAGCGCGTGATGCCGCTCGATCGGCTGCGCTATGTCGGACTCTCGCATTTCGAGGCCGACGAATGCGGCGCGATGAACGAGTTCCTCGCCGTCGCGCCGCGGGCCGTTCCGCTCAGTGGACGGATCGCGGCGATGGTCTCGGTGAACGACGTCGCCGACCGTCCCGCTCGCACGCTCGCCGACGGCGAGACGCTTTCGCTCGGCAAGCACGACATATTATGGTTCGATACGCCGCACACGCCGCACGCGTGGGAGTGCGGCCTGATGATGGACAGCGCGACAAGCACGTTCTTCTGTGGCGACCTCTTCACCCAAGGCGGCGCCGGGACGACGCCGCTGACCGAGTCGGACATCCTCGGGCCGAGCGAAGCGTTTCGCACGCAGATGGATTACTACGCGCACGCACCGGCGACGGCGGCGATCCTCGCGCGCCTCGCTGCCGAGCGGCCTTCGACACTTGCCTGCATGCACGGCAGCGCGTGGCGCGGCGACGGCGCGGCGTTGCTGCGCGCTCTCTCCGCGGCGATTCACGCACCCTGATGCGATGCGCCGGCGTGCACCTCGTCGGCGCTTGCCCCCGCGTTCGGGAACTCGATCAGCCGGAATGGTGGCCGCTCGGGAGCGATGCGCTTGAGCAGCGGCATCGCGACGTTGTAGACGGGCGTCCCGTTCACGGTCTTGCCCTGGGGACTGCCGCGATGCGCATGTCCGTGCAGCACCGCGCTCACCGGAAAGCGGATCAGCGGCTCCTCGAGCCGGCTCGTGCCGAGAAACGGAAAGATCTCGATCGGCTCGCCCTGCACCGTCGCGGCGATCGGCGAGTAATGCAGCAGCGCGACGCGCTCGGCGGTGCGCAGCTTCGCGAGCGCCGACTCGAGCTTCAGCGCTTCCTGGATCGCTTCGTTGACGAACGACTTGATCGGCCGCTCGCCCCACGAGCCGAGCGTTGCGCGTCCGTAGCCTCCGGCGAATCCCTTCGCGCCGGCGATGCCGACGCCGTGGATCTCGCACGCCTCGCCGTCCAGCATTTGCACGCCGGCATCGCACAAAATGCGCCGCACCTCGTCCTGCGCGTCGGATTCGAAGTCGTGATTGCCGAGGACCGCGACGACGGGCACCTTGGCGGCCGCCAGCTCGTCGGCCAGCACGCGCGCTTCCTCGGGCAACCCGTAATCGGTGAGGTCGCCGCAAAGCAATAGCGCATCCGCCACTTCGGACGCACGCGCGAACATCTCGCGAAACGCGCCGATCGAATCCTTCTTGCAGTGGAGGTCGCCGACCGCGGCGAAGCGGACCTGCCTTTCGGAACGCATTCGTCAATCTCCTCTCGGCTCGTACGGCGATTCGCGGCGCGATGCACCGGGCGGGCCGCGGTCGCCCTTGGTACGGGCCTTGCGTCGTATGGACTGCGCGCAGGCCCTGGAATTCGAGCGATGATCACGGTGCGGAGCGAGGCGACGGCGAGCGGGCAGGACCCGGAGAGCAGCTTTTACAAAGAGGTTCTGCAAACCCTCGACACATCCGGCGTGCCGGTTCTCGTCGGCGGGGCGTACGCGCTCGCCGTCTATACGGGAATCGAACGCCGCACCAAGGACTTCGACCTCTTCCTGCGCGCGGGCGACTACGCACGCGCGACGCAAGTCCTGGAGGCGAACGGCTTCGTCACCGAGCTCAAGTTTCCGCACTGGCTCGGAAAGGCGTACGCCGGCTCGTCGTGCGTCGATCTCATCTTCAACTCGGGCAACGGTTTGACTCGCGTCGACGATGGGTGGTTCGAACATGCGATCGACGCCGAAATCCTCGGCGTGCCTGCGAAGCTCGTGCCCGTCGAGGAAATGATCTGGTCGAAGGCCTTCGTGATGGAGCGCGAACGCTACGATGGCGCCGACATCGCGCATCTCGTGCGCGCGTGCGGCGATACGCTCAACTGGCCGCGTCTTCTCGCACGCGTGGGTTCGAACTGGCGCGTGCTGCTCTGCCACCTCGTGCTGTTCGGCTACATCTACCCGGGCGAACGCGCGCACGTTCCGGTCTCGGTAATGCGCGAGCTGCTCGATCGATTGCGCGACGAGCTCGGCGCGCCGGCGTCGAGCGCGCTGTGCCGGGGCACGCTCGTCTCCCGCGAGCAGTATCTGCACGACGTGCATCGCGAAGGATTCGTCGACGGCCGCCTGCCGCCGTCGGGCACGATGAGCGCCGAGGAGATCGCGGTGTGGACCGAGGGAATCGCCGAGGACGAGAACGACGCGCGACCGTGACGCGCGGCGAAGGCCCCGAGGCTCTAGGCTCGCGCGCCTCGCGGGTCCTGTCGTTCGGACAGCGACGGCGGCCATTCGTAGGCCGGGTACGTCGGCTTCCCGTCGAAGCCCAGCCATTGCTTTTTCTCCCAATCGTAGAGCTGGCAGCAGCGCGTCGTGGTGCGCAGCCACGCGAGACTCGGCTTGCGGACGACGGCCGCCGGTCCGAGCAGACGGTCGAGCTCCTGCTGCGCCGCGTACGCGTTGAAGAACGGAATGCGCGGCAGCAGATGGTGCACCGGATGCGCATACGTGTCGTGCGCGTACCAGCCGAACCAGCGCGGGACGTCGAGATGGACGGAAATGAGCTCGGTGCGGCCCGGCCCGTCGCGATCGATTTCGTCGTCGCGGAACCACGGGATTCGTGGATCGGTATGCTGGACGTACAGCGTGAAGCCGTCAGCACCATCGAACAGCATGAACGGGATCACGAGCCCGAGCAGCAGCGCGCTCGTCACCGTCAGGTTGTTCGCGAATGCCGGCGCGTGAACGAGCAACGCGACCAGTGCCGACGCATACGCAACGACCCACGCGCTGTTCAACCACGCGGCACGGCGGAGTTCCCGCGGAACATACGCGGGAACCCAGATCTTCGTCTGGACGTGACGCTCCTTCAGGTAGTAGACCGACCAGCCGATCACGTACGGGCCGCGATACAGGCGCTCGAGCCACTGCCGCCACTTCGGCAACGCATCGAATTCGGCCTTGCTGAACGGCCGATAGGCGTCGGGCTTCGTATCGTTGCAGTACGGATGATGGAGCGCGTGGTGCTCGTGGCACCATAGCCTGTAGTTGTAGAAGATCGGCGTGAAGGCGAAGAACGCCAGCACCCGATTGAGCCGGCGGCTCGTCGCCAGGTTCTCGTGCGCCGCGTTGTGCGCGAACGAGAAGAGGCGGCCCATCGCGGCGGCGATTGCGAGGCTGCCGGCGAGCTTCACGATGAACGACGGCGCGAACAGCAAGAGCGCGAAGCCCCCGACATAGATCGACCAGTCCAGCGCGAAGTGCATCAGCGCGCGAGGTGTGTCCGGCTTCGCGTAGCGCTTGAGCGTCGCGACCAGCTCGCGTCGCGTCGGCAGCGGCCGCGCACCGGTTCGTGCGTCCGGCACGCCGGCTGCGCTTCGCGGCAGGTCGCTCGCAGTCGGCATCACGTGCTGGCCATCTGGGCTGCCGGCGCCTGCCTGGCGGGCACCAACGCACGCGCTGTAGACGCCGCTTTCCGATCTCATCGTCGATATCCCCGACGCGCTGCGGCAGTCTTCGGGCGGCCCCTCATGGCGCCATCACCATCCGCTGAAGCGCGGCCATTCACGGATGCTTCCGTCGGACGGCACGCTGTAGCGATCGAACTGCGCGGCCGTCGCGCACGCATGGTTCGGCAGGATCCGCAGCTGCGAGCCGAGCGGAAAGCGCCGCGCGAGATCGACGTCCGCGTCGCCGGTCCAGCGCAGCACGCCGTGTTCCTGGTTCGCCTCGTCGAACGCGAGCGCATCGATCGGACTGCCCGCGACGTCGCAGACGGCACCGTAGCCGAAGTCGCGTCGCTGCTTCTGCGTGCCGCGATCGCGGCTCATCGCCATCCAGCCCGCGTCGGTGATTACCCAGCCCGCATCTTCGCGGTGCCCGATGACGCTGCACAGCACCGACAGCGCGATCTCGTGGCGCGAGCAGACGCCGACGCCGGCCATCACGAGGTCGAAGAACACGTAGACGCCCGCCCGCACTTCGGTGACGCCGTCGAGCGAGCGTGCGGAAAGCGCGGTGGGCGTCGCGCCGACGGTGACCGTCTCGCACGGGTGTCCCGCCGCACGCAGCCGCTCCGCGGCGTGCACGCATCCGGCACGCTCGCGCTCGGCCATCGCGGCCAGCGCTTCGGGCGTGTCGAGCGCGTACGAACTGCCCGCATGCGTCATCACGCCGGCGAGATGCGCACCACCACTGCCGTCGGCGCGCAATGCCTGCGCAATCTCGTCGAGCACGGGATCGTCGGGGCGCACGCCCGAGCGATGGCCGTCGGTGTCGATCTCGATCATCGCGTCGTGAACGTGACGCTGCGCGATGCCGTGCCGGGCGAGCGCCGCGGCACCTGCAACGGACTCCACGAGTACGGTGAGGCGCAGCCCCTGGCGCGCGAGCCGCAGCGCATGGTCGAGCTTGGCCGGCGCGATTGCGACGGCGTAGAGAATGTCGTCGACGCCTTCGGCGAAGAACCGCTCCGCTTCCTTGAGCGTCGACACCGTGATGCCACGAGCGCCGGCGTCGATCTGGCGCCGCACGACTTCCATGCACTTGCTGGTCTTGACGTGCGGACGGAAACGCACGCGAAGCGCGTCCATCCGCGCCTGCATCCGATCGATGTTGCGCTGCATTTGCGCTTCGTCGAGGAGCAGCAGCGGCGTTTCGAGATCGGACGGGATCCGCATTCAGACGACGACGGTCGCCACCGCCCACGCGAGGAGCACGAAGCCGGTCACCTTGCTGACGATCGGGCCGGCCGGCGCCAGCTTCTCGACGAGCACGAGCAGCGTCAGTACGGCGATCCACGCGAGGTTCATCAGCCCGCCGATGAAGAGCAGCGCCATCAGCATCCAGCAGCAGCCCACGCAAAACGCGCCGTGCCGAAGACCGATGACGAACGCACCGACGCGACCGGGACGCCAATGCCGGGTCAGGAACTCGACGGGACCGCGGCATTGCGCGAGGCACGCGGACTTGAGCGGCGAAAGCTGATAGACGCCGGCAACCGCCAGCACCGCCGCGGAGAACGTCGCGTTCTGCGACCACAGCATCGACGTCGACGTGAAGCCGGTCGACAGCAGCAGCATCTGCAGCGACGCGGCGCCGATCGAGAAGGCGAGCCATGCGGCGAGATAGCCGGCGACGAGATAGAGCGACGGCGCCAGCGGCCGCGTACTCGCCGCTTCGTTTCGATGATGGCGCAGCACCCTGCCGTAGAGCAGCACGACCGGTGCAGCGCCCGGCGTCATCATCGCCACCATCATCACCCACCACATCGCGATGGCGGCGGCGAAGCCGAACGGCATCGGCATCGCCATGCCGGCCATCGGGTCGGGGCGCAGATGCGGAAACAGCGCGAGAGCCGTCATCGTGCGCGCCGGCATGCCGCTTCCCGCACCCGAATAGATGTATGCCCACGCGAGTGCGGTCAGTGCCGCGAGCGCCGCACCGACCAGCAGGCGCTCGTGGCGCTGACCGTACTCGCGGGTCGTTCCGGTCACGCTGCTGCGCGGTGCCGCACGACGCCTCGATTGTTCAGGTGAATCCGTGCGAACTGCGCATAGCTGTTCGAAAGCTGCACCTCGAGCTTCCCGCTCGCGCGGCTCGAGCCCGAGCCGATTTCGGCGAGCTCGTACTCGAACCCGTGCGGCAGGTCGATGCGGGCGCGATGCTCCTGCCCCGTCACCGGATTGCGAATGGACTGGCCATCGACTTCGAGCACGCCCTCCGCGCAGATCCTGCCGCGTCGCGCATCGACGTCGATGTCGATGTCGACTGGCGTGAAGATCGGATCGAACACCTTCTCGTACGTCGTCGCGAATACGGCGAACATCGTCGCGAACGGCTCGGTATCCTGTCCCGACATGATCTTCAGCAGCGCCTCGCGCTGCGCGGGGCTCGCGCTCGCGTCGACGACCGGCTGGCAGCGACCCTTGCCCTCGTGAATGGGACCGGGCCAGGCGAGAACCACCGCGACCTTCGTCCCGTCGAGGGACACGTCGCCGTAATGGCCCTTGTCGATCGCGATGCCGCCGATCGCCTCGCAAGAGCCGTTGCTGGGCAACGCGCTGAACTGGCAGGGACAACCATACGAGCAATTGCAGTTGATGAGCTCGCGGCCTTGGATTTCCCAGGGTGTCATGAACGCCTCCATCGCCGTACGGGGCACAAAGAGTACGCGCCACCGCCGTCTTGGACAAGGCCCGTTCCGTTACTCCCTCGCCGGCGACATCCGGAAATGCAGCACGTCGGGCAGCGCGAGCAAACCGCGCTCGACGTCCTGCAGCCGCGCCGGCGCGTTCGACCACATCACGCCGCGGTATTCGAGCGATTGCGACGCAGCATCGAACCGATAGGCGAACTCGCTGATCGTGAATCCATATTGTCGGATCACGTCGCGCAGATGTTCCTCGTTCATGTTCGCCGTACGCCGGAAGCCGACCTCGAAATGGACGAACGTCTGCGACGGCAGGCGGTCCTCGATTCGCCGCAGGATCGTCAGCGCGACGAGCGTCACGACCGTCGATGCGAACCCCATCCAGTACGAGCCGGCACCGAGGACGACGCCGATCGCGGCGGCGGTCCAGATCGACGCCGCCGTCGTCAGTCCGCGCACCGTGAAGCCTTCCTTGACGATCACGCCGGCGCCGAGGAAGCCGATGCCGGTGACGATGCCCTGGATGATCCGCGTGACCTCGCCGCTGTCGCGGGTCGAAAAGAGCTCGTACTGGCCGCCCGCGACGAGCAGCGCCGAGCCGAACGACACGAGCGCATAGGTCCGCAGCCCGGCGGCCCGTCCGTGGTAGCTGCGCTCGAGTCCGATCGCGCCGCCGGCGACGAGCGCCGCGACGGTACGGACGATGGCGTCCCATTCGTTCATCGGGCGGTCCGTGGTCGTGGGGGTCGTCTCATCGATTGCGCCCCTCCGGGGGCAGCGAGCGAAGCGAGCGTGGGGGTCGTCTCATCCCAACGGAGTACAGCGCGAGTCGACATCGCGCGTCAAGCCGGCCGTATAATGCCCGGCCAGCCAGACGCGGGTCGCTAAAACGGGAGGCGTGGTGCAATTTCAAAGCCGCCACTTCGGCAGCATCGCGGTTGCCGCGCCGGCTGGCCGTCTCGATCATTCGGTGGCGGGCACGTTCGAGCAGGAGTTGCTGCCGCTGGCGGCCGATCCGAAAAACGCCGCACTCGTTGTCGATTTCACGAACGTCGACTACATCAGCAGCGTGGGCCTGCGCGTGCTGATGCTCGCGGCTAAGGCGGCGCGGCCGCGCAAGGCCCGCATCGCCGCCGTCGCGCTGCAGCCGATCGTCGCCGAGGTGTTCGCGATCAGCCGCTTCGACTCGGTGTTCGAGATCTTTCCGGCGCTTCGCGACGCGCTTGCCGCGATCTCGCCCGACGCACTCGCGGCCTACGATGCCAGCGTGAACGGGACCTGATGCGCGGCGTTCGCTTCTGGGGCACGCGCGGGTCCTTGCCGGTCGCGCTCGACGCCGCGGGCGTTCGTGCGAAGCTTGCCGCAGCGCTGCGCGGCGCCCGGGGCCGCGCCCTCGATTCCGACGCGGCACTCGACGCCTACCTGGACGCGCTTCCGTTCGACGTCGGCGCGACGTTCGGCGGCAACACGTCGTGCGTCGAGGTCATGACCGGCGATCGCGACTACGTCGCCTGCGACCTGGGCAGCGGCCTGCGCGCATTCGGGCAGTCCGTCATCGCGCGTCACGGTCCTGCAGCGCCGCAGACGTATCACCTGTTCGTGTCGCACCTGCACTGGGATCACATCATGGGCCTGCCGTTCTTCGGACCGGCCTACATCCCCGGCAATCGCCTGATCTTCTACGGCGGCCACGCGCAGCTCGAGGCGGCGCTGCGGCGGCAGATGGAGCCGCCGTCGTTCCCGGTCGGCTTCGACGTGCTGCACGCGTCGATCGAATTCGTGCATCTCGCCGCCGACGTCCCGCACGACGTCGCGGGCATGCGCGTGACGCCCAAGCGCCAGCATCATGCCGGCGATTCGTACGGCTACCGGTTCGAAAAGAACGGCCACACGATCGTCTATTCGACCGATTCGGAGCACCAGCTCGACGAGCCCGGCGAGCGCGCGGGATTCGCCCGTTTCTTCCAGGACGCGGATCTCGTCATTTTCGACGCGATGTATTCGCTTGCCGAAGCGACGTCGGTCAAGGCCGACTGGGGTCATTCGAGCAACATCGTCGGCGTCGAGCTCTGCCAGGCCGCGCGCGCGAAGGAGCTTTGCCTCTTCCATCACGAGCCCGCGCTCGGTGACGCGGCGCTCGCGAAGATGCTCGCCGAAACGCGGCGCTTCGAGGAAATCACCCGCGGACCGGTACCGCTGCGCGTATCGGCCGCTTACGACGGGCTGGAAATCCTGTTGTGACCGGCGCGTCGCCGGACACGCCGCGACTTCGAACCGCACGCGTCCGCCTCCTCGCGGCGGCGATGCTGATCGTGTTCGTCGCGGCGGTCGTGCTCGATGTCGCGCGCGTGTCGCCGCTTTCGCGCGCATGGTTCGATCTGTGCGAGCGGCTCTCGCCGCGACCGGTGACCGATACGCCGGTGGCGATCGTCGCGATCGACGACGCGAGCCTCGCGGCGCTCGGGCGCTGGCCGTGGCCGCGCAGCGTCCTCGCCGACCTGGTGCGCGCGATCGCGCGATCGTCGCCGGGTGCCATCGGTCTCGACATCGTGATGCCAGAGCCCGACCCGCTGTCGCCGGCGCGTGCACTTGCGCATCTCGACGTCGACGCCGCGTTGCGTGAGCGCATCGCCGCGCTGCCGTCGAACGACACGACGCTCGCCGCCGCACTGGAAGCGACGCCTTCGGTGCTGGCAGTCGTCGGTGCGATCGCGCCGACCGCGCAGCCGCTTCGCGCGACGCCGATTCTCGTCGCGGGCAGCGGCAACGACGGCGACGCGCACGCACTGTCGAAGGTGACCGATTATCCGGGGGCGCTTTCGAGCATCGCGCAACTGACCGACGCCGCTCACGGCTTCGGTCTCATCTCCGCCGAGGATGCGCAAGGCATCGTGCGCAACATCCCGCTTGTCGCGAGCGTCAACGGCACGCTGGTGCCGGGTCTTGCCGTCGAGATGTGGCGCGTCGCCCTCGGCGCGCGTGTCGTGAGGGTCGCCGTCGGCGGCGGAGCGGTGACGGCGATTCGCGTCGGCCGAGACGTCTTTCGGGCCGAGGCCGACGGCAGCGCGCGTCCGTGGTTCTCGGTGCATCGGTCCGAGCGTTTCGTTTCCGCGATCGACGTGCTGCGCGGACGCGTCCCTGCGGAACGGCTGCACCGCTCGTTCGTGCTGGTCGGCCCGACGGCGCTGGCGCTCGGCGATTACGTGTGGACGCCGGTGGAGAAGATGCCGGGCGTCGAGGTGCACGCGCAGATGCTCGAGAACATGAGCGGGCAGAGCTTTCTCGTGCGTCCGCATTTTGCGTCGCTCGTCGAAGCGTTCGCGCTGCTCGCCGCCGGCACGCTGCTGATCGCCGTGATGCCGCGTCGATCGGTGCGCGCCGGTGCCCTCGTCGCGGCCGCGTGCGTCGCGGCGATGACCGGCCTCGGCTATGCCGCCTTTCGCGGCGAGCGATGGCTCCTCGATGCGGCGACGCCGGCCGTCATGCTGGCGCTGCTCTTCGCAACGCTGCTCGGATTGCAGCTTGCCGACGCGACGCGGCATCGCAAGGCGTTGCAGCAGGTGCTGCAGCGCGAGCGGGAGGAAGCGGCGCGCGTCGCCGGTGAGTTGCAGGCGGCGCGGCGAATCCAGCTCGACACGCTGCCGCGCACCGACGACGTCGGCGATCGGCGCGTCGAACTCGCCGCCTTCATGGAGCCCGCGCTCGAAGTCGGCGGCGATCTCTACGACTTCTACCGGCTCGACGACAATCGCCTGTTCTTCATGCTCGGCGACGTGTCGGGCAAGGGCCTGTCGGCGAGCATCTTCATGGCGGTGAGCAAGGCGCTGTGCAAGAGCACGATGCTGCGCGGGCGCGAGGCCGACCTGGGCGCGCTGCTGTCGCGCACGAACGCCGAGGTCGAGCGCGACAACCCGGCCGCGTTCTTCGTCACCGTCTTCGCCGCAGTGCTCGACCTCGAAAGCGGCGTGCTCGACTACTGCAACGCGGGTCACGAGAACCCGTGGTGGCGCGAGCCAGCGAGCGGCGCGATTGCGCGCCTTGCCGACGGCGGCGGCCCGCCGCTATGCGTCGTCGACGGCTTCGACTATCGCGCGGCGCGCATTGAGCTTGCGCCGGGTGACGTCGTCTGCGTCGTCAGCGACGGCGTGACCGAAGCGAAGGACCCGACCGGCGCAATGTACGGCGCGGCGAGCGTCGAGCGCGCGCTCGCGCACGCGGCGTCGGCGCGCCATGCGATCGGCGCAATCCGCAGCAACGTGCAGGCGTTCGTCGACGGAGCGCCGGCCTACGACGACATGACGGCGCTCGCCGTGCAGTGGCGCGGATAGCGGACGCCGCGTTGCGCCCGTCGCGCGCGGCTCAGCGTACGACGATCTCGACCCGGCGATTCCGGGGCTCGGCGACGCCGTTCGGCGTCGCGATCAGCAGGTCGCGCTTGCCGCGCCCGATCGCGACGACGTCGTCCTGCGCGACACCGCGCGCGACCAGCATCGCCTTCACCGCCTCCGCGCGCTTCTTCGCGAGCGCATCGTTGTACTCGTCGCTGCCGACCGCATCGGTATGCCCGATGATCACGATGTCGCGCACCGGCCGCTTGTCGAGATCGGCGAACATCCGCTCGAGCGCCTGCCGCGAATCCTGCGTCAGGTCGTCGCTCGCCTCGTTGAAGTACAGCGTGAAGTGCGCGGCGCGCATCGGCTGCGCCGCGAGCGCGTCGCCGAAGATCGTGCGCACCTCGTCGGCGCTCGCCTCGTAGCGCCACGGATCGGCGAGCGACAGATCGGCGGCCGCGTAGCCGTGGTCGAGCACCACGTCGTGCGTGCCCTGCCGCACCGCAAGCGACGTCGGCCCGCCGTTCGTTTCGGGCAGCAGGATCACGCGTTCGTTCACGGCACAGCCGGCAAGCCACGCAGCCGACGCGAAGAGCGCAATGCGGAGTGCTGCGCGGCTAACGTTCATCGTCGACGCGCACGACGAACTCGGTGCCGCGCACGCCGAGCACGGCGGCCGGCGTACGCACGGTCATCGCGGCCGGCGACTGCTTCGCAAGGCGCCCGGACACGACGGCGAGCGTCCCCTTGCGCAGTGAAGCATCGAACCGGCCTTCGCTCGTGACGTCGTCGAAGTCGTAGCGCTCGAGCGCGAGCACGCTGTCCGGCCCCGCGGACAGCAGCGAGTTGTCGGTCATCGTGATGCCGACCGAACCGTCGCTGCCGGTCTTCACGACGTCGGACGCCTGCAGACGAAGACCGACGGTGCCGGGAACCGATTGGCCGGCGCGCTCGATCGTCACCGTTCCCTTCGACACCTTGATCTGCCCGATGTCGGCCGCGTTCGCGCACGAAATCGCGAAGGCGAGCGAAAGGGCGACGAGCGGTCGCAGCATGGCGGCACTCCTCGTGGAGGCGCGTGGGTGGCACGCGCCGAGAAGGCGGAATCCTGCCCGAATCGGCGCCGTTTGTCGAAAGCAACCAAGGTGCCGCGCCCGGGTCGAACCCTGACCGACACGGAGGACCGACCATGGCACGCAGCACGTTGAACACGACCGGCGAAGGCAGATCCGTCAGACAGAAGGGACACGGCACCGGCGCGCTCGGCCCGAGCGATTCGACCGACAGCGGCAGCGACATCGTCGGCGGCCCGGGCCTCAATCGCGAAGAAGGGCTGCCGTTTCAGCGCGGCACGACGTCCGACCCGGATGTCGACAGAGCGCCGACCACCGCGGGTCCCGACCTCGGCGATGCCGATCTCGATTCGGATACCGATCGCTTTGGCACCGGCGAGCGTGCGGCAGTCGGGCGCGATTCGACCGAGCCTGTCGACGAGACGCTGACCGAGCACGATCCCGAGGAGAGCGCGTCGATGGACGTCATCGACGACTCGGCCACCGAGCGCGATGCGGCGAATGTCGAGTCCGACGACAATCCCGAAGCCGAAATGGAGGCGATCGAGTCGATCGAGAAGCGGCCCGATACCGAGCGAGCGGTCAAGCGCGATCGCGGGTAGCGCCGCTTCCGCCATTGTCGCGCCCGGTGTTTGGCGCCGGCGAACGCGAGTCGTCTACGCCGTGCGTTCGATGACCAGCGCCGGGTCGAGCGCCCCGAGCGCCGAGGAGAGTGCAACGGCAGTATCGCGGACTGCGCGCGCGAACGGCGCGATGTTCGGCTCGACGCGCTCGCGCGGACCGGAGATGCCCACCGCGGCGATCACGTCGCGCTGCTCGTTGAAGATCGGTGCGGCGATTCCCCAAACCGACGCGCGCCACTCGCCGCGGTTGACGGCGTAGCCCGCCTTGCGCGTGCGCATCGCCTCGCGCAACACCGCGTCGGCGCCGCAATGCGTGGCGTCGGTGAAGCGCTCGGCGCGGCGTCCGATGGCGGCGATTTCCTGCTCGTCTCGCCACGCGAGGAGCGCCTTCCCGGTGGCCGTCGCATAGGCGGGCGAGCGTCCTCCGACCGTCGTGTACGAACGGATCGGATGCAGCCCGTCGACCTTCTCGATATAGACGCTCGAACCGTCCTCGTAGGCGGCGTAATGCGCCGTTTCGCCGGTGTCCTCGACGAGCCTGCGCAGCAGCGGCAACACCTCGTCGCGCACGGCACCCGAATCGAGCGCGTTGCGGCCGATGCGCCACGTCTTGAGGCTGACCGCATATTCGCCGTGCGCCGTGCGGCGCAGGAATCCGCGCTCGATCAGCACGTGGATCAGCCGCAACAGCGTCGACTTCGGCAGGCCGGCGTCCTTCGCGATGTCGGCGAGCGTGCGGCGGTTCGCGAGGCCGATGCATTCGAGCACCAGCAGCGCCTTGGCGACCGAGCTCATCGGATTGGCGCCGGCGTCGCCAGCCGCGGCACGTCGAACTGCCGGCGACGGCGTGCGCCGTGTCGCCGACTTCGGCGTGCGGGCAGGCGTGTGCGGCCGGGCCTTCACGGGCGGCTGCGACGCGCGTCGCGCGCTTCGCGGACGCGCTTCGCGTGGGCGCGCACGCGCTCGCCGAAGCCCTCGCGCGCGACGGAGGCACGAAGCTCCGCGCGATCGCGCTCGGACGGTTCGCTGCGAACGAGCCGCAGCATCGCGCGCAGCGTGTCGAGGTCGATCGACGCGCAATGACGCACGATCTCGTCGACGCGCGCTTGCAGCGATTCATCCGAGCGAAGCTCGCTCAACAGCCCGCACGCAAGCGCGGCGTCGGCATCGAGCGTGCGGGCCTCGACGAGCGTTTCGAGCGCCGCCTGCCGGCCGACGACGCTCGCCAGATGGCGCGTGCCGAGCACGACGCCGAAACGGCTGCCGGGAAACGCGAAGCGCGCCTGCGACGTGCCGATCCGGTAATCGCAGGCGGCGACGAGATCGGCGCCCGCGCCGAGCGCGGGTCCGCGCACGACCGCGATCGTCACGGCGGGCGCGCGGCGCACCGATTCGAGCAGCGCCTCGAGCGCGTCGAATCGCTCGCGCAACGAGGCATCTTCGATGGTGTCGGCGTCGCCAAGGTCGAATCCCGCGCAGAAGCGCTCGCCGCTGCTGTCGACGACGATCGCCTTCGCGTCGCTCGCGCTCGCCGCACGAACCGCGTCGTGGAGTTGCGCGATCAGCGCAGGCGAGAGCGCATTGGCATGGCGGGAATCGTCGAGGACGAGCCGCACGCTTCCCGCGCACGGGCTGTCGCGCTCGGCGCGAACGCAATCGGTCGCGCCGCTCGCCGTTTCGCCGGGCATCGGCATTCGCGTCAGCCGTCTTGCGCGCGTTGCGCGGGCGCCGCGAGCCATTCGGCGAACACCGCCTCGTTGTGCTCGCCGAGCCGCGGCGGAGGACGCGACGCGCAGACGCGCTGCCCGTTCATCCGCACCGGATAGGTGATCGTGCGCGTGGTGCCGGCGACCGGTACCGCCATCGCATCGACGAGGCCGCTCGCGGCAAGCGCGGGATCGGCGAGGATGTCGGCGAACGTGTTGAGCGGACCGCTCGGAACGCCGCGACGCTCGAATTCGTCGAGCCACTCGCGCGCGGTCTTCGTGCGGAAGACGTCCTGCAGGATCGCGGCGAGCGCGCGCTGATTCGCTGCGCGCTTCGCGATGCTCGCGAAGCGCGGGTCGGACAACAGCGTCTGCTGTCCCGTCGCCTCGCACACCTCGCGCCACAGGTTGTCGTTGCCCGCGGCGATGATGAACGTCGCGTCGCTCGCGTCGAACGCCTGGTACGGGGCGTTGCGCGGATGCGCGGAGCCGAGCCGCGCCGGTGCGACGCCGGTTCCCCAGTATTCGCTCGTCTGCAGCGCGGAGATGCCGAGCAGGCAATCGAGCATCGCGCAATCGAGATGCACCGGTTGTCGTTCGCGCACGGCGCGCGCATGCGCGGCGACGATCGTGTACGCGGCGTAGAGGCCCGCGGTGAAATCGGCGACCGGAACGCCGCATTTGACCGGCGCGCCGTCGGGTTCGCCCGTGACGCTCATCAATCCCGATGCGCCCTGCACGACGACGTCGAACGCGCCCTTGCGCGCAGCCGCACCCGTTTGCCCGTAGCCCGAGATCGAGCAGTACACGAGCGTGCGGTTCGTCTTCGCGAGATCGGCGAAGCCGATGCCCAGCCGATCGAGCGTGCCGGGCCGATAGTTCTCGATGACGACGTCCGCATGCGCGCAGAGCGCTCGCACGCGTTCCAGTTCGGACGGGTTCTTGAGGTTCGCGACGATGCTGCGCTTGCCGCGATTGAGCGATGCGAAGTTCAGGCTGAACGTCTCGCCATCCGGCGCCGTGACGATCGGCGGCCAGGCGCGCAGGCCGTCGCCTTCCGGCGCTTCGACCTTGACGACGTCGGCGCCCAGGTCGGCGAGCAGCATCCCGCAGAACGGCGCCGCGGCGATGTGGCCGAACTCGAGCACGCGCACGCCCTCCAGCAGCGACGCGCTCCTCATGGTGCGCCCGCGTGCGCCGCCTCGCGCGCCGCCGCTTCGACGATCGCCGTGTAAGCGGCCGCGCGATGCATGCTGTTGCAGAGAAAGGCGGCAGTGGCGACGCCGTCGCGCTCGTACAGTGCGACGAACCGTGGCGCGTCCAGCGAGCCTTCGACGACGTGCATCGTGTCGGTCGGCGACGGCAGCCCGACGACCTGCAGCTTGCTGTCGTATTGGTCCGACCAGAAGAACGGAATCGCGACGTGCGGCGCGGCATCGCCGGGTGCGGCGAGCAGCGTTTGCGCCGCCGCGTCGCCCTGCGTGATTCCATTGTTCCAGTGCTCGACGCGATGCGATCCGAAGTACGGATGGTCGCAGCGTGCGACGTCGCCCGCCGCGACGATGCGATCGGCGCCTTTTACCGCGCACGCGGCATCGCAGGCGACCCCCTCGCGGAGATCGATGCCGCTGTCGCGCAGCCATTCGACGTTGGGCACGACGCCCGTGCCGACCACGATCCCGTCCGCGTCGATGACGCGCCCGTCGGCGAGCCGGACGCCCTCGACGCTCGATTCGCCCGTCAGGCCTTCGACCGCTACGCCGAGCTCACAGCGGACGCCATGAGCCTCGTGCGCACGCAGGCATACGCGCGCGAGCGGCTCGCCGAGCACGCGGAGCATCGGCAGCGGATCGACGTCGAGCAGCGTGACGTCGCATCCCAGCGCGCGAAGCGTCGCCGTCACTTCGGAGCCGATGAAGCCCGCGCCCACGATCGCGAACCGGCGCGCACCGGCGCGCACGTGATCGCGGATCGCGATCGCATCGTCGAGCGTGCGCAGCGTGAATACGCCCGGGCGTTCGGCGTACCAGCGGGGCTTGCGCGCCCGCGCACCCGTCGCGATGACGAGCCCGCCGAACGGCAGTTGCCGGCCGTCGTCGAGCACCACTTCACGGCGGTTCGCATCGAGCGACGCGGCGCGCGCGCCGAGCATCCATTCGGCGCCGAGCGTATCGGGCAGGCGCAGGTCGATGCGCGGACGATCCCATGTTCCGGCGAGGAACTGCTTCGAAAGCGGCGGCCGCTGATACGGCGGATGCGGTTCGTCGCCGACGACGACGATCGAGCCGTCGAAGCCGTGCTTGCGCAGCGATTTCGCGGCCGAGAAACCGGCGAGCGATGCGCCGACGATGACGACGGAGCGCACGATCTAAGCGGGGCCGGAGACGACTTTCACGGCAATGTCGCTCGTTCGACGCATCGCCGAGTGAAAGTCGTCTCTGACCCCCAAATCAGTCCTCGATCGTGATCGCCTGCGTCGGGCACAGCCGCGCCGCCTCCTCGACTGCCGCGCGCAGGCTCTCGGGCGGCTCCTCCTGCAGGATGTAGAGGAAGCCGTCCTCGCGCACCTCGAATACGGTCGGTGCCGCACGCACGCATTGCGCGTTGCTCATGCAGGCGTCGAAATCGACGACGATCTTCATGCGGCCGCCCCTTTTGCCTGCGTATCGGACGCGTAGCGCGCCATTTCGAGCGACGGGGCGGGCAGCCCGAACGGCTGGTTGTGCTCGAGGCGCTCCATCTTCGAAAGCACGCGCCGCGCGTGCACGACGCCGATGTCCGAGCGCACGTTCACTTCGCGATAGCGCGAGTTGTCGGACAGCGTATCGGAGAATTCGAGCATCTCCTGCTGGCGGGCGAGCGCCCATTCGTCCTGCGCGACGACCTCGGGAAATTCGAACGCCATACCCTGGGCGATCGTCATCGAGCGGTCGGGCGGGAAGCGGGCGTCGGCGCGCGAGATCATGATCCAGTGCCACTCGAGATTCTGCTCGTCGATCGGCGTATCGGTATGGCAGAGGATGTAGCCGCGCTCGTCGTCGGTGCCGAGTTTGCCCGGCGGCGCGAGCCGCAGCTGCACGCGAACGAGCCCCGGTCCGATCATGCAGTGCGTGTGATGGCGGTCGACGAGGTCGAGCTCGAACCAGCGTCGGTAGTACGGCGGCAGCGTGTAGTTCTGCACGCTGCGCGTCGTCATCACCTTCGGATTGCCGTCGATGTCGCCTTCGACGAGGCCCACCGGAATCATCGAGTTCGCGAGGTCGCCGATGTTGCCGTCGTGCAGCGGGAAGAAGTGCGTGATATCGAGAAGGTTCTCGATCAGCAGCCGATAGTTCGCGCGCACGCGCACCGGCGGATCGGAGATCACGGCTTCGTAGCGCGGATCGACGAGCTCCGGGATGCGCGGCGGCTTGACGTCGCCGATCTTCGCCGGGTCGCCGGGCCACAGCCATACGAGGCCATCCTGCTCGACGACCGGATACGCGTGCAGTTGCGCGACCGGCGAAATCGGCAGGTCGCGCTGCATCGGAATGTCGACGCAGCGTCCGGTGCTGTCGTAGCACAGGCCGTGATACGCGCAGCGGAGGATGCCGTTGTCGAGCAGCTTGCCGTCCCACAGCGGAAAGCGCTTGTGGCAACAGCGGCCGTCGAACGCCAGCACCTTGCCGGCCTGATCGCGCCACATGACGATCGGCAGCGCAGTGATGATCTTCTTTTCGAGCCGGTACTTGAAGCTCCTGGAAAGCCCGGCGACGTACCACGAGTTACGAATCATGCGGTCCTCCAAATTCTCAATATGCGAACCTGCGTTTCATACATTAGCGTTTTGGCGGTGTACCGTCAACGCGGTCAGCCCAGATACGCACGCCGCACGAGGTCCGACCCGCGCAGGTTTTCGGCGGGTTGCGACAGGCGCACCTGTCCGTGCGACAGCGCGTAGGCGAAGCTCGCGAATTCGAGCGCGAGCGTCGCGTTCTGCTCGATAAGCAGCACCGAGATGTCGTGCTCGCGGAAGCGCGCGATCGCATCGAAGATCGATTCGACGATGATCGGCGCGAGACCGAGGCTCGGCTCGTCGAGCAGCAGGAGCTTCGGCTCGGCCATCAGCGCGCGTCCGATCGCGAGCATCTGCTGCTCGCCGCCGGACAGCGTTCCCGCCGACTGGCGCAGGCGCTTGCGCAACACCGGAAACATGTCGAGGACGCGTTCGAACTGGGCGCGACTGCCGCGCGCATAGCCGCCGAGTTCGAGGTTTTCGCGCACGCTGAGGCCGGGGAAAACCTGGCGGCCCTCCGGGCAATGCACGATGCCGCGGCGCACGATGTCGGCGGGCGCGAGGCGGCCGATGTCCTCGCCGTCGAAGCGGATCCGGCCGCGCGACGGCCTCTGGATGCCGGAAATCGCCTTCAGCGTCGTCGTCTTCCCGGCGCCGTTCGCGCCGAGCAGCGCGACGACGGCACCGTCGGCGACTTCGAGCGTGACGCCGCGCAGCGCATGCACGTGCCCGTAATGAACGTGCACGTCGTCGAGGCTCAGCATGCGGCAGCGGCCGACGTGCGATGGCGGCCCGTTCCGAGGTAGCAGCGGATCACTTCGGGATCGTTGCGCATCGACGCCGGCGTCCCTTCGGAAACCTTCCGGCCGAAGTCCATCACCGTCATGCGCTGCGCGATGCCTTCGAGAAGCTCGAAGTGATGCTCGATCATCAGCACGGCGCAGCGCTCGCCGGCGGCGCGGATGCAGGCGAGCAGGCGCGGCGCCTCGGCCTCGGTGAGCCCGGCGAAAGGCTCGTCGAGCAGCAGCAGCGCCGGCGCGGATACGAGCGCGCGCGCGACGTCGAGAAGCTTCTGATGGCCGTACGGCATGTCGCCCGGCGCGGCGTTGCGGACGTCCCAGAGATCGAGATCGCGCAGCACCTGCTCGGCGCGCGCACGTGCCGCCTGCTCCTCGCTGCGCGAAGCCGGCGTCATAAGAGCGCCCGACAATCCCGTTTTCATCGTGGTGTGCAGGCCGACGAGCAGATTCTCGAGCACCGTCAGCGACGGAAAGAGCTCGGCACGCTGGAAGCTCCGCGCGATGCCGGCGGCAACGACTGCGTGCGGCGGCAGCCCGAGTATGTCGACGTCGCCGAGCCGGATCGTGCCTTCGGTGACCGGGCAGACGCGCGACAGCGCATTGATGAGCGTCGTCTTGCCGGCACCGTTCGGACCGACGAGGGCGAAGATGCCGCGATCGGGCACGTCGAGGTCGAGCGCGCTCACGGCGACGAGACCGCCGAAGCGGACCGTGACGCCGCGTGCCTCAAGCATCCTGCCGCACCACGCCCTTCGGCGCGTGCCGTCGGGCGCGCCGCGCACCGCGCGGGCGCAGAAGGGCCTTGAGGCCGCCGGGAAAGAACAGCACGACGAGCACGATCATCCCGCCGAGGAGTGCGAGCGAAAGTCCGCTCACGGTGGCGGCCGCGTTCTTCACCGCATCGACGACCACGGCGCCGCCGATCGCGCCGGGAATCGAACCCATGCCGCCGATGACCACCATCGCGAAGAACAGCAGCGAGCTCTCGATGCCGAAATCCTCCGGTGCGACGAATCCCGCGAGGAACGCGTAGATGCCGCCGGCGGCGCCGGCGAGAAATGCGCTGACGAAGAAGGCGAGCACCTTCGTGCGCGCGACCGGAACGCCCATCGCCGCGGCGGCGACCTCGCTGTCCTTGATCGCGGCGAACGCGCGGCCGATGCGCGTCTGCGTGAGACCGCGGACGAGCAGCACCGTCACGACGAGCGCGACGAGGGCGACGTAGTACATCCGCACCGGCGTTCCGGCATCGAGGCCGAACAGTGCCGGGCGATGCAGGTGAATGCCCTGGTCGCCGCCGGTCAATGCATCCCATTTGAGCGCGATCTGGTCGATCGCGATCCCGAATCCGAGCGTGACGATGCCGAGGTAGTGCCCGCGCAGCCGCGTCGCCGGGAATCCGAGAACGAGGCTCGCCACTGCCGCCGTCACCGCGCCGGCGAGCATGCCGAGCGGAAGATCGACGTTGAAGCGCTGATTGAGGATCGCGGCGGTATACGCGCCGAGTGCGACGAAGCCGCTCTGGCCGAGCGAGATCTGGCCGCTTCGCCCCATCAGGAGGTCGAGGCTGATCGCGACGATCGCGAACACGTAGAACTCGGAGATGACGAAGAGCCAGTAGACCTGGCGCTGACCGAGCGCCTGAAACGCGATCGGCAGCACGGCGCACGCGACGAGGATCGCGATGACGAGTCGGCGCGACACGAGGACGGTCCTAGACCTTCTGCACCTGCGCGCGCCCGAACAGTCCGTCGGGCCTCACATAGAGCACGACGAGCAGCAGGCCGAACACGATCGACATCGCGAGCTCCGGCGCGAGGAACGCGTCGATCAGGTTGACGACGACGCCGAGGATCAGGCCGCCGACGAGCGCGCCCGCCATCGAGCCGAAGCCGCCGACGATCGCCGCGACGAAGCCGTAGACGACGATCGTGTCCATCATGTTCGGCGTGACCGACGTCGTCGGCGCCGCGAGGACCGCTGCCACTGCCGAAAGCGCAACGCCCGTCCCCCAGGCGATCGCGAGAAGGCGTCCGACGGGAATGCCCATCAGCCGCGCCGCATACGTGTTCTCGGTGATCGCGCGCATGCCGAGGCCGATCTTCGTCGCGGCGAAGAACGCGGCGAGCGCGACGCCGAGGATCAAGAGCAGCGCGAGCTGCAGAACGTCCTGCGGGCGCAACACGAGGTCGCCGAGAATGACCGGCGCGATCGCGATCGACTCGCGCATCGGCCGCGGGTTGTAGCCGAAGGCAATGCCCACCAGGCCTTCGAGGAGCATGAAGAGCCCGAGCGTGACGACGACCTGCGACAGAAGCGGCGCATCGCGCAGCCGCGCGAGAAACAGCGCCTGCACGACCGCGCCCAGCACGAACGCCGCGACGAGCGCCGCGGCGAACGCGAGCGCGAATGGAACCTCGAAGCGCGCGATCAGCACGTAGGCGACGTAGGTCGCGGCCATGCCCATCGCGCCGTGTGCGAAGTTCACGACGGCGCTCGCGTTGTAGATCATCACGAGCCCGAGAGCGGTCAGCGCGAAAAGGCTTCCCTGCGCGAGGCCCGCGAGCGCGATCTGCAGCAGGAACTGCATCAGCGAACGTTCGCCGCCCTACTCACGGCGAAGGGCCGCCCGGGGACGTCCGAGCAGCGCAGCGCCCCCGTCACTTCATCGCCGAGCCGTTGAACTGGCTGTCGGGGACGATCTGCCACTTGCCGCCCTTCGCCTGCCACAGGAGCTGGCAGCAGCTTCCCTCGTGGCGCTCGGGTGAATAGTTGATCTTGCCCGCGATCGTGTCGAAATTGCGCAGCGTCTCGAGTTGCGCGACGAGCGCGTCGCGCGTGATCGGCCCCTTGATCTTCTCGAGCCCGGCGTACGCGACCTGCCCGGCGAGCCAACCCCACGCGGCGTAGATGTCGGGCGGGTGTCCCTGCCCGTACTTCTGCATCGCATCCGCGAATTCGACCCACTGCGGATCGGTGCTGCCCGGGGGCGGCAGAAACGCCGTGCAATAGGTGCCTTCGAGGGACTTGATCGCGCCGAAGATGCCGCCGTAGCCGCACGCCGACGACGTGAGGATGCGCGTCGGGTGATAGCTCAAGCTGTCCATCTGGTTCAGGATCTGCGCGCCCGACGTCGCGATCGTCGCGAGCATCACGACCTTGATCCCCGACGATTTCAGCTTGATCACCGCGCTGCTGAAATCGACCTGCGACGGCACGTACGGAATCTCGAGGTCGACCTTCCCGAGCGACTTCTTGATGCCCGCGAGAATCGGCTTGCCGAAGCCGTCGTCCTGGTAGATGACCGCCGCCGCCTGTCCGGGGAAGTGCTTCTTCACGTAATTGCCCATCGTCTCGCCGTCGGTCGTGTAGATCGGCCACGAAGGGAAGACGTACTTGAGCCCCGGTTCGTAGAAGATCGGGCTGCCGCTGCCCATCGAGAGGAGCGGCACGTGCGCCTCGTTCAGCGCCTTGTAGACGGCTGCCGTCGTCGGGCTGCCGATGCTGCCGACGATCGCGAACACGCGGTCTTCGTAGACGAGCTTCTTGTCGAGCGCGGTGGTTTGCGCCGGCTGGTAGCCGTCGTCGTAACTGATGAGCCGCAGCTTCTTGCCGGCGACGCCGCCCTTGGCATTCATCGACGCGATGAACGCCTCGAGGCCCCATTTCGATGCGCCGATCGGCGCCTGCGGTCCGGATTGCGCCGCGGTTTGTCCGAAGACGATCGTGTCGCCTTCGACCGTCGCACCCGGCGCCGGCGTGGCCTGGCCCGACGCGATTCCGGTCGTCGTCACGCTCGCGATCGTTACCGCGAGCGCCGCGAGGCCGCGCGATAGAACGTGCTGCATGTGCTCCTCCTTTTATCGTGAAAGTCCCATCATGTGGAACCCTTGTTTGCGGGTTGACTTTAGCACGCCGCTCGAGCGAGCGGCAACACGCATCGGGAACCCGGCAAGGACGCGGCGCCGGTCGCGCGGCGAAGCTACTTCACGGCGCCGAGCGTGAGGCCACTGACGATGAAGCGCTGGCCGAGGAACATGAGGATCACTGCCGGAATCGTCGAGATCACCGATGCCGCGGCCATCTGCGCATGCTGGATCTCGTACTGCTGCGCGAAGCGCGCGATCGCGACGGGAACGGTCGCGGTCGTCCGCGACGTGAGCGTCAGCGCGATCGGAAACTCGTTCCAGCTGAAGACGAAGGCGAGGATGCCGGCGGCGATCAGTCCCGGCAGCGCGATCGGCAGCGCGATGCGGCGGAACGCGTCGAACGGGCCGCAACCGTCGACCTGCGCCGCTTCGAGGATCTCGGGCGGAATCTCGCGGAAGAACGTGCGCAACAGCCACACCGTCATCGGCAGGTTGATCGTGACGTGCGTGACGATCAGCGCCGCCCGCGTGTCGTAGAGCCCGAGCTCGCGGAACGCGACGTACCACGGTCCGAGCAGCGTCAGCACCGGCACCATGTGGAAGACGAGCGTCCACGCGAGGAACCCGGCGCTCACGCACGTCGGCCAGCGAAAGCGGTAGAGCGAATACGCGGCGAGCGCGCCGACGATCAGCACGAGCGCGGTGCTCGATGCCGCGACGACGAGGCTGTTCGCGATGTTCCCCGCGAAATCGGAGCGGCGCCCGAACAGCACGTCGGCATAGTTCGACAGCGTCGGCGTGAACGGAAACTGCGCCGCGTAGATCGCGATCTGCTGCTTGAACGACGCGGTCAGGATCCACACGAACGGGCCGACGATCGCGAACAGCGCGAGCGCGACGTAGACGCGGCCGACAGCGCCGGCGCGAAACGTCGTCGTGGCGCTCGCCGTCATCACGAATCGGCGTTGCGCCGCACCGCGAGCGCGATGCGTCGCGAGACGAGCAGGAAGGCGATGATCGCGGCGATCACCGCGAGCGACAGGAGCGCGCCGTAACCCAGTCGATTCTGCTCGAAAAACACCTTGTAGAGGTGCAGGTTCACGAGCTCGGTCGACGTGCCGGGACCGCCGGCCGTCAGCAGGAACACTTCGTCGAACACCTTGAACGCGAGGATCGCGCGAAACAGGAACGCGACGACGATGGCCGGCCGCAACAGCGGCAGCACGATGTGGCGCAGCATCTGCGCTCGCGTCGCGCCGTCGACGTGCGCGGCTTCGAGCAGGTCGGGTGGAATGCCCTCGACGGCCGCGAACAGGATCAGGAAGACGAATGGCACCCAGTGCCAGACGTCGACCGCGATCACCGATGCCAGTGCGACGCTCGTCGAGCCGAGCCAGTTGACCGGCATCGCACCGAGCGCGACGAGCGCCTGGTTGAAGATGCCGAAGTCGTAGTTGTACATGAGCTTCCACATGCTGCCGATCGCCACCGGCGGCACGAGGATCGGCAGGATCGCGACGGTTCGCACCCAGCGCTTGGCACGCGACAGGCCGGCGACGGCGATCGCAAGCGCGACGCCCAGCACCATTTCGACCGCGACCGATACGACGACGAAGACGAGCGTATTGACGACGGCCGGACGCAGCACGTCGTCGCTCGCCAGCGCGGCGAAGTTGCGCAGCGGCGTGAACGTCCAGACCTCGGCGCCGTTCGCGAACGTGATCGTCGACACGCTCATCCGTGCCAGGTTCAGCAGCGGATAGAGCGTCAGCGCCGCGAACAGCAATACGGCGGGGAGCAGGCTCCAGTAGCGGAAGCTGCGATTGACCAGCCGTCCGATCGCAACGCGTGCGCCCGGACGCCGCGGCGACATGTCCGGCAGGGCCGCGGCGTCACGCATCGCAGGGCGAACGAGCGACGCCGACGCCGTATCGCGCTATTCCGGCAACGGCGGCAGCATCCCGGTACGCCGGCCGTTCTTCTTGAAGAGCGCCTCGATTTCCAGCGCCGCGGTGTTGAGCGCCTTGCCCGAGCTCATCTCGCCGATCAGCGCCTGGTTGAGTCGCAGGCCGAGGATCTGCTCGACTTGCGCGCCTTCGGCGTACCCCAGTTCCTGCCGCGCGAATTTCATCGTTTCGAGATACGCCGGCATCCAGCGGTATTTCGGATTCTTCGCGAGGTCAGACGTGAAGACGTCGCTGCGGTTCGGGATGCCGCCCGCTTCGGCGTACGCGCGTTGCGCGTCATAGGTCAGGAACCAGCGGGAGAATGCGAGCGCGGCCTTCTGCCGCGCGTCGGACGCGTTCTTCGGGATCACCGCATTCCAGTTGCCGATTACCGCGCCATGCGCGCCGCCCGCACCGGCAGGCAACGGCTCCGTTTCGAGCTTGCCGACGACAAGCGACTTGTTCGGATCCTCGAAGCTCGCGAATGCCGCGGTGACGACGTCGCCGAGCGCCGACTTGCCGGTGGCGAGCAACTGGATCACGTCGCCCTGGCCGAGCGAGCCGTAGTTGGGGGGTCCGCAGCGCTTGAGCAGGTTCGCATAGAGATCGAGCGCCGCCTTCGCCTGCGGACTGTTGATCGTCACCGTGTAGTCGCCCGCCTCAGGGTCCTTCACCACCTGCGCGCCTTCGGCGAGCATGACACTTTGCCAGTCGTAGCGGATGCCGTTGCCTTTTTCGCCGCGCGCGACGAAGCCGTACATCGACGGCGGCTTCGCGAGCCTGCTGCACGATGCGAGCACGTCGTTCCACGTCTTCGGCACGGCGATGTTCGCCTGCTTCAGCAGGTCACCGCGGTAATACAGCAATTGCACGTTGCCGAGTGGCGTGTACGCCATCAGCTTGCCGCCATCGGCCGTGCGCCAGCGCTTCTGCGCGTTCCAGTAACCGGAGTCGCCGTAGCGGAGCACTTCCTTCGGCATCACGAACTTGGGATCGACGTCGGTGAGCGGCGACAGGAAGCCGCCTTCGTAGAACTCGATCGTCCACTGCGTATCGAGCGTCATCAGGTCGTACGGGCTCTGGCCCGTGCGCACGGCGTTGCGCGCCTTTTCGAGAATGCTGTTGAACGGCGTCACGTCGAGCTTCACGTGATTACCCGTCTGCTGCTCGTAGAGGCCGACGACCTTCTCGAACGCCGGATACCACGGCGTCGACCCGATCAGCACGGTGATGTCCGGTTGCTTGCCGACGTCGAGGAATGCCTTCTGCGCCGAGACCGGGGCCGTCGCGACGAACGCAATCGCAATGAGCAGCATGCGAGTAAGGCGAAGATTCGCAATCAAAGGGCTTCCTCCTTCGTCGTTGTCGTGGCCTGCGGGTAGGCGGTGCCGACGCCGTAGCGACCGTAGATCTCGGCCGGCGCGTCGTGCGCGCGCAGTTCGCGCGCGATGCCGTCGTGGAACCTGCGCTCGATCGCGGCGTCGCGAAACGGCTTCTCCTGCTTCGCATCGGTTGCCAGATCATAGAGCGTCGTGCCGACGCCGGGGTCGAACTTCTTGTCGTCATGGATCGGAATGCGCCGCGCGTCCTTCAACGCATCGATGCGCATCACCGGCATTCCCTTCGTGAAGTCGAACGGCGGCGCGATCGTCGTGGTCTTCATCTCCGCGACGCTGAAGAGCGTGTTGAGGTGCATCGGCATCAGCGTGTATTCGTGCAGCCCCGGCGCGTACAGATCCTCCGGGTACAGGTAATACGTGTAGCGCGCGTCGGTCGCGCCGATCGGGCCGCCGAACATGCCGAAGATGCCGATGTCGCGCTTGCCGCGGTCGGCGTCTATCAGCGGCACCACGGAGCGTCCGCGTACCTCCGCGGGCTTCGGAATGCCGAAGAGGTCGAGGAACGTCGGCATCAGGTCCATCGTCTGCGTCAGCGATGTGCGGCGCGCGCCCGCGCGGTCGGTGAAGTCGGGATGATGAACGATCAGCGGAATGTGGGAGATCTCCGTGTAGTACGGCTGCAGGTTCTTGCCCCACCAGTCGTGCTCGGCGAGCAGGAACCCGTGATCGGTCGACAGGATCAGCGCGGTGTCGCGCCACAGATCGTGGCGGTCGAAGTAATCGAGGAGCTCGCCGAAATAGTGATCGCAGGCGGCGACGAGCGCCGCGTAGTTGGCGCGGATCTCGGCGATCTCCTCGGCACTGTCCGTCACCTTTTCGTACATCGGCCAGTCGAGCACGCCGCCCGTCCAGCTCGTCGTGTATTGCTCCTTGAAACGCGCCGGCGCCTGGAACGGCTCGTGCGGGTCGAAGCATTCGAGCATCAGGAACCACGGATCGGCGCTGCGGTTGTGATCGAGGAACTCGAATCCCGACGCGAAGCAGCGCGCGAGCGGCAGGTCCTTCTCGTCGACCATGAACTCGCTGTTGATCGCGTGCTGCATCCGCTTCCAGTTGCGCAGGTCCATCGGGTAGTGCTTCGCCGCGTACTTCGCGCGCAGGCGTTCGACCGGCGGCTGCACGAGCGCCTTCCATGGGTCGTATTCGTTGCCGCGGATGAAGTCCCACGTGCGAAAGCGGCCGTGATACGTCGCGCCGCCATCCTCGAAATAGTGCAGGTGGTCGCTCACGAGGTGCGTGTGGATGCCGTGGTCCCACATCGACGCGGCGAACGAGTTGTCGAACGGCTCGAGCGGCCCCCAGCTGCGATGCATGAAGTTGAGCCGTCCGGTGTGCAGGTCGCGGCGCGCCGGCATGCAGGGGAGGCTGCCGACGAAGTGACTCTCGAACGTGACGCCGCGGGCGGCGAAACGGTCGAAGTTGGGTGTCTTCACCCAGCGCGAGCCGTAACACCCGAGCGCGTTGCGGCAAAGGGAATCGAAGAGGACGAAGACGGCTTTCATGGCGCTTTCGGACGGTCCAGGGATGGATTGCGCGAGTCTCGCACCGCGGACCTATCCTGTAAAATTCCGGCTGATGCTTCTTCCATAACTACCCGTTATGCCACTCCTGCGCAACGCGGCGCTGCTGCGCGACTTCCTCGTCGTCGCGGATACCGGAAGCGTCAGCGCGGCGGCGCAGGTGCTCGGCGTCAGTCAGCCGGCGCTCACGAAGAGCGTGCGCCGGCTGGAAGCGCACTACGGGGTTGCGCTGTTCGAGCGGCGGGCGCGGGGCATGGTGCTGACGCCGTTCGGCGAGACGCTGCTGTCGCACGCGAAGCTGATCGAGGCGCAGTGCCGCTTCGCCGACGCCGAGATGCAGGCCTTCACGAAAGGCGCCGGCGGCCGGCTTCGCATCGGTGCCGGGCCGTTCTGGGGCGCGACGGTGATTCCGCTTGCGATCGTCCGGCTGCAGCAGCAGTTGCCGAAGCTCGAAGTCGAGCTCGACGTCGGGGTCAACACGGTGACGCACCCGAAGCTCTTCGCGGGCGACCTCGACATCGTCGTGTGCGCGTTGCCCGATGCGGGCCGGCTCCCTGCGGGCGTCGACGTGCAGCGCTTTTTCGACCTGACGATGCGGGTCATTGCCGGCGACGAGCATCCGCTCGTCAGGCGACGCCATGTATCCGCGGCCGATCTGGCGCCGTATCCGTGGGCGCTCTACCAGCGCGATCGCGAGATCCTGCAGAAGCTTTTGAAGGCGCTTCACGACGACGGCGGTACGCCGCCGCGCGTGATGGTCGAATCGAGCTCGGTGCTCGCCGTGCTCGAAATGCTGAAGGCGGGACCGTACCTGTCGTGCATCGCCGACGCCTTCCTGCACGTGCGACCCGACATCGGCGTGCGCGCGCTCTCGTTCCAGCGCGACATCTGGACCTGTCCATCGGGCGCGCTCTATCAGCGGACGCTGCGCCATTTCGCACCGGTGCATGCGCTGATCCAGGCGATCGACGAGATCTGCGCGCGCATTTCGCGGGCGCCGAAAGCGCTCCGCGGCAGGACCGGGAACGCGATATCATCCGCGGTTTCGCCGAGCGCATGACTGCTCGGCTCGGCACGTCGCTCATGCACAACAACACCCGCTTCGCCTCCGATCGAAGGCTCGACATCGTCTGCCTCGGCCGCTTCGGCGTCGACTTCTACGCGCAACAGATCGGCGCGCGCCTCGAGGACGTCACGAGCTTCGCCAAATACCTCGGCGGCTCCTCGGCGAACACCGCGTTCGGCTGCGCGCGCCTCGGCCTGCGCGCGGGGCTCATCTCGCGTGTCGGCGACGACGCGATGGGACGCTTCCTCACCGAGACGATCGCACGCGAAGGCTGCGACGTGAGCCATGTCGGCATCGATCCGTCGCGGCTCACCGCGGCGGTGGTGCTCGGCATCGAGGACAAGGAAACGTTTCCGCTGATCTTCCTGCGCGAGAACTGCGCCGACATGGCGATCGGCGACGCGGAGATCGAGGAAGGCTACATTGCGCAGTCGCGCGCGCTGCTCATCACCGGAACGCATTTCTCGACCGAATACATCGCCGGCATCAGCAATCGTGCGCTCGACCATGCGCATGCGCACGACGTGCGCACCGTGCTCGATATCGATTACCGGCCCGTCCTGTGGGGCCTCACGAAACGCGGCGACGGCGCGACCCGTTACATCGCCTCCGACACGGTCACCGCACACCTGCAGCGGATGCTGCCGCGCTTCGATCTCGTGATCGGGACGATCGACGAATTCAGCATCGCCGGCGGCAGCGACGACATCATGCACTCGCTCGCCGAGGTGCGGCGGCATACGAAGGCGGTGCTCGTCGTCAAGCGCGGCCCGATGGGTTGCGCGGTCATCGCCGGCGCGATTCCCGCATCGCTCGATGCCGCGTTCAACGGCGAGGGCGTCACCGTCGAGGTGCTGAACGTGCTCGGCGCCGGCGACGCGTTCTCCGCCGGCTTTCAGTCGGGCTGGGTTCGCGGCGAGGACTACGACGCGTGCGTTCGTTACGCGAACGCGTGCGGCGCGCTCGTCGTGTCGCGGCACGGGTGCGCACCGGCGATGCCGACGCGCGTCGAGCTCGATTACTTCATCGCGAACGCCGGGCGCATTCCGCGTCCCGATCGCGACGCGACTCTGACCCGCCTGCATCGCGTCACGGCGCCACGCACGCCGCGGCCGGAGGTGCTCGCGTTCGCGTTCGATCATCGCAATCAGTTCTTCGCCCTCGCGCAGCAGGCGGGCGCCGACGAGGCGCGCATTGCGAAGCTGAAGCAGCTTTTCGTGTCGGCCGTTGCCGATGTCGATCGGCATGCGGGCATGAAGGGTCGCGTGGGTCTGCTCTGCGACGATCGGTACGGCCAGGACGCGCTGAACGAAGCGACGGGCCGCGGCTGGTGGATCGGCCGTCCGGTCGAATTGCCGGGCTCGAATCCGCTCGTCTTCGACCGCGGCCGTTCGATCGGCACGACGCTGATCGGCTGGCCGTCGGAACACGTCGTCAAGTGCCTCGTGCAATACCACCCGGACGACGCGATCGACGATCGTCTCGAGCAGGAGGCGCAGATTCGCGCGCTCTACGACGCGGTGCAGGCGAGCGGCCACGAGCTTCTGCTCGAGATCGTGCCGCCGAAAGCGCTGCCGCGTGAGCGCGACACCGTCTACCGGACGCTGAAGCGGCTCTACAACCTCGGCATTCATCCTGAATGGTGGAAGCTCGAGCCGATGGACGCGCAGCAGTGGAACGCGATCGACGCGCTGGTCGCCGAGCGCGATCCCTACTGCCGCGGGGTGCTGATTCTCGGCCAGAGCGCGAGCATCGACGCGCTCGCGAAGGCATTCCGCGGCGCGCGCGGCAGCGCCACGTGCCGCGGGTTTGCCGTCGGCCGCACGATTTTCGAAACCCCGTCGCGACGGTGGCTTGCGGGCGAAATCGATGACGCGGCGCTCGTGCAGGCGGTGCGTGCGAATTTCGAGGCGCTGATCGGGGCGTGGCGCGAAGCGCGCCCCTCACCCCAACTCTCTCCCCGCACGCGGGGAGAGCGTGCGAGACGCGAAGCGGCCAGCCCGTGAGGGGGCTACCACCGTGAAGACGATTCGACTGACGATGGCGCAGGCGCTCGTCCGCTACCTGGCGGCGCTTCGCGTCGACGACGACGATGCGCAGAAGCCGCTCTTCGCCGGCGTATGGGCGATCTTCGGGCATGGCAACGTCGCCGGCGTCGGCGAAGCGCTGTTCGCGCACCGCGACGTGCTGCCGACGTATCGCGCGCACAACGAGCAGGCGATGGCGCACGCGGCGATCGCGTTCGCGAAGGCGAACATGCGCCACCGGATGATGGCGTGCACGACGTCGATCGGTCCCGGCGCGACGAATCTCGTCACCGCCGCCGCGCTCGCGCATGCGAACCGCCTGCCGGTGCTGTTGCTTCCCGGCGACATCTTCGTCACGCGTGCACCCGATCCGGTGCTCCAGCAGATCGAGGATTTCCAGGACGGAACCGTGTCGGCGAACGATTGCTTCCGGCCCGTTTCGCGCTATTTCGATCGCATCATGCATCCGGCGCAGTTGCTGACCGCGCTGCCGCGCGCGATTCGCGTGCTGACCGATCCTGCGCTGTGCGGGCCCGTCACGCTCGCGCTGCCGCAGGACGTGCAGCCGATGGCGCACGACTACCCGGCGCATTTCTTCGAACCTCCGCCCGTGCGATTCGACGCAACGCCAGCGAGCCCGATCGAGGTCGACGCTGCCGGCGCGCTGTTGCGCTCGGCGAAGCGGCCGCTGATCGTCGCCGGCGGCGGCATTCTGTATGCGCATGCGAGCGGCGCATTGAAAAGTTTCGCCGATCGGCACGGCATTCCCGTTGCCGAGACGCAGGGTGGCAAGGGCGCACTCGCGTGGGACGATCCGATGCAGCAGGGATCGATCGGCGTCACGGGTTCGCCGGCCGCGAATGCGCTCGCGCAGGATGCCGACGTCGTCATCGCGATCGGCACACGGCTGCAGGATTTCACGACCGGCTCGCATTCGATGTTCGGCCGCGCGCAACTGCTGTCGATCAACGTCGCGGGATTCGATGCGCAGAAGTGGCGCGGGCTCGCCGTGCGCGCCGATGCGCGCGAAGCCCTCGACCGGCTGTCGCGGTCGCTTGGCGATTGGCGCGCCGACGCGGCATGGACGGCGCGCGCCAAGGAAACGGGCGCCGCGTGGCGAAGCGACCTTGCGCGCATCACCGGTCAGCGCGACGTCGCGCTCCCCTACGAAGGCGACGTCATCGGCGCGGTCCAGCGCTCGGCCGCCGATTCGACGACGCGCGACATCGTCGTCTGCGCCGCCGGCTCGTTGCCCGGCGAACTGCACAAGCTGTGGCGCACGTCGACGCCCGGCGGCTATCACGTCGAATACGGCTACTCGTGCATGGGCTACGAGATCGCCGGCGCCGTCGGCGTCAAGATGGCGCATCCCGGGCGCGAGGTCGTCGTGCTCGTTGGCGACGGCAGCTACCTGATGATGAACTCCGAGATCGCGACGTCGGTGATGCTCGGGCTGAAGCTCGTCGTCGTCGTCCTCGACAACCGCGGCTTCGGCTGCATCAACCGCTTGCAGCAGGCGTGCGGCGGCGCGCCGTTCAACAACCTGCTCGAAGACTGCATCCGCGCGATGCCGGAGCCACCGAAGGTCGATTTCGCCGCGCATGCGGCGGCGCTCGGTGCGCATGGGGAAAACGTCGCGAACATTGCCGGCCTCGAGCAGGCGCTCGAGCGGGCACGCGCCGCCGACCGCACGTACGTCATCGCCATCGAGACCGATCCGGATCGCGCGACGCAGGAAGGCGGCTGGTGGTGGGACGTCGCGGTGCCCGAAGTGTCGCCGCGTGCGAAGGTGCGCGAGGCGCGTGCGCGCTACGAGGAAGAGAAGAAGGCGCAGCAGCCGTGAGTTGCGCTGCCCCTCGCCCCGGCCCTCTCCCCGTTGGGGAGAGGGAGCCGAGCGTCAGCGAGCCGGGTGAGGGGTCAGTGCCGGGAACATGAAGAACCCTATGAGTTTCGACGTCCGCATCGGCATCAACCCGATCTCCTGGAGCAACGACGACCTCCCGTCGCTCGGCGGCGAGACGCCGCTCGACGTCGCGCTCTCCGAAGGCGCACGAATCGGCTATCAGGGCTTCGAGCTCGGCAACAAGTTTCCGCGCGACCCGCGCGTATTGCGGCGCGTGCTCGAGCCGCACGGACTCGCGCTCGTGTCCGGCTGGTATTCGGGGCGGCTGGCGAAACGCTCTGCCACCGATGAAATCGCCGCCGTCGGTTCGCACCTGACGCTGCTCGCCGAAGGCGGCGCGAACGTGATGGTCTACGGCGAGGTCGCCGACAGCATCCAGGGCGCCGACGCGCCGCTGTACAAGCGGCCGCGGTTCACCAACGCGCAGCAGTGGCGCGACTACGGCCGGCGCGTGACGGAGTTCGCGCGCTACACGCTCGACCATGGTGTGCGGCTCGCCTACCACCATCATATGGGCGCGTACGTCGAAACGCCCGACGACGTCGACCGGCTGATCGAGAACACCGGCGACGAGACGGGACTGCTGTTCGACAGCGGGCACATGACGTTCGCCGGCGGCGACGCCGTCGCCATGCTCGACACATACGTCGCCCGCGTGTGTCACGTGCACTGCAAGGACGTGCGCTCCGACGTGATCCGCCTCGCGCGAAATCGCGACTGGAGCTTTCTCGAGGCGGTCATCAACGGCGCGTTCACGGTGCCGGGCGACGGCGCCGTGGATTTCGCGTCGTTGATCGCGATCCTTCGACGCAACGACTACCGCGGATGGCTCGTGGTCGAGGCCGAGCAGGATCCGGTCGTCGCACCGGCGTATCGCTACGCCGAGATGGGCTATCGCCATCTGTCGCGGCTGGTGAACGACGCAAAGGGGATCCATTGACATGAGCTTGCTGGTCAAGGCGCAGCGCGAAGGCCGCGACATCGTCCGCGTGACGCCGCAATCGGCCGGGTGGCGTTACGTCGGCTTTGCCGCGCATCGATTGCGCGACGGCGAAACGATCGCGATCGATCAGCCTCACGACGAGCTTTGCATCGTCGTCCTCGGCGGCAACGTGAGCGTCGGACAGCGCGGCGGCCCGCGCTTCCCGCGCATCGGCGCACGCCGCGACGTGTTCGACGATGCGGCGCCTCATGCTGTTTATTTCGCGAATGGAGGCGCAGTCGGGGTGACCGCGCATGGCAGCGCCGAGATCGGCGTCGCGAGCGCGCCAGGACCCGGTAATGCGCCGACGCGGCTGATCGAGCCGTCGCAGATGAAGCGTTTCGCGCGCGGCAGCGGACTCAACACGCGCTACGTCTGCGACATCCTGCCCGAAAGCGAGCCCGCGTCGCATCTGCTCGTCGTCGAGGTGCGCACGCCGAGCGGGCACTCGTCCTCCTATCCGCCGCACAAGCACGATGCCGACAATCTGCCGCAGGAAAGCGCGCTCGAGGAGACGTATTACCATCGGCTGTGGCCGGCGCAGGGCTTCGCGTTCCAGCGCATCTACACCGACGATCGCTCGCTCGACGAGTCCCTCGCCGTCGAGGACCACGACGTCGTGATGGTGCCGCGCGGCTACCATCCCGTGGTCGTGCCGTACGGCTACGAATCGTATTACCTGAACGCGATGGCGGGTCCGAGGCGCGAATGGCACTTCCGCAACGACCCCGCGCACGAATGGATGCTTGCTCAGGGAGCAATCAAATGATCGAAGTCGCGCTATTGGGCGCCGGCCGCATCGGCAACATCCACGCCGGCAATGTCGCGCGTCAGCCGGGCGTGCATCTGCAATACGTCGTCGACGTCGACCGCAACGCGGCGCAGGCGCTCGCGCAGAAGTATGGCGCGCAGGTCGTCGACGCCGATCGCGTGTTCGCCGACGAGCGCATCGCGGCCGTCGTCATCGCGTCGTCGACCGATACGCACGCCGAATACATCCTGCGCGCGGCGAAGGCGAAAAAGGGGATCTTCTGCGAGAAGCCGGTCGACCTCTCGCTCGATCGCGCACGCGCGTGCGCCGAGGCGGTGCGCGCGGCCGGCGTGCCGTGCATGATCGGCTTCCAGCGCCGCTACGATCCGACGTTCGCATCGCTCAAGTCGAGGATCGACGACGGCGAGATCGGCACGCCGGAGATGCTCGTCGTCACGAGCCGCGATCCGGGCCCGCCGCCGGTCGACTACATCAAGCGTTCGGGCGGCATCTTCAAGGACATGCTGATCCACGACTTCGACATCTTCCGCTGGATCCTCGGCGACGAAGCCGCGACCGTCTACGCGACCGGCAGTTGCCTCACCGATCCGGCGATCGAAGGTGCCGGCGACATCGACGCGACGGCGGTCACGATCCGCACGCGTCACGGCCGGCTCGCGCAGATCAACACGATCCGCCGCGCGGCTTACGGTTACGACCAGCGCTTCGAAGTGATCGGTAGCAAAGGCCTGCTGCAGGCCGGCAATCACCGGCCGACCGAAGTGATGCTCTGGTCGTCGGGTGCCATCACCGCCGACAAACCGGAGAATTTCTTCCTCGAGCGCTATCGCGCGGCCTACGCGAGCGAGATGGCGCATTTCTTCGACGTGCTCGCCGGACGCGAGCGCCCGCGCACGTCGATCGACGACGGCGTCGCCGCGCTCGCGCTCGCCGAGGCGGCGACCACTTCCTGGCGCGAGAAGCGCATCGTCGAACTCTAAACCAGCATGACGAATCCCCGTTTGCGAATCGGCATCGTCGGCCTCGGCCGCATGGGCCGCCGGCATGCCGAGAACCTGGCGCACAAGGTCGCCGAAAGCGAGCTCGTCGCCGCCTGCAGTCCCGTCGCCGACGAGCTCGAATGGGCGAAGCGCGAGCTCGGCGTCGCGCAGACGTACACCGATTACGGCGAGATGCTGGCGCGCGCCGAGATCGACGCGGTGTTCATCGCCACGCCGACGACGCTGCACGCGCAGCAGATCGTCGATGCGCTGCGCGCGCGCAAGCACGTGTTCTCGGAAAAGCCGCTGTCGCTCGACGTCGCCGAATGCCGCCGCGTCGAGGCGGAAGCCGCATTGCAGCCCGACCTCAAGGTGATGATCGGCTTCGTCCGCCGCTTCGATGCGAGTTACCGCCACGCGAATACCATGATTCGCGAGGGCCGCATCGGACGCCCGCTCATGGTGCGCTCGCACACACTCGACCAGGACGACCCGAGCGGATTCTTCGTCCGCTATTCGCAGGCGAGCGGCGGCATCTTCGTCGACATGAGCGTGCACGACGTCGACGCGGCGCGCTGGCTGCTCGGCGTCCCCGATGTCGCGCGCGTGTTCGCGAGCGGGCTGATTGGCGTGCACGGGGGCCTGCGCGAATGGAACGACGTCGACAACGGCGTTGCGACCTGCGAATTCGCGAGCGGCGAGATCGCGACGATCTATGCGTCCCGGACGATGGCGCACGGCTTCGAATGCACGACCGAGGTGATCGGCACGAAGGGCCGCATTCTCGTCGGAGGCGACGCGCGCCGCGACCACGTCGTGATCTCCGACGTGCACGGCGTGCGCCACGAATGCACGCCGACGTTCTACGAGCGCTTCGAGGACGCGTTTCTCTGCGAGGACACGGAGTTCGTGCGCGCGGTGATCGAGGACCGGCCGCCGCCGCTCACGCTGCGCGACGCGACCGAGGCGACGCGGATCACGCTCGCGCTTCGCCAGTCGCTGCTCGAGCGGCGCGTCGTGACGCTGTAGCGCGGCTTGTCGCTTCGCGCAAAGCCGGCCGTCGCCGTACGCCCTGTCGGCGTCGCATCGATGCGCGCGACGGGCTGACCGTGGACGAGCGCTACCTGTTTGCGCAGGATCTCGCGCGGCGCGCGGGTTCGCTCGCGCTCGATTATTTCCGAAATCGCGCGCGCCTCACGGTCGAGCTCAAGGGCCCGCAGGATTTCGTGAGCCGCGCCGATCGTGACGTGGAGGCGCTGCTGCGGCGCGAGATCGCGAGGGCATTCCCGGCGGACCGCTTTCTCGGCGAAGAGACGGCGGAAGCCTATGCAGGCCCGATCGATGGCTGCTGGGTCGTCGATCCGATCGACGGCACGAACAATTTCCTGCGCGGCGTTTCCTACTGGAACGTCGCGATCGCGTATGTCGAGCAAGGCCGCGCGCGCATCGGCGTCGTGTTCGATCCGGTGAGCGGCGAGCTCTATCACGGTACGCGCGGCGGCGGTGCATGGTGCGACGACGCGAACGGCCGCTCGCGTCTGCAAGTCGCGACGACGACGGTTCTCGCCGGCGCCTGCGTCGCGCTCGGCCATCACGATCGGGCGCCGAGCGCCGATTACCTCGAGATCCGGCGCCGGATGATGGCGGCCGGCGTTGCGATGCGGAACTTCGGCTCGGGCGCGCTGCAACTCGCGCATGTCGCGCAAGGACGGCTCGACGGATTCATCGAGCTGTCGCTGTCGATCTGGGATGCGATCGGCGGCGTGCTGCTGGTCGAAGAAGCCGGGGGTTACGCCGCACCGTTCGCGCCCGCGTCGGCGACCGCGAAGGCGACGTGCGTCGCATGTGCGCCGGGGATTGCGGAGGAGGTGGAGGAATTGCTGAGGATCGAGGATCTAGGATCGAGGATCTAGGATCGAGGATCTAGCTAGGGTCCAGCGGGCGACTGCGTCTTGCCGACGCCGTCGGCTTGCATTCTGATGGAATCCGTCAGGCGTGCTATCGCAGTCCGTGATGTTCGCTCGATCCTCGCTCCTAAATCCCAAATCCTATTTTTTGGCAAAATCCCCCGCATACGCAAACGCGATATTCGCCGGTATCACGTACTTGCGCAATGCGGCGGTCGCCGATTCGGGCGTCACCGCCTCGATTTCACGATCGATCTTCTCCGACTCGGCCCATGTCCTGCCGAGGAACGCCTGCGATACGAGCGCGCCGGCCACCGCGGGATCCTGCGCACGCGTGATGCGGCGCTCCTCGAGCACCGCCTTCTTCGCCGCCGTAATCTCCTGCGCCGTGAACCCGCTGTCGAGCGCCCGCTTGATTTCGTCGGCGGTCGCGTTGCGTACGTTGTCGAGATTCTGCGGGGCGAAGATCGCGTAGAGGATCAAGCTGCTGTTCGGATCGATCGACGCCGGGCGGAACACCGTTCCGACTGCATACGAGAAGCCGCCCTTGACACGCACGCGCTGAAAGATCCGCGAGTCGCTGTCGCCGCCGAGCACGCGGTTCGCGACGAGCAGCGACGCGTAGTCGGGCGATTGGTCGGTGAGCTGCATCGACAGCCGGCCGAACATCGCGGCGTTTGCCTTGTCCGGCGTGTCGAACGTCATCGGCGCGGCCTTCGTCGAATAGAACGGCTGCGGCACGCGCGTGTACGGCATCGGGCTCGCGAAACCGCCGAAGAGCTGCTCGAGCAACGGCTTCACCGTCGCGACGTCGAAATCGCCGACGATCGCCATTTCCGCATGCGACGCGCCGTAGAACTTCGCGTAGAAGGCCTTCACGGCGGCGAGATCGACGGCGCGCACGCGCGCGATTTCCTCGTCGATCGTCGGCGTGTAGCGCACGTCCTGCGGCGGATACGGATCGCCGGCGCGCGCCGCGGCGCGCCGTGCAAGCGCGCTGGGATCGGTGCGGCTTTGCTCGAGGTGCGTGAGCAGTTCGCTCTTGAGCTGCGTGAATTCGGCGGCGGGAAACGCGGGTTCGCGCAGTGCCTCGGCCGCGAGGCGCAGCACCTCGGGCACGCTTGCGCGCACCGTCGTCCCGGCGACGGTTACCGTTGCGCCGCCGCCCGAAATGTCGAGCTTCGAGCGCAGCTTGTCGAGCGCGTCCTGGAACGCCTGGCGGTCGTGCTTCGTGGTGCCGCGCTCGAGCATGTCCGCGGTGAGGCTCGACGTCGGCGACGAGTTCTCGAGCGATTTGACGTCGCCCATGTCGAGCCGGATCTCGATCTCCGCGGTTTCGCCGCGCGTCTTCTTCGGCAGCAACGCGACGTTCATCCCGCTCGACAACGTGAAGCGCTGCGTGCGCGATTCGAGATTCGCCGGCGTCGGATCGAACGCCTCGCCGGCGGCGACCGGCGGCTCGCCCTTGTAGTTGGCGACGAGGGCGGGGACGTTGATTGCGGCGGCGAGCGGCGCGCGGTCGGGCTTCGCTTCGGGCTCGAAGAGGCCGATCGTCAGGTTCGACGCTTTCAGGTATTCGGTGCCGACGCGCGTCACGTCGGCGGGTTTCAATGCATGCCACTGGTCGCGGTGAATGAAGAAAAGCCGCCAGTCGCCTTCGGCGATCGAATCGGCGAGCGCGACGGCCATCTGCTGCGGGTCGTTGATCGTGTCGTCGAAATCCTTCTGCGCCTTGATCCTGACGCGCGCGAGCTCCGGCTCGGTGATCGGATGCGCGGCGACGTCGTAGAGCGTCGCGAGCATCGTGTCGCGCGCCGCGTCGATCGACTGGCCGGGCGCCACCTGCGCCCAGAAGATCACGAAGCCCGCATCGTGCAGCGGAAACATCCAGTTCTCGACGGTCGACGCCTTCTTCCCCTCGACGAGCGCCTTGTAGAGGCGTCCCGCCGGTTCGACGGTCATGATCTCGGCGAGCGCCTCGAACGCCGTCGTGTCGGGACTGGCGCCTTGCGGCAGATGGAACAGCGCGCCGACCCACTGCGTGCTGGCAACCCTGCGCACGGTGACGATGCGTTCGCCGTCCTGCACCGGCTCGACCGTGTATTGCTTCGGCAGCACGCGCGTCGGCCTCCGGATCGCGCCGAAGTACTTCGCGATGGCCGCGAGGGTCGCATCGGTGTCGAACTTGCCGGCAACGATCAGCACCGCGTTGTCGGGCTGGTAATACTCGGTGTAGAACGCGCGCAATTTCGCGAACGGCACGTTCTCGATGTCCGAGCGTGCGCCGATCGTGGGCTTTCCGTAGTTGTGCCAGTCGAACGCGACGGCCGCCATCCGCTTCCACAGCACGCTTTGCGGCTTGTTCTCGCCGCTTTCGTATTCGTTGCGCACGACGGTCATCTCGGAATCGAGCTCTGCCTTCGAGAACGTCGAGCGCGTCATCCGCTCCGATTCCATCATCAGCACCCAGTCGAGCGACGAAGGCGACGCCGTGAACGTCTCGAAGTACGTCGTGCGGTCGTACGACGTGTTGCCGTTGAACTGCATGCCGCGCCGGCCGAGCTCGGCGAAGACGCTCGGGATCGACGGCGTGCCCTTGAACAGCATGTGCTCGAGCAGGTGCGCCATGCCGGTCTCGCCGTAGCTTTCCATCCGTGAGCCGACCTTGTAGGTCACGTCGACGGTCGTCGTCGGCTTCGTCGCATCGGGAAAGAGGAGGATCGTCAGTCCGTTCGACAGGTTGTACTCGTGGACGCCTTCGACGCTCGGACCTTGCGTCATGCCGGACGGGGGTGCGGCGAGAACGGTGGCGGGAAGGAAGGCGAGCGCAAGGACGAACAACCGGCGAATCGTCGGAAGGAGGAGCATGGCGGGTGAGTTTCGAAGGCGGCGAGGGTCGCGCGAATGGGACAGCGAAGAGGTGTGAAAAGTGCCGACGGTGTCGTCGTCAATTGACGTTTACGTAAACGTCATGTAGGTTGGCGCAAACCGGCAGCGACGGCTCGACCCGCCGTCCCGGCGCCGCTTCCGTTAATCTTTCGAGAACGCGCCGACTCGCCGGCGCCGCCGCCGTCCGCGATGACCGATCTTTCGACCACGAAGCCGCTCGTCTACACGCCGCAGCGCAAGGTGCGGTTCGTCACGGCGGCGAGCCTCTTCGACGGCCACGACGCGTCGATCAACATCATGCGGCGGATCCTGCAGGCGACAGGCTGCGAGGTGATCCATCTCGGCCACAACCGGTCGGTCGAGGAGATCGTCACGTGCGCGATCGAGGAAGATGCGCACGGCATCGCGGTTTCCTCGTACCAGGGCGGCCACGTCGAATTCTTCACGTACATGCTCGACCTGCTGCGCGAGCGCGGCGCGTCGCACGTCAAGGTGTTCGGCGGCGGCGGTGGTGTCATCGTGCCGTCCGAAATCGACGCGCTGCACGCGTACGGCGTGACCCGCATCTTCTCGCCCGAGGACGGGCAGAAGCTCGGGTTGCAGGGGATGATCAACGAGATCGTCGCGGCGGCCGATGTCGACCTGACGCAACGCATCCCGGCATCGGTCGATGTGCTGCGAAACCGCGATCGCCATGCGCGTGCCGGTGCGCTGGCGCGCACGATCAGCGCGCTGGAAGCGGGCGTCGCGCCGCCGCCGTTCCGCAAGGCGGTACTCGACGCGGCGTCGGCGACGACGACGCCGGTGCTGGGGATCACCGGCACCGGCGGCGCGGGCAAGAGCTCGCTCACCGACGAGCTCGTGCGCCGCTTCCGGCTGGACCAGCGCGATCGGCTGCGCATCGCGATCCTGTCGATCGATCCGTCGCGGCGCAAGTCGGGCGGCGCGCTGCTCGGCGATCGCATCCGGATGAATGCGATCGGCACGCCGGGCATTTACATGCGCTCGCTCGCGACGCGCGATGCCGGAAGCGAGATCTCGAAGGCTCTGCCCGACGCGATCGCCGCCTGCAAGGCGGCCGGGTTCGATCTCGTCATCGTCGAGACGTCGGGGATCGGGCAGGGCGACGCCGCGATCGTCCCGCACGTCGACGTGTCGCTTTACGTGATGACGCCGGAGTTCGGCGCCGCGTCGCAGCTCGAGAAGATCGACATGCTCGACTTCGCCGACTTCGTCGCGATCAACAAGTTCGACCGCAAGGGTGCGCAGGACGCGCTGCGCGACGTGCGCAAGCAGTATCAGCGGAATCGTTCGCTCTTCAACGTCGCGCCGGACGCAATGCCGGTCTACGGGACGATCGCATCGCGCTTCAACGACGACGGCGTCACGGCGCTCTACCAGGCGATCGCGGCGCGGCTCGGCGAGCATGGCCTCGCGCTCGAGAAGGGCGCGCTCGCGCCGGCGGCAACGCGTTTCTCGACGCAGCGTCAGGCGATCGTTCCCGCACAGCGGACGCGCTATCTGGCCGAGATCGCGGAAACGGTGCGCGGTTATCACGAATGGGCGGATCGACAGTCGGCGATCGCGCGCGAGCGGCAGCAGTTGCGCGCGGCGAAGGCGATGCTGGAAAAGGTGGGGTCGGAGACGACTTTCGCCGAAAAGGCCGCAGCGGGAGCAACGAAAAAAGCAGGGTCAGAGACGACTTCCGCGCAAGATTCGTCGAAAGTCGTCTCCGACGCTACTTTTTCGGCGCTCGACAAGCTGATCGCCGAGCGCGAAGCGAAGCTCGATGCGCGCTCGCGTAAGCTCCTCGACATGTGGCCGCGCACGCAGACGGCCTACGCGGGCGACGAGTACGTCGTGAAGATCCGCGACAAGGAAATCCGCACCGCGCTCACCACGACGTCGCTGTCGGGCACGAAGGTGCGCAAGGTCGCGCTGCCGCATTACGACGACGACGGCGAGATCCTGCGCTGGCAGCTGACCGAGAACGTGCCGGGCAGCTTCCCGTTCACCGCGGGCGTCTTCGCGTTCAAGCGCGAGAACGAGGATCCGACGCGGATGTTCGCCGGCGAAGGCGATGCGTTTCGCACGAACCGCCGCTTCCATCTGCTCGCCGACGGGATGCCCGCGAAACGGCTGTCGACCGCGTTCGATTCGGTGACGCTCTACGGCAACGATCCCGACCGCCGTCCCGACATCTACGGGAAGGTCGGCAACTCGGGCGTGTCGATCGCGACGCTCGACGACATGAAGGCGCTGTACGCCGGCTTCGACCTCTGCGCGCCGAACAACTCGGTATCGATGACGATCAACGGTCCCGCGCCGACGATCCTCGCGATGTTCATGAATACGGCGATCGACCAGCAGCTCGAGAAGTTCGCCGAGGACAACGCGCGCGAGCCGACCGAGGACGAGGCCGCCAAGATCCGCGCGTGGACGCTGTCGACCGTCCGCGGCACCGTGCAGGCCGACATCCTGAAGGAGGACCAGGGCCAGAACACGTGCATCTTCTCGACCGAGTTCAGCCTCAAGGTGATGGGCGACATCCAGCAGTACTTCGTCCATCACAACGTTCGCAATTTCTACTCGGTGTCGATCTCCGGCTACCACATCGCCGAGGCCGGCGCGAACCCGCTCTCGCAGCTCGCATTCACGCTCGCGAACGGCTTCACGTTCGTCGAGGCGTACCTCGCGCGCGGGATGCACATCGACGATTTCGCGCCGAACCTGTCGTTCTTCTTCAGTTACGGCATGGATCCGGAATACGCGGTGATCGGCCGCGTCGCGCGGCGGATCTGGGCGGTCGCGATGCGCGAGCGCTACGGCGCGAACGAGCGCAGCCAGAAGCTCAAGTTCCACTCGCAGACGAGCGGGCGCAGCCTGCACGCGCAGGAGATCGCGTTCAACGACATCCGCACGACGCTGCAGGCGCTGATCTCGACGTACGACAACACCAACTCGCTGCACACGAACGCGTACGACGAGGCGATCACGACGCCGACCGAGGAGAGCGTGCGGCGTGCGATGGCGATCCAGATGATCATCAACCGCGAGTGGGGGCTCGCGAAGAACGAGAACCCGAACCAGGGCTCGTTCATCATCGACGAACTGACGTCGCTCGTCGAGGAGGCGGTGCTGAAGGAATTCGAGGCGATCTCCGACCGCGGCGGCGTGCTCGGCGCGATGGAGACGGGCTACCAGCGCGGCAAGATCCAGGAGGAGTCGCTGTACTACGAGCATCGCAAGCATGACGGCTCGTATCCGATCGTCGGCGTCAACACGTTCCGCAATCCGCACGAAGACGCGGCGCCGAGGAAGCTCGAGCTCGCGCGCTCGACCGACGAGGAGAAGCAGTCGCAATTGAAGCGCCTCGCCGACTTCCACGCGCGGCATGCGCACGAAGCGCCGACCGCGCTTGCGCGATTGAAGCAGGTGGTGATCGACGACGGAAACGTGTTCGAGGAGCTGATGAACACGGTGCGCGTGTGTTCGCTCGGTCAGATCACGAACGCGCTGTTCGACGTGGGCGGGCAGTATCGGCGCAGCATGTAGCGCGACCGCGGGTGTCTCGACCGAAGCGCCGATAACGCTATACTGATCAGGTCGGTAACTTCTCGGTATGTCGACCCTCGCCATCGATACGCGCAAGCTCCTGAAAGCGCTCAAGGCCACCGGCAAGAGCGCGAACTTCACCGCCGAGGAGATCGCCGACGCGGTCGACGTCGCGCAGGTTGCGTCGGAACTGCTGACGAAGCCGGTCTTCGAGGCGCGGATGGCCGAGTTCGCGGCAAGGCTCGAAGCGTTGCGCGCCGACATCAAGGCGGAGGTGAAGGGGAGCCAGCTTCAGAACCTGATGTGGCTCTCGGGCATCATGCTGGCGAGCAACGGCGTCGTCATCGCGCTGCTCGGGCGCCTCGCGCACGTCTTCTGACGCAAGGCACCGACGCCTCAGCGCGCGCCCGCCTTCGTCAGCATTTCCACCATCGCCCGGTAACCGCGCGAGCGCGCCAGCGCGAGCGGTGTGCTGCCGCTGCGATCCGCGATGTTCACGTTCGCGCCCGCGTCGACCAGCGCGCGCAGCGTCGCCTGGTGGCGAGCGCCGCCGTCGCCGAGCACGATCGACTCGATCACCGCGGTCCAGCCGAGGTTGTTCACGTGGTCGAGCGGCGCGCCGGCCCGGATCAGCATGCGCACCACTTCGTCGTGGCCGAGATGCGCGGCTGCGATCAGCGCGGTGCCGTCGTACGGACTCGTCACGTTCGCCGCGCTGCACCCGATGTCGAGCGCGGTTGCGAGCGTCGCCACGTCGTCGGCCACCGCCGCGATCGTCACGATGTCGTAGCGATCGCGATCGAGCCCATTCGGATCGGCGCCGGCGCGAACGAGCGCACGCATCGCATCGCGCCGCCGAAGGAACGTGGCGATGTGCAGCGGGGTTCGGCCGTGGCCGTCGCGCGCATCGATGCGCTCCCCCGCGCCCACGAGGCGCTCGACCTCCGCCACGTCGCCTCGCGCGGCCGCCGCGAACACTCCCGAATACGCGGCTCGCTCCGCCGAAGTCGGTGCGGCCTGCGCGACCGCCGGCTGCGGCGCTGCCAATGCCATCGCGGCCGCAACGATCACCCGATACGCGGAATCGAAGCGCATCGCCGCGACTCGCGTGCTACAGCAGATCGGTGACGATCGCCTTGCTCAAATCCGGCGCCGTCTTGATCCGTCCGAGGTCCATGAAGAACTCGACCTGGTATTCGAGGCCCGCGCGGAAATCCTCGCGCAGCGGAGGCCCTTGTCGTGATAGGCGGCGAGAAATCCCTTCAGCGCCGGCGCGCTCGACTTCACGACGCTCTCGGTCGTCACGAACAGCTCGTAGTTGAGGAATGCGTTCATCGAGCCCGGCGGCTTCGTGAAGTCGTCGAGAAAGCGACGGCGACTCGATGCGGCGTCAAGGCTCGGCATACGGTTTCCTCCTTCGTAAGCGGCGCTCATGCGCCTTGGGTCGTTATCGACGATGCGCGAAGCTCTTTCGGCACGATGGCGGCCGGACGTCCGCGCGCCTCCTGCAGTGTCGTCCACAGCGTCCGCTTGGCGGCCGCGAATGCGTCGCTGACACGCGTCGCACCGTCGCGCGGACGTGGGAGCGTGCTGCGCACGATCGCGTGCACGTGGCCGGGACGGCTGGACAGCACGACGACGACGTCGGACAGGAACACCGCTTCGTCGAGATCGTGCGTGACGAACACGACCGTCTTGCCGGTGCTCTTCCAGAGATCGAGCACCGCGTCCTGCATTTCGGCCTTCGTCTGCACGTCGAGCGCGGCGAACGGCTCGTCCATCAGCAGCACGTCGGGCGAATTGGCATACGCCCGCGCGAGATCGACGCGCTTGCGCATGCCGCCCGACAGCTGCTTCGGATAGGCCTTGCGAAACGCGGTGAGTCCGACCGCTTCGCACCAGTGAGCAACGAGGCGCTCGCGTTCGGCCTTCGGCAAGCCGCGCGATTTCGGACCATACGCGACGTTCCTCTCGACGGTGAGCCACGGAAAGACGGCGTCCTGCTGGAACACGAAGCCCAGCTCGTGACGAACGCCCGTGACCTTCGTTCCGTCGTGCAGCACCTGGCCTTCGGACGGCGACAGGAGGCCGGCCATCATCCGCAGCAGTGTCGACTTGCCGCAGCCCGATTCGCCGACGATGCAGACGAATTCGCCGCGCGCGATCTCGAGGTCGATGCCGGACAACACGGTGAGCTCGGCTGCGGGCGAGCCCATTCGATAACGATGCGTGAGCCCGCGCACAGCGAGCTTGTGCCCGCCAGACATCTTGTCGACAACGGCCTTCATGGCTCGCGGCGCACGTCGCTCCACGACGTCAGCGCGCGTCCGGCGCGACTCGCGATCTGGTCGAGCAGCGCGCCGAGCAGGCCGATCACGATGATGCCGACGATCGTCACGTCGGTGCGGAAGTACTGCCCCGCGTTCTGGATCATGAAGCCGAGGCCCGACGGCGCCGCGATCAACTCGGCGGCGACGAGAGCGAGAAACCCGGTGGAGACGCCGGTGCGAAGTCCGGCGATGAAATACGGCACCGCGCTCGGCAGCGCCACGGTCGCGAACACGCGCCAGCGTGACGCGCCGAGCGTGCGTGCCGCGTCGACGTAGATCTGCGCGACCTCCTTCATGCCGGCGCGCGCGTTGACGACGCATGGCTTGAAGACGGCGAGCACGATGATGATGATCCGCGACGGCTCGCCGATGCCGACCCATACGATGACGAGCGGAATGTAGGCGAGCGCAGGAATCGGCCGCAGCGCGTCGATGATCGGATTCAGGACATAGCCCGCGTAGCGGAACCAGCCGGCGAGCGCGCCGAGCACGAGCGCGAGCGACGCGCCGATGCAAAAGCCGATGACAACGCGCTTCAGGCTCGCGACGGTGTTGACGAGCAGATCGCCGGTGGCGATCTCGTCGCGCAGCGCTTTCAGGATCGTGGGCGGGGACGGCACGAGCGCCGGATTGATGCCGGGCCGCAATGCCATGTACCAGTAGAGTCCGATGACGGCGGCGAGCGACAGCACGCCGACGATCACCGCGGGCCTGCAGAACCGCGCAAGCAGGCTCGCGCGAGAATCAGACGGCACCTGCCGCCTCCGTGGCGGATGCCTCGGCCGCGCGCCGCAGCAGGTTGTTCTTCGCCTTTTCGATGTGTGCGCCCATGAGAAGCGCCGCCGAGTGCGCGTCCTGCCGCTCGATCGCGTGAATCAGATGCTGGTGCTCCTCGATCACGCGCGGAAAGCGCTCGTCGCCGTACCCGTAGCGCTTGAGCAGCGCCGACAGCAGCAGCCAGTGGCTGTCGACGATCGGCAGTGCACCCGGGTTGCCGGCGGCGTCGTTGATCGTCGTATGGAACTGCCGATTGGCGAGCGGCACGCTCGCGTAATCGCCGCCGTCGACGAACGCTTCGAGCGTTTCGGCGGCATTGCGCAAACGGGCGAGATGCGCCGGCGTTCTGCGCTCGGCTGCTCGGCGCGCGAGCATCGTCTCGATCGCACAGCGCACGTCGAAGACGTCCTCGATGAAGCCGCGATAGATTGGGCGCACGCGCGCGCCGCGGTTGGGCTCGATCACGACCAGTCCTTCGCCGTGCAGCACGTGCAGCGCCTCGCGCACCGGCATGTGGCTCACGCCGTAGCGCAGCGCAAGATCCTCGATGCGCAGTCGCGCACCGAACGGCAGGTCGCCCGCCACGATGTCGTTGCGAAGCCGCTGCTCGATCTGCGGAAGCGGCGCAGCGGCCGCCGCCGCGAGACGTGCCGGTGTGCGTCCCATCAGGGTT
>DATNGN010000020.1:0-68626 GCA_035605875.1 Casimicrobiaceae bacterium
GCGAAGCTCGCCGGCAAGGCGAAAGTGATCGTCTACGGGTCGAGCCAGTTGGGCGGCGACAAGGAGATGATCCAGAAGCTCAAGCTCGGCACGCTCGACATGGCGCTGCCGTCGACGGTGATGAGCTCCGAGGTCGACATCGCGGGCCTGTTCGAGATGCCGTACATCGTCAAGGACCGCGAGCACATGAAGCGGATCGAGAAGGCGATCTTCTGGCCGACGATCGAGCCGGCGATCGAGAAGAAGGGCCTGACGGTGCTCGCGCTGTGGGAGAACGGCTTCCGGCAGATCACGAACAACAAGCGTCCGATCAAGGTGCCGGGCGATCTCGCCGGCATCAAGCTGCGCGTGCCCGAGGGCAAGTGGCGCGTGAAGATGTTCCAGACGTACGGCGCGAACCCGAGCCCGATGAAATTCTCCGAGCTCTTCACGGCGCTGCAGACCGGCGTGATGGACGGCGAGGAGAATCCGCTGACGCAGATCTACTCGGCGAAGCTCGAGGAGGTGCAGAAGTATCTGTCGCTGTCGGATCACGTCTATACGCCGGCGTATCTGACCGTGGGTACGAATCGCTGGAAGAGCCTGCCCGCCGACGTGCGCAAGACGCTCGAGGACACCGCGAAGGAAACGCAGGCGTTCGTCTACGAAACCGCCGCGCACGACGAGCACGAGCTGCTTGGCAAGCTCAAGCAGGCCGGCATGCAGGTGAACGACGTCGACAAGGACGCGTTCGTCGCCGCGAGCAAGCCGATCTACGACGAGTTCGCGAAGCAGGTTCCGGGTGCGAAGCAGGCGATCGACACCGCGAATTCGTTGCGCAACAAGTGATGACGAGGTTCCGCGAGGCTTACGGCCGCTTCCTCGCAGTGGTCGTTTCGGCGCTGATGATCGTGCTGTTCGTCGAGGTGACACTCGGTGTCGTGTTCCGCGCGATCGGCGCGTCGCTCATCTGGTACGACGAGATCGCGTCGGTGCTGCTCGCGTGGCTGACGTTCTACGGCGCCGCGCTCGGCTCGCTCAAGCGCGCGCACATCGGCTGCCCGGAACTCGTGCAGGCGATGCCGTGGCCGACGCGGCGCATCCTGAACATCGTCGCGCAACTGTTCGTCATCGGCTTTTTCGTGCTGCTCGGCGGCGTCGGCATCGAGATCATGCCGATCCTCGCGACCGACGCGCTGGTGAGCGTCCCCGAGATTCCGATGAGCGTCGTGCAGTCGGTGATTCCGATCTCGTCGGCGCTGATCGTCATCGCCGAGGTCCTGCATCTCGTCGATCTCGTGCGTGAACGCGCGCCAGCCGCGCCGACCGGAGAATTGTCGCTGTCGGAAGGACTGCACTAGGAGCGCTGACGTGGCGATGCTCGTCCTCTTCGCGGCCGTCCTTGGGCTCGTGCTGATCAACGTGCCGATCGCCGTGTCGCTCGGCATCGTCGCCGTCGTCGCGATGGTGTCGACGCACGGCCTCGACGTGCTGCCGAACCTCGCCGTCGTCACGTACAACGGCGCGACGAGCTTTCCGCTGCTCGCGATTCCGCTCTTCATCCTCGCCGGCTCGATCATGAACGCGTCGGGGATCTCGCGGCGCCTGATCGCGTTCGCGTCGTCGGTGTTCGGCTGGATCCGCGGCGGCCTCGCACACGTGTCGATCGGCGCGTCGCTGTTCTTCGCCGAGATTTCGGGCTCCGCGGTCGCCGACGTCGCGGCGCTCGGCTCGATCCTGATCCCCGGCATGAAATCGAAGGGCTACCCGGCACCGCTCGCCGCCGCGGTGATGTCGTCCGCGGCGACGCTCGCCGTCATCATCCCGCCGTCGATTCCGATGATTCTCTATGCGGTGATGGCCGAAACGTCGGTCGTGCAGCTGTTCGTCGCCGGCATCGTCCCGGGCATCATCGGCGGCATCGGCCTGATGGGCATGGCATACATGTTCGCGCGACGCTACAACCTGCCGCGCGAGCACGCGTTCTCGTGGGCGAACGTGGCGAAGACGGGACGCGAAGCGCTGTGGGCATTCCTGCTGCCGATCATCATCCTCGGCGGCATCTTCGGTGGCGTCGTGACGGCGACCGAAGGCGCGGCGCTCGCGGTCGTCGCGGCGCTCTTCGTCGGGCTCGTCATCTATCGCGAGCTCGACCTCGCCGAATTGAAGCGCGCGATCATCGAAGGCGGCGTGCAGACCGCCGTCGTCATGCTGCTCGTCGCGACGAGCGCGTTGCTCGGCACCTATCTCTCCGAGGTGCAGGCGCCGCAGCACCTCGCGCAGATGGTCTCGGACATGACGCACAACAAGTGGCTCGTGCTCGCGCTCTTGAACGTGCTGTTCCTGCTGCTCGGCATGTTCCTGCACTCGGCGGCGGCGATCATCCTGGTCGTGCCGGTCGTGATGCCGCTCGTGCGGGCGGTCGGCATCGATCCCGTCCATTTCGGCCTGATCGTCACCGTCAACCTCGGCATCGGCCAGCAGACGCCGCCGGTGGCGAGCGTGCTGATGGTCGCGAGCGCGATCGCGAAGGAGTCGATCTGGCAGGTGACGCGGGTCAACGTCTGGTTCATCGCCGTGCTCGTCGCGGTGCTGCTGCTCGTCACGTACGTGCCGGTCACCGGCCTCGGCCTCGTCCATCTGTTCTATCAATGACGCCGCACCCGGTCGGCGACGATCCGATTCTCGTCGCACGTGAGGGCGCGATCGCGACCGTCACGCTCAATCGGCCGCAGAAGCTCAATGCGCTGACGAAGGCGATGTGGCGCGACCTGGGCGTCGCCGTCGCTCGTCTCGGCGCCGATGCCGAGCTTCGCTGCATCGTCGTGCGCGGCGCGGGTGAGCGCGCGTTTTCGCCCGGCAACGACATCGGCGAATTCGCGCGCGAGCGATCCAACAAGGCCGAGGCGCGCGCCTATGGCGCGTTCATGCACGAAACGGCGCGCACGCTCGCCGACTGTCCGATTCCGATGATCGCGCAGATCCACGGCATCTGCGTCGGTGGCGGCCTCGAAATCGCGGCACTCTGCGATCTGCGCATCTGCGGCGCGTCGAGCCGCTTCGGTGCACCGATCAAGAATCTCGGCCTCGTCATGGCTTACGCGGAGATGGCACCGCTCGTGCGGCTCGTCGGCCCCACCGTCGCGCTCGAGGTCCTGCTCGAGGGCCGCATCTTCGACGCCGTCGAGGCGAAGGAGAAGGGGCTCGTGACGCGCGTCGTCGCCGATGACGAGGTCGCATCCGAAGTCGCCGCGGCCGCCGCGCGAATCGCCGAGGGCGCGCCGCTCGTCGCCCGCTGGCACAAGAAATTCGCGCGCCGGCTCGCCGATCCGACGCCGATTTCGGAGGTCGAAGCCGACGAGTGCTTCGATTGCTTCGATACCGAGGACTTCCGCATCGGTTACGCGGCGTTTCTCGCGAAGCAGAAGCCGCAATTCAAGGGACGCTGATGGGAGCAGGCGCAACGACGCAACCGATCGCCGAGCCGACGCGCGATACATCGGCCCATCCGGGACCGCTTCGCGGCATGCGCGTGCTCGAGCTCGCGCAGATCATGGCCGGGCCCACGTGCGGAATGATGCTCGCCGACATGGGCGCCGACGTGATCAAGGTCGAGAAGCTGCCGGGCGGCGACGATGCGCGCGGCTATCGCGAGCCGCGCGTCAACGGTGTGTCGGCGCCGTTCATGATGCTGAACCGCAACAAGCGCGGCATCGCGCTCAACCTGAAGCTGCCGGCGGGACGCGACGTGCTGTTGCGAATGGTCCGCGACGCCGACGTGCTGACGGAGAATTACCGGCGCGGCACGCTCGAGAAGCTCGGACTCGGCTACGACGTGTTGTCGAACGTGAATCCGGGTCTCGTCTATTGCGCCGTCTCAGGGTACGGGCGAACCGGCCCCGCGGCCGACAAGGGCGGCTTCGATCTGATCGCGCAGGGATTCGCGGGGTTGATGTCGATCACCGGCGAGCCGGGCCGGCCGCCGGTGAAGCCCGGCAACTCGGTCGCCGACATCAATGCCGGCATCCTCGCGGCGCTTGGCGTCGTCGCCGCGTACGTCGACAAGCTTCGCACCGGCAAGGGGCAGGTGGTCGATACGTCGCTGATGGAAGCCGCGCTGCAGCAGACCTATTGGCATGCGGCGATTTACTTCGCGACCGGAACCTCGCCGGGCCCACTCGGCTCCGCGCACCTGCTGACGGCGCCCTACCAGGCGTTTCGCACGGGCGACGGCTGGATCAACATCGGCGGCGCGAACCAGGCGAACTGGGAACGGATCGCCGGCGTGCTCGGCCATCCCGAATGGCGCGACGATGCTCGCTTCGCCACGAACACGGCGCGCATGGCCAACCTGCCGGCGCTCGTCGAGGCGATGAACGGCGTCCTTGCAACACGGACGAATGCCGAGTGGATCGCCGCATTCGACGACGCCGGCGTGCCGGTCGGGCCGGTACACACGATCGGCGAGGCGCTCGAGCATCCGCAGACGATCGCCCGCGACATGGTCGTGCCGCTATCGCATCCGCAAGCCGGCGCGACGCGCGCGTTGGGATGCCCGGTCCACTTCTCGCGCACGCCGACGCGCATCACGCGCCCCGCGCCGCTGCTCGGCGAACACACACGCGAGCTGTTGCGCGAATACGGATACGGCGACGCAGAGATCGATGCGCTCGTTGCCGACGGCGTCGTCGAATCGATCGACCGCGTGCCGTCTTCGGCCGCTTAACGCATGGCGGTGCACACGTAGACGCACTTGATGCCGTCGAAGTGCAAGTACACGCGATGCGCATCGATCTCGAGAAGCGGCGTCAGATCGTCGCCGAACCCCTCGCGCTTCCCGATGTGCAGGTACTCGCCGTCGGACGCGGGAGCAAAGCCGAGGTTGAAGCGGCGCAGGTAGTCGCCGAACGGAACGAGCTGCCCCTGCTGCCAGATCTCGACGAGACGCGCGTATTCGGGCGGCAGCTTCGGGTGCAGCTCGTCGGCGTCGATCTTCGCGAGACCGTCGGGTGCGAGAACGCGGATCACGTCGCGCAGGACGCCGATCTTGTTGCCGAAGTAAAGCCACGCGACCTGGCTCACGACGACATCGAACGACGCGTCGGCAAACGGCAGCCCGGCGGCGGCATCGCCGTAGCTGATCGCCGGCAGCGCACGTTCGGGACTCGTATCGTCGACCGGCAAGCCGCGGTCGGCCGCGTTGCGCAGGAAGATCTCGCGATTGCCGTCGCGCGGCGCGCGATTGAGCCCGTGCAGCGCGACGCGGGCGCCATAGCGCGCGCGCAGCTCCAGAAGCGTCGTCCCGTAGCCTGCGCCGAGCTCCAGGACGCGCACGACCGGCTGCCGCGCGAGCCGCGCCTCGATTTCCGAGCAGACCGCGCCGACGCGCTGCTCGAGGTCGGCGACCCCCCGGCCGCGGTGCGCGAGCTTTTTGCGGTAGACCTCGTCGCGAAGGGTGTGCATCGTTGCCATTGTCGGCTATCCTAGCCGGCCGCGCGCAGCACCGGGTCGACTACGGGAGGTCCGCATGGAAAGACTCGCCAACGCCCGCATCCTGATCTACAGCCACGACAGCTTCGGCCTCGGCCATCTGCGCCGCTGCCGGGCGATCGCGCACGCGATCGTCGACCGCTACAAGGGCGTGTCGGTGCTGATCCTGTCCGGCTCGCCGATCATCGGCAGCTTCGATTTCCTGCCGCGCGTCGATTTCGTCCGCATCCCGGGTGTCGTCAAGCTGACGAACGGCGAATACCAATCGCTCGGACTGCACATCGATCTCGACCAGACGATGGCGATCCGCGCGGCGATCATCCAGCAGACGGCCGAAAGCTTCCGGCCGAACCTCTTCATCGTCGACAAGGAGCCGCTCGGCCTGAACGGCGAGGTCACGCGGACGCTGCGGATGCTGAAGGCGCGCGGCACGACGCTCGTGCTCGGGCTTCGCGACATCATGGACGAGCCGACGCTGCTTCTGCGCGAATGGAAGCGCAAGAAGGTGCTGCCGGCGCTCGAACACCTGTACGACGAGATCTGGGTGTACGGCCTCGCGCGCTTCGCCGACCCGCTGCAGGGGGTCGCGTGCCCGGCGAGCGTGCGCGCGAAGATGATCTACACCGGCTACCTGCGGCGCAGCGTGCCGCGGCGCAGGACCAGCGAGCCGGCCGTCCATCGCGATCCGTACGTGCTCGTCACCGTCGGCGGCGGCGACGACGGCATGGCGGTGCTCGACTGGGTGCTCGCGGCGTACGAGCGCGATCCCGGCCTGCCGCTGCGTGCGGTCGTCGTCACCGGACCGTTCATGGCGGCCGAGCAGCAGCGGCACTTTCGCGAGCGCGCCGACCGGCTCGGGCGCGTCGAGGTGCTGACGTTCGACACGCAACTCGAAGTGCTGATGGAACGCGCGGTCGGCGTCGTGGCGATGGCGGGCTACAACACGTTCTGCGAGATTCTTTCGCTCGACAAGCGGGCGATCCTCGTGCCGCGCGTGCGGCCGCGGCGCGAGCAGGTGATGCGGGCGATGCGCGCCGCCGCGCTCGGGCTCGCGCATACGCTCGACCCGGAGGGACCGCACGAGCCGGCGCTGATGGTACGGGCGCTTCGCAACCTCGGCGAGCAGCCGCGTCCGTCGCAACTCGGCGCGCAATCGATGCTCGAAGGCCTCCACGTGATCACCGACCTCGTCGCCGAACGCGTGGGTCGGCCGACGACGCGGCGCGAGCGCGCGCTGGCCGTGCAGGCCGGATGACGGCTGTTCTGATCTATGTCCAGCACCTGCTGGGCATCGGTCACCTGATGCGGGCGCGCGTGCTCGCCGAGGCGCTCGCCGCACGCGGCTTCGGCGTGCATCTCGTCACCGGCGGCATGCCGATCGGCGGCCGGTTGCCGCAGCGGGTGGAGACGATCCAGCTGCCCCCGATCCGCGTGTCCGACGCGAGCTTCACGCCGCTTCGCGACGCGGACTTCACGCCGATCGACGACGCGTATCGCGATCGCCGGCGTGCGCTGCTGCTCGACGTCTACGAGCGTGCGCGTCCCGCCGCGGTGCTGTTCGAGACGTTTCCGTTCGGGCGGCGCTCGCTTCGTTTCGAGCTCTTTCCGCTGCTCGAGCGGATCGATGCGACGCATCCTCGGCCGCTCGTGATTTCGTCCATTCGCGAGATCCTTCAGCTCGCGCCGAAGGAGGATCGGTCGCGCGAAATGATCGACTGGGCGGCGCGCTGGTTCGATGCGATCGCGGTCCACGGCGATCCGCGCTTCGCGCGTTTCGAGGACACGTTCCCGTTCGTCGACGCACTGGTCCCGCCGGTGCACTACACGGGTTTCGTGCGCAATGACCTCGCCGCATGCACCGACGATGCGGGCGTGCGCGACGAGGTCGTCGTGTCCGCAGGCGGCGGAGGCGTCGGCATCGAGCTCCTCGCAACCGCGCTCGAGGCGCAGCGTGTTTCGCGTTTCAGACACCTGACGTGGCGCGTGCTCGCCGGACCCAACGTTCCCGAGGCCGGCCTCGCGCGGCTGCGGAGCGTCGCATCCCCGAATGCGATCGTCGAGCGCTCGCGCGTCGATTTCGCATCGCTTTTGCGCCGTGCATTCGTCTCGATCTCGCAGGCCGGCTACAACACGGCGATGGACGTGATGGGAAGCGGCGCGCGACCCGTCGTCGTGCCGTTTACCGGCAACGGCGAAACCGAGCAGCGGGCGCGCGGCGAGCGGCTTGCCGCATTCGGACTGGCGGTCGTCGTCGACGACCGCACGCTGACGCCGGAAAGCCTCGCCGCGGCCGTCGATGACGCGGGTAGCCGCGAACGGTTTGCGCGCTGGGATTTCGACAGCGACGGCGCCGCGCGGACGGCCGATCTCGTCACCCGATTGCTCGCGGTGCGCAACGAAGAGCCCGCCAGGACCGCTGCATGACGGGTTGGGCCGGGCTCGAGCGCGAGCTCGACCGCTGGCATGCGCAGGGACAGCCGGCGACGCTGTGGCTCCGCGACGACGACGCCTGCCGCGATACGCCGGCGCTGCGCCGGCTGCTGACGCTTGCGAGTTCGCACGGCATACCGGTTGCGATTGCAGCGATTCCCGCGACGCTCGATGCGACACTTGCCGACGCGCTTTCACGTTGTCGCGAAGCGACGCTCGTCCAGCACGGGTACGCGCATCGGAACCATGCGAGCGCGGACGAGCGCAGCGCCGAGCTCGGCGACGGTCGCGGCGTCGACGTGCGGATCGACGAGCTTCGTCGCGGTCGCGCGCGGCTTCGCTCCGAGTTCGGCGATCGCTTCGTATCGGTCCTCGTGCCGCCGTGGAATCGTGCGGGCGATGCGCTGCTGCCGTCGCTCGCGCCAGCCGGCTTCGCCGGGCTTTCCCGCTTCGGTCCCCGCGCCGCAGCGGACGCGGCGCCCGGGCTGCGGCAGGTGAACACGCACGTCGACCCGATCGCATGGCGGCGCGACCGCGCGTTCATCGGCGTCGATGCCGCGCTCGAGCGGCTCGTTGCGCATCTTGGCGCGCGGCGCGAGTGCGCATGCGACGCCGACGAGCCGACCGGCCTTCTGACGCATCATCTCGCCTTCGATGACGCGGCATGGGATTTCGTCGACGCATTGCTCGCGCGCACGCGCCGGCATCCGGCCGCCGCGTGGCTCGACGTCGCGCAGGCGTTCGCCCTTGCATGATCGGGCGCCCCTCACCCGCCTCGCTGACACTGGGCTCCCTCTCCCCGCATGCGGGCAGAGGGTTGGGTGAGGGGGAAGCGCCTATTTGCGGCCGATCAGCATGAAGCGCGTGTAGCGGCGGAGCGCGCGCGCGCCGGCGAAGAGCGTTTCGCGCATCGGCGCCTGCGCACGGAACTCGGCCAGATCGCGCACGCAGTTGACGTGCTCCGGCACGGCGACATAGTCGTTCGACTGCAGCACGAGCCGCTGCCCATCGGGCACACGCGTATACCAGCGGTCGAAGCCTTCGACGTGCTCGCAGCTCGTGTTGATCAGAAGGTCGGAGACCTCCGCGGCATGATCGAGCTCGCGCATGTCGGCCGTGCGCGCCTCGAACCGGCCGGCGCGAACATGCGTCGCGTTGAGCGAGCACGCGACGTCGGCACAGCGCGGATCGATGTCGACGCTGACGACGCGGTCGATGTCGAAGCGGCGATCGTGCAGCAGCATGGCGCCCAGCGCGCCGAGCCATCCGCCGAGGATCACGACGGTGCCGTAGCGGCCACCACTCGTCGCATGCAGCGTATCGACGAGCCAGCGCTTGCTCGCCACCTGGTTTCGGTTCAGCGCGACCGCGATCCCCGGTTCCTGATGGCGGCCGAGCGTCGCCAGGATGTCGCGGACGAAGTCGCTGTCGGTGTAGACGGCAAGGCCCGCCAGGATGTCGCGATAGAACTCGTCGTCGAACGTCGTCATCGGGCGTTTCCCTTGGCGGCGGCGATGCCGTATTCTTGACGCACGGCCTGGCATTGTGCCTGCACGCACCGGCCCCGAAGACGGAGACTCGACGTGGACGTCTCGCAGGAAGCGGAGATGCTGCGCAACGTGCCGCTGTTCAGCGGCATGTCGGCATCGGAGTTGAAGCTCCTCGCCTTCACGAGCGAGGTGCACTGCTTTGCGCCGGGCGAAATCCTGATGCGACAGGGCGACCCCGCCGATTGCGCGTACGTGATTCTCGAGGGCGAAGCCGACGTGCTGGCGCGCACGCACGCCGGCGAGTTCGTCGTCGCGACGCTCGGCCGCAACGCCGTGCCCGGCGAGATCGGCGTTCTCACCGACGCACCGCGGACGGCGACCGTGCGCGCGACGACGCCGCTGCGCGCGCTTCGGATCTCGCCCGAGGTGTTCCTGCGCCTCGCGTCGAGCCGTCCCGATCGCGCGCTGCACGTGATGCGCCAGCTCTCGGCGCACATCGCGAACGACCTCCGCGCGCTCGCGACGCTCAAGGAAGAGCTTTCGAAGGCGCAGACGGCTGCCGCGCAGGCCGCGACGCGCTGATAGCGACCGCGAGCGGCACGTTCCAGCCGACGACAGCGAGCTTTCCGCCAGACGCAAGAACGAAGCGGTGCAGGGTCGCAGGCCGCAGCTTGACGGGCGGCTTGCCGGTCATGTCCCAGTCGGCGGCGATCGCGAGCAGCGCGCGCAGCACGCCGTTGTGCGCCACCGCGACGATCGGCGGCCCGCGTGTGTCGACCGACGCAAGCCAGCGCGCGACGCGAATCATGACCTCGCGCGGGCTCTCGCCGCCGGGCGGCCGAAAGTCGAGTCCGCGCCGGGCGTTCGCGACGAACGCATCGCCATAGCCCGCCTCGAGTTCGTCGAGACGCGCGCCTTCCCAGTCGCCCCAGTCCATTTCGATCAGCGCCGGTGCGACGCGTGGCCTGCGCCCGCTGACGATCGCCGCCGTTTCGATCGCGCGTGCGAGCGGGCTCGAAATCCATTCGATCGGCTCGTGGAGGTCGGCCGGTAACCGCCACGTCATCGCTTCGGCGCGCCCTGCGGCGTCGAGCTCGATGTCCCGGTGTCCCTGCATGCGCCCCGCGGCGTTCCACGCGGTGCTCGCATGGCGCAGGAACGCGATCAGCACGGCAGCAAGGCGGCGCGGCCATGCCGCGCGGCGGTGTCGCGAACGATCGTGTCGAGTTGTCGCGCGGCCGACGACAGATCGTGGTGCATGCGAACATAGCGAAACGCCTCCGCCGCCAGCCGCTCGCGCAGCGCCTTGTCGACAACGAGGCGCCGTACCGCGTGCGCGAACGCGTCGGCGTCGCGCGGCGGCGCGAGCAGGCCCGTGCGATTGACGGCGACGACGCTCGCGACGCCCGGCGTATCGGCGCCGACGACCGGCAGGCCGCACGCCTGCGCCTCGATGAACGCGATGCCGATCGCTTCGTCGACGGCCGGCCACACGAAGAGGTCACTGTCGCAAAGGCGCGTCGCGATGTCGTTCGGCGGCAGGACACCGGCGTACGTGACGCGCTGCGCGATCGGCGCGAACGCCGCCTCGACCTCGGGGCGTGCAGGACCGTCGCCGACGATCGTCAGCGTGAACGCGACGTCCGCGATACGGGCCAGTGCGGCTGCGAGAAGACGATACGACGCGAGCTTCGCACCGTCGCGCATCATCGCGACGGTCACGAGACGCGGCGGCGCATCCGCGGATCGGCGCGGCCGCGCATCGGCACCGGCGAAGCGGGCCACGTCGATGAATGGCGCGAGCATTGCGAACGGTGCCCCGTCGCCGCGTGCGTTACGTACTTGTGCCACGTCGGCAGGATTGACGAACACGACGTTGTCGGCGGCGCGAATCGCCGCGTACGAAGCCGTGTAGCCGACCGCCCACGGGCCGTCGCGTTGCCGCGGCGCAATCGACGCTTCCGCGACGATGTACGGGATGCGCAACGCGCGACGCACCGCCGGCCCGACATGGTCGGGCGCCTTGTGGTGCAGGTGATAGGTGAACCACAGGTCCGGCGACTTGCCGCGGCGAAAGCGTGCGACGAGTCGTCGTGCAGCGCGTTCGCCGATGTGCGCGAGGCGTGCCTGCCGGCACGCATCGCCGTGCGCGTCGAAGCTCCGCAAGCGCGACGCAAGCGTCACGTCGTGGCCTGCAAGCGTGAGCGCGTCGAGCAATGCGCGTGCGATCGCGCGATCGCCTGACGGCACCGGATGGTCGGGGGCTTTGAGCGGCGCGTAGAACGCGATCTTCACGATCGCGCAAGACACGACGCGAAGCGCTGCGCGAGGCGATCGGCGCCGCCGTCGAGCGAGAACAGCGTGGTCGTGCGTTCGAAGCCGGCATCGCCGAGCGTCTGCCGCAGCTTCGGATCGCCGATCAATCGCGACAGCGCCGCCGCGAGGTCGTCGGGTGCGCGCGGCGGCACGAGGAGGCCCGTCACGCCGTCGACGATCAGCTCGGGTATTCCCGACACGCTCGTCGAGACGCACGCGACGCGCTGACTTTGTGCCTCGAGCAGCACGTTCGGCAGCCCGTCGCGGTCGCCGTCGTGCGCAATGCGCGACGGCAGCACGAAGACGTCGGCGGCGCGGTAGGCGCCGAGCACGACCGCGTGCGCGTGCGCGCCGAGCCAGCGGATGCGCTCGGCGATGCCCAGCTCGCGTGACAACCGCTCGAGCATCGGCAGCCGCGGTCCGTCGCCGACGTGCAGCAACTGCCAGTGCTGCTCGCGTGGCAGTCGCGCCAGCGCACGCAACAGGTCGTCGAAGCCTTTCTTGTCGACGGCACGTCCGACGGCGAGCAGCGTGACCGGCGAGCGCGGGTTGCGTCCGTCCGCCGATGAGCGCGTGTGGATCGGCGCCGGAAAGCGCGCGATGTCGATGCCGTGATAGACGAGGTCGACGCTTTCGGCCTGCGGCGCGAGCTCGCGCAGATGCGTCGCGTTGCACAACGTGCACGTCGCGACCCAGCGGCACTCGGCGAGCTTTTCGCGCTTCTCCCATTCGGGCGTTGTCCAGATGTCCTTCGCATGCGCGGAAACGCTCCAGCCCAGCCCGCGCAGCATCGCCGCGTAGCGGGCGACCGACGCCGGCGTATGCAGGAAGTGGGCGTGCAGGTGGACGACGTCGGACGGCAACTCGCAGGCGAGCACCAGCGCCTGGCCGAAACGGCGCGCGCGGCCGCGGGTCCGGTCGCGCAGGAGGTCCCTGCGCCATGCCGAGAACGCGTGGGCATAGCCCGGCAGGCGTCGCGCCCGACGCCAGGCGCGAAACACGCGCAGCGGGCCGTGATGCAGGTATTCGGGCAGGTACGTGACGCGAGCCTTGATCTGTGCGTGCAGCGGATGCGTCGCGCGGTCGGTCGGCCGGCGCAGCGAGAAGAGCGCGAGCGAGAACCCGCGGCGCTCGAGCGCGAGCAGTTCCTGCGCGACGAAGGTTTCGGAGAGGCGCGGATATCCCTTGAGGACGACTGCAATCGAGCCGCCGCCTGCGGGGCGCGCGATCGGCTCCGCCATCGGTTGTCCTGTCGTTTGCACGAGGCGAGGGCGGGTGCAGGTCCGAGGCACGAGATGCTACTATCATCGACGAACGATGCCCGTCCCGGCAAGGGTTTTCCGCGAAGGCGCACGGGACGCCTCGGCTCGCGAAGGCATGGACCGTTCACTCTTCCGCTACATCCTCCGCCACACCTGGCACGACCAGCTCTTCCTGCTGGCGCTGACGTCGATCAGCTTTCCGCTGATCTACATCAACCTCGAATTGCCGAAGCGGATCGTCAACAACGCGATACAGGGCAAGAACATCCCGCAGACGTTCCTGGGCTTTCACGTCACCCAGGTCACGTACCTGATGGCGCTGTCGCTGCTGCTGCTGTCGTTGATCACCGTCAACGGCATTCTCAAGTACTGGATCAACGTCTACTCCGGCGTCGTCGGCGAGCGGACGCTGCGGCGCATGCGCCACGACCTCTACCGGCTCGTGATGCGTTTTCCGCTGCCGCAGTTCAAGACGATGTCGGCGGGCGAGATCCTGCCGATGATCGTCGCCGAAACCGAGCCGGTCGGCGGCTTCATCGGCGACTCGTTCGTGCTGCCGATCTTCCAGGGCGGCCTGCTCGCGACCTACGTGCTGTTCATCTTCATGCAGGACCCGTGGCTCGGCCTCGCCGCGATCGCGCTGTGGCCGCCGCAGATGGTCCTGATCCCGCGGCTGCAGCGCAAGATCAACCTGCTGGCGAAGGAGCGCGTGCAGACGGCACGGCAGCTTTCGGACCGGATCGGCGAATCGATCGCCGGCTTCTCCGAGATCCGCGGCAACGACACGATCGAGCTCGAGCGCGCCGACATCAGCGATCGCCTCGGCAAGATCTATGGCATTCGCTTCGACATCTACCGGCGCAAGTTCTTCGTCAAGTTCCTGAACAACTTCCTCGCGCAGATCACGCCGTTCTTCTTCTACTCGGTCGGCGGCTATCTGGTGATCCGCGGCAGCCTGTCGCTCGGGGCCCTCGTCGCGGTGCTCGCCGCGTACAAGGACATCCTCGCGCCCTGGAAGGAGCTGCTGAACTGGTACGCGACGAAGGAGGACGTGCGGATCAAGCACGAGCAGATCGTGTCGCAGTTCCAGCCGCCCGGCCTCGTCGAACGCAAACTGCTCGAGGACGGCCCCGACGTGATTCCGCCGCTCGCCGGTGCGATTACCGCATCGGGCCTTTCGTACAGCGAGAACGGCATCACCAATCGGATCGATCGGCTGTCGATCAAGGTCGACAGCGGCGAGCACGTCGCGCTCGTCGGCAACGGCAACAGCGGCCGCGAGGACTTCGCGCAGCTTCTCGCGCGGCTCAACCTGCCCACCGGCGGGCGGCTCGAGGTGGCCGGCGTCAATTTCGGCGACGTGCATCAATCGGTGCCGGGACGCCGCATCGCCTACGCGGCGCAGAACGCGCACATCTTCAGCGGCACGCTCGCACATAACCTGTACTACGGCTTGAAGCATCGGCCGGTGCAACCGCCGGCATACGACGCGGCCGGCGAGCGGCTTTCCGAGCGCCGCGTGCGCGATGCGCTCGCCTCCGGCAACAGCCCGCACGACATTCGCGCGAACTGGATCGACTACGAATCGGCGGGCGTTGCCGACCCGGCGGAACTGTCGGCGGCGGCGGTGCGGATGCTGAAGCTCGTCGAGATGGAGCGCGAGGTGATCGGCTTCGGATTCGCGAGCGTCACGAACCCGAAGCGCCATCCGGACCTCGCCGCCCGGGCTGTCGCGGCGCGCGCCCGGGTGCGCGAGCGCGTTGCGAACGAGAAGCTCGAAGGTGCCGTCGAGTTCTTCGACCGCGATCTGTATTTCTCGAACATGACCATCGCGGAGAACATCCTGTTCGGTACGCCGCTTCGCGCCGATTTCCAGCCCGCGGTGCTCGCCTGGAATCCGGGCGTCGTCGACCTTTTGCGCGACGCGGGCGTCCTCGACGACCTGTACGCCGCCGGTGCGAAGGTCGCGGCGCTGATGGTCGAGTTGTTCGCCGACGTGGCGCCCGACAGCAACCTGTTCGAGCAGTACAGCTTCATCAGTCCCGAGGACCTCCCCGAGTTCCGCGCGCTCGTCACGAACTTGAACCGCCGCGGCCTCGATGCGGTGTCGGAGCGCGACAAGCGGCGACTCCTCGCGCTCACGCTGAAGCTCGTCAAGGCGCGCCATCGCCTGGGCGTGATGGACGAGTCGACGCCCCAGCGCATCCTGAAGGCGCGCGCCGAGTTCCGCCGGCGCCACCAGAACGACAACGTGTGTGAATTCTTCGAGCCCGACCGTTACAGCGCCTCGCTGTCGGTGCAGGACAACATCCTGTTCGGCCGCGTCGCCTTCGAGCAGGCGAACGCGCAGGGTCGGATCAGCGCGCTGGTGCGCGAGATCGGATTCGACGAAGGCATCTGCGACGACGTCGTACGCATCGGCCTCGAGTTCGACGTCGGGAACGGAGGATCGCGCCTGTCCTATTCGGAACGCCAGCGCGTCGCGATTGCGCGCTCGCTGCTCAAGAATCCCGACATCCTCGTGTTCAACGAGCCGACGTCGGGCCTCGACCCGGGCCTGGAGCTGCGCGTGCTGCGCGCGGTGCTCGAATGGGCGAAGGGCCGCACCGTGCTGTGGTCGCTGTCGCGGCCGGAACTGGCGCGCGAGTTCGATCGCGTGCTCGTGTTCGCCGAGGGACAGCTGGTCGAGGAAGGTCGCTTCGACGAGCTGCATCGCGAAGGGAAGGCGCTCGCGCAGCTGGTCGCGTAGGGGTATCGCGGCGTCCCCGCATTGCGGCCTTCACGCATTCCGGCGTACGATGCCGCGCCATCCGGCGAACGTCGGTCGTCGGCCTTCGCGCCGGAGGGCTCGTCCCGCGCTTCCACCGGGCGAACAATACGTCGGGAGAATCTGATGTCCGTGCCATCCACGGTTTGCGAATGCTCGGTCGATCGCCGCCGCTTCCTCAATGCTTCCCTCGCGATCGGCACCGCAGCCATCATCGGCAGCGCGGCCATCAGCGAGGTCGCATTCGCGGCGGCGATGACGAAGGCGCAACGCGACAAACTGACGCCGGACCAGATCCTGGCGCTGATGAAGAAGGGCAACAAGCGCTTCAGCATGGGCCGGCGGCAGGACCACAATTACCTGGCGCAGCAGCGCAAGAGCGCCAACGGCCAGTATCCGGTTGCGGTGTTGCTGAGCTGCATCGATTCGCGGGCGCCGGCCGAGACGATCATGGATCTCGGAATCGGCGACGTCTTCAACAGTCGTGTCGCCGGCAACGTCGCCAATGCCGACATTCTCGGCAGCATGGAATTCGCGTGCAAGGTCGCAGGCGCGAAAGTCGTGCTGGTGATGGGCCACACGTCGTGCGGCGCGATCAAGGGTGCGATCGACAACGTCGAGCTCGGCAACCTGACCGAGTTGCTGGCGAAGATCAAGCCGGCGGTGGCGGCCACGACGTATGCCGGCGAGCGGACGGCGAAGAACTACGCGTTCGTCGATGCGGTCGCGCGGAAGAACGTCGAGCTCACGACCGACGCGATTCGCAAAGGGAGCCCGGTGCTGAAGGACATGGAAGCGAGCGGCGCGATCAAGATCGCCGGCGCGATGTACAGCCTGCAGAGCGGCATGATCGACTTCTTCGCGTGATCGCCGGTTGACCGGTGCGGGAACAACTTTCGGGTGGAACAGCGGGGGAGGGTGGCGTTACGCGCACGCCGCACTTCTCCGCTTCTACAACGGGCGTTTCGTCAGCGCATCGTCGAGAAAGCGCAGCGTCGCATCGCCGATCTCGCGCAGCACGTCCACGTCGGTTCTTCCCGACGACGTGCGCACGTGGAAGCCGTGATCGGCCTCGTCGAGCCAGTGCATCCGAAAGCTGTGCGGAAGCCGTTCGACGACGGCCTGCATCAAATCGCGGCGGCAAAGCGTGTCGCGGGTGCCGTTCAGGCATAGGGCCGGTACCTTGATCTTCGGCAGGTGCGCGTCGCGCAGCTTGTCCGGCTTGCCGGCGGGATGCAGCGGATAGGCGAGGAGCAGCAGGCCGTCGCAGGCGAAGCCGTCGGCGACGAGCATCGACGCCGCGCGCCCTCCCATCGAGCGCCCGCCGAGAATCAGGGGCCGCTCGGGATGCTCGGCACGCGTGCGCGCCGCGACTTCCGCAACCCGCGCCTGCAGAACCGGCATCGGATCGGGACGTCGGCTTCCTTTTTCCGTGTACGGAAAGTCGAAGCGGACGACGTCGAGGCCGAGGCCGTTGTAGAGCGACGCCAGCGCCTGCATGCCGCGGTCGTTCATGTGGCCGCCGGCGCCGTGCGCGAGCACGACGATCGGCCGTTCCTTGCCCGCAGGATTGTTCACGCGCGGGCCGGTCAGGCGGTCAGCGATACGGATCCGCCGCGTCGCGCAATCCGTCGCCGAAGAAGTTGAAGGCGAGGATCACGACGATCACCGGCACGACGGGCAGCATCAGCCACGGGTAGAGCGCGACGACGTTGATGTTCTGCGCGTCGTTCAGCAGCACGCCCCAGCTCGTGATCGGCGGACGCAGGCCGATGCCGAGGAACGACAGCGCGGTTTCGCCGAGGATCATCCCCGGAATCGACAGCGTCGCCGACGCGATCAGGTGACTCATGAAGCCCGGCAGCAGATGGCGGCCGATGATGCGCGCGGGCTTCGCGCCCATCAGCCGTGCGGCCGTCGTGTAATCCTCCTCGCGCAACGCGAGAAGCTTCGAGCGCACCGCGCGCGCGAGCCCGGTCCAGTCGAGCAGCGCGAGGATCGCCGTGATGCCGAAGTAGATCAGGATCGGGCTCCAGGTCACAGGCAGCACCGCGGAGAGCGCCATCCAGAGCGGCAACTCCGGAAACGAACGGATGATCTCGATCAGCCGCTGCACGGTCATGTCGACCCAACCGCCGTAATAGCCGGCGATGCCGCCGATCACGAGGCCGAGCGTGAACGACAGCGCGATGCCGATGAGGCCGATCGTCAGCGAAATGCGCGCGCCATAGAGAATCCGCGACAGCATGTCGCGGCCGAGACGGTCGGTGCCGAGCAGGAACAGCGTGCCGTTCTGCGCCGGGCACACGAAATGGAACGACATGTCGACGAGGCCCCAGAAGCGGTAGGGGTCACCGGCGCAGAAAAAGCGCAGCCGACGCGGCTCGCTGCGGTCGGGCGTGTAGATTCGCCGCAGGTTCGTCATGTCGAGCCGCTTCGTTTGCGCGTAGACGAACGGCCCGATGAAATGGCCGTCGTGAAACAGATGCACGCGCTGCGGCGACGCGTAGATGAAATCGGTATGCCGCGAATGAAGGTTGTACGGCGCAAGGAACTCGGTGACGACCGTGGAACCGTACATCAGAAGCAGGATGACGCCCGACACCACGGCGACCCGGTGGCGCAGGAACTTCCACCACATGAGCTTCCACTGCGACGCGAGGTAGAAGCGTTCCTGCTCGGGCGTGAGCCGCATCGCGGAGCCCGGATCGAACGGCTCCGTCGAGACGAAGTGGTCACCTTCGCTCGCTTTGCGGGGCAACTCGAGGGTGCTCACGACGAAACCCTCATCTCGCGACGCCGCCCGACAGCCGTATCCGCGGGTCGAGCGCGACGAGCGCGAGATCCGAGATCAGCACGCCGATGACGATCAGCGCGGCGAGGAACATCAGGAACGTGCCCGCGAGGTACATGTCCTGGCTCTTGAGCGCATTGAGCAGCATCGGGCCCGTCGTCGGCAGCGACAGCACGATCGCCGTGATCTCGGCGCCCGAGATGATGTGCGGCAGCAGGCTGCCGATATCGGAAATGAAGAAGTTGAGCGCCATCCGCAGCGGGTACTTGCGCAGCACCTTGCGCGGCGGCAGCCCCTTCGCGCGCGCGGTCACGACGTACTGCTTCTGCAACTCGTCGAGCAGGTTCGCACGCAGCCGCCGGATCATTCCCGCGGTGCCGCTCGCGCCGATGACGATCACCGGGATCCAGCTGTGCTCGAGCACCGACTTGATCTTCGCCCACGTCCACGGCTGTCCGATGTATTGCGGGTCCATCAGGCCGCCGATCGTCGTGCCGAACAGCACGTTCGCGACGTACATCATCACGAGCGCGAGCATGAAATTGGGTATGGCGATGCCGAGGAAGCCCAATAGCGACAGTCCGTAATCGCCCCAGCTGTACTGATGCGTCGCCGAATAGATGCCGATTGGAAAGGCGATCGCCCAGGTGAACAGGATCGTCGCGAACGACACGATGATCGTCAGCAGCATCCGGTCGCCGATCACCTTCGTCACCGGCATGTTGAACTCGAACGAATAGCCGAAGTCGCCGTGCAGCATGCCGCCGACCCAGCGGACGTATTGCTCGGGCAGCGGCTTGTCGAGGCCGTAGTACTCGCGCAGGAACGCGACCTTCTGCTGGTCGACCGATTCGCCCTGCGCCTCGAGCTCGGCGATGTAGCTTTCGAGGTAGTTGCCGGGCGGAAGCTGGATGATCGTGAACACGATCAGGCTGATCGCGAACAGCGTCGGGATCATCATCAGGAGCCGCTTGCCGATGTACTGCAACATCATCTTCCCTCGCTGTCGAACCAGAACGCGTCGACGTGGTACATGCCGAAGTACGCGCCCGGATCCCAGCTGTAGATGCCGTCGCTCGGCACGTTGCGCAGGTCGTCGCTGACGACGACCGGCTGCAGCGCGTGCGTCACCGTGCCGATCGTGTACACCTGGTCGGCGTGGATCGTCAGCATCCTGAGCCAGACGCGCTCGCGCTCGTCGTCGCTCGTCGACCGGCGCCATTCCTGGTAGAGCTGCACGAGTTCCTCGACGTCGGGCAATGTCGGCTTCTCACCGCCGCGGCGATTCTGCTCGTAGTACTGGCCCCACATCGGCCATTCGAGCTGCTCCTGCGTCGTGGGCGCAAGCTCGGCCGGGCTCATCTCCGGCGTCGGGACGCCATTCGACAGCCCGTAGAACACCGACATCATCGACTTGCCGGAGAACACGCGCTTGCGAAACACCTCGCGCTGCGACGGTCGCGCGAACATCGCGATGCCGAGCTGGCGCCACGTGTCGCGAATCAGCTCGAGCACGTCGGTTTCCTCGCTGCTCTCGCCGGCCGTGTCGATGATGAGCTCCATCGGCCGTCCGTCGGGCAGCAGCCTGATGCCGTTCTCGTCGCGCTTCGTGAGCCCGATCGCGTCGAGCAGCGCATTGGCGCGCTTCGGATCGAACGCTGACCACGCGGTGCGGAACTGCGGCCGGAACAGCGGACTTCGCGGCAGCACCGTATTCGCCGATTCCTGCCCGAGCCCGAAATAGACGACCTCGTTGATCTCGTGCCGGTCGATGCCGAGCGACAGCGCGCGCCGGAAGCGGACGTCGCGCATCAGCGTGCGCCAGACGGGATCGTCGACGTTCAGGTTCGGGTAGAGCGCGACCTGCGAGCCGAGCGCCTTTTCCCACAGATACACGCGATAGTGGTTGCGCGACTCCGCCTGCTTCAGGAACGTGTAGTTGTCGAAGCGCAGGTAACGCGTCTGCAGGTCGACGTTGCCGGCACCCGTACGCGCCGGAATCAGCTTGTCGTCGGTGATGCCGACGATCACGCGGTCGATGTACGGGAGCTGGCGACCCATCCGGTCGACGCGATGGAAATACGGATTGCGCACCAGCACGAAGCGCGTCGTCGGGAGCGGCGTCGTGTTGATCCACGGCTCGAGCGTCGGCAGGTCCGGGTTGTCGTTTCGAAACTGCTCGTCGACTTTCTGGTACAGGCCGGCCCAGTTGCGCGACCCGGCGGCCACCGCGCGCGCATTCGCCTTCTCGAGCCCGACATAACGCGCATGGAACTGCTTCAGGTAATGCGCGGGGCGATAGATGAAGAGCGGGCTCGGCGCGGCGAGCGCCGACAGGAACTGCGGGTTCGGCTCGTCCCAGCTGTAGCGAACGGTCGTCGCGTCGAGCACCTCGAACTTCGGCCTGCGATTGTCGACGAGCAGCGCGCGCGGCAGGCCGAACGGCGACAGATCCTTGTTGTTCGCGACGTCTTCCCAGTAGTAGCGAAAGTCGTCCGCGGTGAACGGCTGTCCGTCGGACCACTTGTGGCCGGGACGCAGATGCAGCGTGAAGATGCGATTGCCGTCGTTGTCGAGGCTCTGCAGGATGTCGGGCTTGAGGTGCAGGTGCTCGTCGTACCCGACGAGCCGCGCATAGCCGTAGACGACCATCATGCGGATGTCGCGGTCCTTCGCCATCAGCATCCGCAACTCGCCGCCGTAGCGCCCCGTGGCCCAACCCGGCCGCGCGATGTCGACGACGCACGGCGTCTTCGGCAGGCGCTGCGCGAGCGGCGGCAGCTTTCCGGACGCGACGTCGGCGGCGAGCGACGGCGGCTCTTCGGCGAATGCGGCCGATGCGATCAGCATCGCGAGCAGCAGCCCGACGCCAAGTACACCCCTCACCCGAACCCTCTCCCCGCAGAGCGGGGAGGGGGAGCGACACGCGGACCGTGGAGCGGGTGAGGGGCGCATCATGCACTCACTTCCATGTCATGCGTCTGCATCCGCACGCGATGCCCGTCGCCGACGTCGACGAGCTCGCCCGCGCTCGTATCGTTCCATGCGAACGGCGCCGGCCATTCGCCCGGACTGCGCGCAGCGCCCGACTGAACCGCCGCGAGGTCCAGCTTGCGGTCGAGATCGGGATAGGGCACCGCGGCGAGCAGCCCGAGCGTGTACGGGTGCATCGGATTGCGGAACAGCACTTCGCGCGGCGCGATCTCGACGATGCGGCCGCGGCACATCACCGCAATCTCGTCGGCGACGTAATCGACGACGGCGAGGTTGTGCGAGATGAAGACGTAGGTGAGACCGAGCTCGTTCTGCAGGTCCTTCAGCAGATTGAGGATCTGCGCCTGGATCGACACGTCGAGCGCCGACACCGGCTCGTCGCAAAGGATCAGGTCGGGAGACAGCGCCAGTGCGCGCGCGATGCCGATCCGCTGCCGCTGCCCGCCCGAGAAGCTGTGTGGATAGCGGGAGAGGTAGCGCGGATCCAGGCCGACGAGGCGCATCAGCTCCTTCGCCATCTCGGCGCGATAGTCGGAGTCGCCGATGCCGTGGATCACGAGCGGCTCGCGCAGGATGTCGAAAACCGTCATCCGCGGCGACAGCGACCCGAACGGATCCTGGAAAATGTACTGCACGCGGCGGCGGAACTGCATCAGCGTCTCGCCGCTCGCGGTCGCGACGTCGATCGTCGCGCCGCGGTCGTTGTAGAGCACCTCGCCGCTATCGGGCGTCAGCGCTCTCATGATCACCTTCGACAGCGTCGTCTTGCCGCAGCCGCTTTCGCCGACGAGGCCGAAGCACTGGCCGCGCCGGATGTCGAGGCTCACCTGGTCGACCGCGCGAAACGGCGGGCCTTCGCGGCGCACGAAGAAGCCGCTCGTTCGCTGCGCGAACGTCTTGACGATATTGCGTACGGTGAGGTGCATCGCGCCTGCGTCCGCCGGCCACGGCTCGCGCATCTCGACGAGCGGACCCGTCTGGCAGTCGACGCTGCGCACCGATGCGAGTCGCTCGCCGGGCTTCATGTCGAAGTGCGGCACGGCGCGCAACAGCGCGCGCAGGTATGGATGCCCGGGCCGCTCGAAGATCGCCTCGACCGGGCCTTCTTCCATCACGCGGCCCTGGTAGAGCACGACGACGCGCTCGGCGACGTTCGCCACGACGCCGAGATCGTGCGTGATGATCAGGACCGCCATGCCGAGCTCGGCCTGCAGATCCTTGACGAGCGCGAGGATCTGCGCCTGGATCGTCACGTCGAGCGCCGTCGTCGGCTCGTCGGCGATCAGGAGCGACGGCCGGCACACGAGCGCCATCGCGATCATCGCGCGCTGCCGCAAGCCACCCGAAAGCTGGAACGGGTACATCCGAAGCGCGCGCCGCGGATCCGGGAAGCCCACCTGGCGAAGCATCTCCTCGGTGCGCGCCATGCCGGCGCGATGGCCGATCCGCTGGTGCACGAAGAGCGCCTCGCTCACCTGGTCGCCGATCGTGTGCAGCGGCGACAGCGACGTCATGGGCTCCTGGAAGATCATCGAGATGTGGCGGCCGCGAATGCGGCGCATGCGGCGCCCGTCCGGCGCGAGCCGCACGATGTCGATCGGCCGCTCGCGCGTATCGGGCGGCGTGAACAGGATCTGGCCGGACGTGATCTGTGCGCTCGCAGGCAGAATCTGCATCATCGCCTGCGCGGTGATCGACTTGCCCGAGCCCGATTCGCCGACGAGCGCCAGCGTCGCGCCGGGTGCGATGCGAAACGAGACGCGGTCGAGCGCGTGAATGCGGATGCCGCGCGTATCGAAGTCGATCGACAGGTCGCGGACTTCGATCAGATCAGCCAACGGCGACCTCAGTCAGCGGCCGATCAGCGCGCATCGGGCACGTTCCGAAAGCCCGCGCACGCCTTGCGCATGCGCAGCGTATAGGGCAGGTTGCGTACCTCGAAGCGCAGAAAGCCACCGACGCGCGCAAGCGGCGAGCGCTTCTGCGCAGGCGGCAGCGGGGGAACGCACTGCGCGAGATCGACGTACCACGCAGGCGTCCTGCCGATGTCGTCGAGGTCGAGGTCGAACGCCGCGGCGCGCTCGCGCATCGTGTCGCCGAGCAGCGCATGCACGGGCTTCGTCACGAGCAGGTATTCGGACACCGGGACGCTGTTCTTCAACATCCGATGGACGACGATCACGTCGACGCCGGCGAGTTCGGTCAGGCGCTTCACCTTCTGCACGGCGACGCCGCCCGCGTGGCCGACGAGCTTGATCTTCAGGTTGCCCGCCTGCTGGCAACCGTCGCACGGGCACAGCGTGTTCGTCTTGATGTCCTGCGCCCGCGCATGGAACGCCCGGTAGATCGCCGCCGCGCGCTCGTCGATCGAAGCCGCCCCCGGTTTGCCGTCGGCGGGTGCATAGAAGAAGGCAGCGTCGCCTTCGAGCTTGGCAAGCTTGAGCGACGATCCGGCCGCGTCGATCACCGCCTCGAGCAGGTCGGCGATGATCTGCTGCGCATGCACGAGACTCGTGTCGTGCATCTTCATGAACCGCGTGTAGCCGGCGATGTCGGCGATCAGCAGCAGCGTCGGTTGGACGGCCATCGCGGCGGCTATCCTCGATACACCGGCTGCGGCTGCGTGAAGAACGCATGCAGGACGTGATAGACGATCCGGTAGTTCTTCTGCTGGAAGCTCGCGTGCGAGATGCCGGGCATCACCGCGAACTGCTTGTCGGGGTTCGGCAGCCGCTTGAAGAATTCGATCAGGTCGTCGAGCGCCGCGATGCCGTCGTACTGCCCGCGCATCAGAAGCGTCGGCACGGTGATCTTTTCCGGATCGACGAGCGGGAGCTTCGAGCACATGTCGACATACGTGCCGTTCGGCATCGAATCGTCGAGCGCGAGGATCGCGTCGGCGAACGCCTCGACGACGCGCGCCTCGGCGCAGTCGGGATGGTCGCGCGCGAAGATCGAGCGGACGAAGTCGCGGTCGATCGGACGGCGATTGCGCGCGACGAATTCGGGCAGCTTCTTCCGCCTGGCTTCGAGCGTCGGCGCGCCTTCGCCGGTCCACACGAACGCGTCGAGTGCGAGCCGAGCGACGCGTTCGGGATGGCGTTGCGCGAAGAGCGCGGCGCGCAGTGCGCCCGACGAGATGCCGTATGCCATCACGCGCTCGATGCCGCGCGTCTCGCGCAGGTAGCGCGTCGCCGCTTCGAGGTCGTCGGCGCCGTTCGCGATGTCGCACGGGATGTCGCGACGCTTGTCGGAGCGCCCGTAGCCTTCCATGTCGACGCTCCAGCACGCGAAGCCCTGCTTCGCGAACCAGTCCATCACCGACGAGTCGGGTCGGCCGGGCACGGTCAGGTCGAACGTCGGCTGCGACGCCATCGACGAGCCGTGCACGAACAGCACGACCGGCTTGCCGGTCGGCTCGCCGACGAACTTCTCCCACAGGAACAGTCGCACGCCGTTCTTTTGCGTGTGGTGTTCGACGCCTTCGACTTTCATGCCATCCATTCGAATCGCGTTTCCTATTCGATGTGCGCGCCGGTGTCCTTGATCACCTTCGCCCACTGGTCGCGCTCGGCGCGAAAGAACTTGCCGAACTCGGCGCTCGTCGAGCCGACGATCTCGATGCCGGCGCTCGCCATGTATGCCTTCACTTCGTCCTCGCCGAGCACCGCGACGACGGCGCGATTGAGCCGCTCGACGATGGCGGGTGGCGTGCCTTTCGGCGCCAGCAATCCCATCCATACGTACGCTTCGTAGCCGGGGACGCCCGACTCGATCACCGTCGGCACGTCGGGCAGTTGCGGCGAGCGATGGGCACCGGTCACGGCGAGCGCGCGCAGTTTACCGGCCTTGATGTGCCCGACCATGCCTGCGGTGCCGGGAATGGCCATCGCGACGACACCCGACAGCAGGTCGGTCGTCGCCTGCCCGCTGCCACGATACGGGACGTGGTTCATCTTCATGCCGGTGCGCGAGGCGAGGAGCGCCGCGAACAGATGCTGGCCGCTGCCGTTGCCCGACGATGCGTAGTCCACCTTTCCGGGATTCGCCTTCACGTAGGCGATGAATTCCTGCAGCGTCCTGGCGGGGACCGCCGGATTGACGACGACGACCCCCGGCTCGCGGCCGATCAGCGTGACCGGCGTGAAGTCGCCCATCGGATCGAACGGGAGCTTCGAATACAGCGTCGCGCTGATCGCGTTCGTCTGCGACGCGAGCAGCAGCGTGTAGCCGTCGGCCGGCGCTTTCGCGACGACGTCGGTGCCGATCGTCGCGCCCGCGCCGGGCTTGTTCTCGACGACGACCGGCTGGCCGAGGCGCTTGCCGAGCTCCTGCGCGATGAGGCGCATCGGTCCATCGACCGCGCCGCCGGGCGAGAACGGGACGATCACGCGAATCGGCCGCGACGGGTAGTCGTCGGCGTGCGCGATGCCGGCGAGCGGCAATGCGACGGCAAGGGCGAAAAGCCACCGGGAAAGCGAATGCAAGAGGACCTCCTTCGGCGAAGACCGCGCATTGTCGGTGGGCGCCCCCCGGGCTGTAAAGGGCGGACGTAGGACGAGCGCGCACAGCGTTTCGCGGCGTCGACCGCTCAACTTCGCGGCGCGTACTGCCTACAGTACTGCGGACGTCGCGGCGCACGAAGGCGCCGGTCTGCCGCGCGAATCCGCGTGCAGCGAATGCTGCACGTTCCTTGATCCTCCTCGCAGGGACTCATCGTATGAAGACAATCGTAGGGTCGTTCGACAGTTTCGACGAAGCGAACCGGGTGGCGCGCGAGTTGATGGACGACGGTTTCCGCGACAGCGACGTGAACGTCGTCGCGAGCAACATCCGCAGCGGCACGGGCACGTCCAGCGGCGCCGACATCGACGCGCCCGCCGACACGTCGACCGGCGTCGCCGGCACCGAACGGATGCTCGGTCCGCTCGGCACCCGCACGTCGACCGGATTCACCAACGATACGGGCGTCGGAACGATGCCGGGCATGGGACCGGACGTGGCCGGCGGCGAGCCGGGTGACGGCACGCACACGACGACGACCCGCGAACATTACACGCGCTCGGCGGCCGACAACGCGCCGCTGACCGAGGACGGTGCGGGCCTGACCGATCCGGCCGTCGATCCGACGCGCCGCGTCGACGACGCGAGCAACGCTGCGGCCGGTGCGGTGACAGGCGGTGTCGTCGGCGGTGCCGCGGGTCTCGCCGCGAGCCTCGCGGGTCTTGCGATCCCGGGCATCGGACCGATCATCGCCGCCGGCCCGATCGTGTCGCTGCTGACGGGCGCGGGCGTCGGCGCCGTCGCGGGCGGCCTGATCGGCGGCCTCACCGACATGGGTGTGTCGCAAGGTGACGCCGAGTACTACGCCGAGGCGGTGCGCCGCGGTGGAGCGCTCGTGACCGTGCGTGCCGACGACGTCCGCGCCGAGCGTGCCGCGGAGATCATGCGCGCACACGGCGCCGTCGACATCGAGCGGCGCGCGGACCAATGGCGCGAGGGCGGCTGGACGGGATTCGACACCAATGCGCGCGAGTACACGCCTGCGGATCTCGCGCGGGAGGAGGACCTCTACGGCGAACGCGCCCGCGAGACCGGCCTCGCGAGCGGCGCATCGATCGGCGGTCCGACCACGTCGGGGCCCGGCGCATCGATTCCCGATCGGGGCACCGCGGGCTCGGATGAGGACGAGGCGACGCCGAGACCGCGCGGCGGGCGCGTCTATTGAAGCGAACGGACGACAGCGCCGGCCGGCCGCGCCGCACCGTCGGCGTTTACGACCGGCCGCATCCGCTGCGCACGCGCAGGGTGATCGTGCCGGTCGCGATCGCCATCACCGTCATCGTCGCCTACTTGCTGTATTTCCTGCTGCGTTGAAGACAGCGGGGTCGACGAAAGCGGGGTGAGCCCTATGCGGCGCGGCGTTCCTTCGCCGCCGCGTCGAGCTTCGCATACGCGTCGCGGAGCGCCGTGCGCAGGCCTTCCTCCACGACCGGGTGGTAGAACGGCAGCATCAGCATCTCGCCGATCGTGAGATCGAGCTGCCGCGACCACGCGAGAAGATGCGCGAGATGCTCGGCCTCGGGGCCGATCATCTCGGCGCCGAGCAGAAGACCGGTGCCGATTTCCGCGTAGACGTGCAGGCGTCCGCGATTGCGCTCCATCACGCGCGCGCGGCCCTGGTCGTCGAACGACACGACACCGGTGACGAAGCCGTTCGCCGCGTCGCGCGCGGCGCGCAGGCCCCCGCCGACGATTGCGATCTGCGGATCGGTGAAGAGGATCGCAAGCCCCGCACGCCGCATGCCCGGACGGACGTCGGGAAAGCGCGCGGCATTGTCACCCGCGATGCGTCCCTCGTCGGCCGCCTCGTGCAGAAGCGGCACGTCGGCGTTCGCATCGCCGGCGATGAAGATCGGCACGCGGCCGCACTGGAGCGTTTCGCGATCGTACAGCGGCACGCCCTGCGCGTCGCGCGCGAGCGTCGTCCGCTCGAGGCCGAGGTCGTGAACGTTCGGCGCACGCCCCGTGGCCGCGAGCAGGTAGTCGAACGATTCGGAACGCCATTCACCGTCCGGTCCGCGATGGCGAACGACGACGCGATCGCCGTCGCGCACGACATCCGCATGTGCATCGGTGTCGAGATGGAACTCGGCGCCGAAGATGCGACGCGCCTCGGCGAGCAATTCAGGGTCGGCGAGATGACCGACGCCACCGCCGCGGCCGAAGATCTTCACGCTCACGCCGAGGCGGTGCAGCGCCTGTCCGAGTTCGAGACCGATCACGCCCGGCCCGAACACGACGACGCTTTCCGGAAGATCCGTCCACTCGAAAATCGTCTCGTTCGTGACGAGACGGTCGCCGAGTGCCTTCCAGCTCGCCGGATACGACGGCGCAGAGCCGGTCGCGATCACGACGGCCCGCGCATCGATCGTCGCATCCCCGGCGATGAGCGTCGTGTCCGCGACGAAGCGCGCACGCGCTTCGATCCGGTCGTGAGCGGGAATGCCGGCGACACCCTGCAGCACGAAGCCGACGAAGCGATCGCGCTCGGCGCGCACGCGCGCCATCACCGCCTTGCCGTCGACGACGACGTCGCCCGGAAGTCTCAGCCCGAACGCGGAAAAGCGCTCGACGGCGTGCGCCGCTTCGGCCGGCGCGATCAGCAGCTTGCTCGGCATGCAGCCGACACGCGCGCAGGTCGTGCCGTAAGGCCCGCCTTCGATCAGGAGCGCGTTGCGGCCGGCCGCCTTCGCGGCACGGTATGCCGACAAGCCGGCCGTGCCCGCGCCAATGATCGCCACATCCGTCTTTACCGTTCGCATTCCGATCCTTCGGTGGAAATGAGAAACGCGGGGACGCGGTAGGAACCGGTCCCCGCCGAGCTTACGCTCCGGCCTCACGCCGCCTTTTTCAGGAACGCTTCGAGCTCGTTCGAGCCGCCGATCAGCCGGCCGTTGACGAACACCTGCGGCACCGTCTGCGCACCCGCGATGGCGCCCACTGCCTTCGTGCGGATCGTATGCGGCAGCGGGACCTCGACGTAGTCGTAGCCGGCGTCGGCCAGCCGCTCCTTCGCCTTCGCACAGAACGAGCAGCCGTCGCGCGTCAGGATCGCGACCTGGTCGGGCTTCTTCGCGTTCGGATTGATGTAGCGGAGCATCGTATCGGCGTCCGACACCTTGAACGGGTCGCCCGGCTCGTTCGGCTCGACGAACATCTTCTCGATCGTGCCGTCGCGCACGAGCATCGAGTAGCGCCACGAGCGCTTGCCGAAATTGAGGTCGGATTTGTCGACGAGCATCCCCATCTTCCCGGTGAATTCACCGTTCCCGTCGGGCACGAGGAGCACGTTGCCCGCTTCCTGGTCCTTCGCCCACTCGTCCATGACGAACGGATCGTTGACCGAGATGCAGACGATCGTGTCGATCCCTTCCTTCGCGAACACCGGGGCGAGCTCGTTGTAGCGGGGCAGGTGGGTCGACGAACAGGTCGGCGTGAACGCGCCCGGCAGCGAGAACACGACGACGTTCCTGCCCGCGAAGATGTCCGCGGTGGTGAGCGTCGCCCAGTCGCCGTCTCGGCGAATGCGGAACGAGACGTCGGGGACGCGCCGGCCTTCGGGCGTGGGAGCGAGGTTGGCCATGAAATGATCTCCTTCGTGAATGGCGTTGCGATGAATGGATAGTGGGGCTGCGCTGCCGATAACGCAAATTTAATTATTGCATCGCGACAATAAGTAGTAACTATGGGACAGCAGCGATCGCATCGGCGAGCGATGCGAGCCGGAGCCCGAGGAGAAACGTGGGGTCGGTCGCCGGGGCGCCGACGGGGGCGAAAGCGTCAGGCCGCGTCGGCCTGGCGCCTTTGCGTATTGCGGATCGCGCGCATGCGGCCGAACGGCACCGGCCGCGCGATGCCGAAGCCCTGCGCGTAGTCGACGCCGATGGCCCGCAGCGCCTTCAGCGTGTCGCGATGCTCGACCGATTCGGCGATCGTCTGCTTACCCATGATGTGCCCGATCCGGTGGATCGCCTCGACCATCGCGTAGTTGACCGGATCGTGCAGCATGTCCTTCACGAAACTGCCGTCGATCTTCAGGTAGTCGACCGGCAGGTGCTTCAGGTAGGTGAACGACGACACGCCGACGCCGAAATCGTCGAGCGCGAAGCGACAGCCGAGGCTGCGCAGCTTCGTCATGAACTCGGTCGCCTTCGAAAGCGACGCCACCGCCGTCGTCTCGGTGATCTCGAAGCAGATGCTCGTGTGCGGCACCCTGTGAGCGACGAATTGCGCCTGCACGAAATCGAGGAACGCATCGTCGCCGATCGATGCGCCGGAGACGTTGATCGCAAAGACGCCGGCCCCGGCGGGGCCCGCCTCGAATTGGCGCGCGAGGATCGCGAATGCCGACGTGATGACCCAGCGGTCGATCGCGGGCATCAGGTGATAGCGCTCCGCGGCCGGTATGAACGACGTGGGCGGCACGAGCTCGCCGGCGTCGTCGCGAAGGCGCAGCAGGAGCTCGGTGTACGGCGACGATCCCGTCTCGCCGCGTGTCGCCTGCACCGCCTGCGCATGGAGCAGGAAGCGCTCGTCGGCGAGCGCTGCATGGATCCGGTTGACCCACTCCATCTCGCCCTTGCGCAGCGTGACTTCGTCGCTTTCGGGGCTGTACACCTGCACGCGGTTGCGACCCTTGTCCTTGGCCATGTAGCAGGCCGCATCGGCGGCCGACAGCACGCCGGCAAGCGTCTGCGGGCCGTCAGCGACATTGACGACGCCGACGCTGGCGCCGATCTTGAACGTGCGCTGATTCCACTGGAAATGAAAATCGCCGATCGCGGTGCGCAGCGAATCGGCAATCGCAGAGGCGGGTGCCGGCGCGCAATGCTCGAGCAGCACGCCGAACTCGTCACCGCCGAGGCGCGCCAGCGTGTCGCCTTCGCGAAGCCGCGGCCGCAGAAGCGCGCTCACCTGGCGCAGCAACTCGTCGCCCGCTGCATGTCCGCAGGTGTCGTTGACGACCTTGAACTCGTCGAGGTCGACATAGAGCACCGCATGATTGTTCGCCTCGTACTGGCTTTCGATCAACACGCTCGTGACGCGCCGCTCGAATTCGCGCCGGTTCAGAAGACCGGTCAGCGCATCGTGGCTCGCGAGATGCGCGAGGCGCATCGCATACTGGCGTTCGCGGCTCATGTCGTGAAACACGAGCACGACGCCACCGATGTTGCGCGCATCGTCGAGGATCGGCGCCGCCGCGTAGTCGATGGCAATGGGAATTTCGTGGCGGCGGCGCAGCACGACGTTGCCTTCCGACGGGATCGTCGCGCCTTCGCGAAGCGCGCGTGCGACGGGATCGGGGACTTCGACGCCGGTGGCGTCGTCCTGCACCGAGAATACGTTCGGCAGCGGCGCGCCACGCGCCTCGTCGTTGCGGTATCCGGTCAGACGCTCGGCGACCGGGTTCATGTACTCGACGTTGCCCGCCGTGTCGACGGTGATCACCGCATCCGCGATCGATGCGAGCGTCACCTGCGCGCGCTCCTTCTGCTCGAGCGTTTCGGCTTCCGCGCGTCTGCGGTCCGAAATGTCGGTGAGCGACCCGGCCATCCGCTCGGGCTTGCCGCGCGCGCCGCGCACGGCGCGGCCGCGCATCCGAAACCAGCGCCATGCAGCGTCGGCCATGCGCAGACGGAACTCGAGATCGAACGGATCGCCGCTCGCAAGATGCTGGCGCAACCGGTGGCGCGTGAAGCGGCGATCGTCGTGATGCACGCGGCGCAGGAACGACGCCGCCGTTTCGTGCAGCGTGCCGGACGGGTATCCCAGGAGCTCCTCGAGGCGCGGCGACAGGTAGAGATCGCGATGCGCGAGGCGCCAGTCGAAGATGCCGTCGTTGGTGCCGCTGATTGCGTAGTCGTAGCGCTGCTGGCTTGCGCGCAGCGCGTCGTGGAACGCATCCTCCTTGCGCACGAGACGTTGCGTGCGGACGGCCGCCGCGGCGACGAGCGCGAGCGCGACGATCAGCGTGCCGACGGTCAGGATCAGCTCGACGCGTCGCGACGCGTCGGCGAAGGTTGCCGCGAATGCGCGCTCGACGCCGGTCAGGTCGCGGTCGAACGCGCGGATCGCGACGAGTGACGGCGAAAGGTCGACGTTTCCGCCGCGCGCGCGCTTGACCGCCGCGTGCATCGCCTGCGCCTGTTCGTCGATGCGCGCGTGCAGCGCATCGGCCTGCGACCACAGCACGACCGCCTGCGACATGAAGCGTAGGAAGCGGAAGCGGCGATAGAGATCGATCATGCTGCCGATATCGGCCGGATGGCTTCGCGCCGCCCGGAGGCTTCGCCGCACGCGCGCGAAATCGGGGAACGCGCTGTCGAGCTCCGTGCGCGCCGCTTGCGCGCCGGCGAGCACTTTCGATTCATCGACGTAGCGGTCGAAATGATCCTCGTTGCGCGTTTGTGCGTATTGCTCGAGCGCTTCGACGGCCGCCTTTTGCGCGTTCGACCAGACGGTTTCCGCGCTGATGTACGCGCGCACGCCGCGCATCACCGACAGACTCGCCATGCCGAGCGCGAGCAGCACGACGACGATCGCGACGAAGGGCCAGATTAGCCGGATGACGCGGAAGTGCGCGGGCCGGGGATTTGTCGTCGTTATGTTGTGCATCACACGCCGCGGTGAACAGCCGCGAGCGACGGCATCGCTGCGGCTTTGCGTCGAAGCAAGCGACACGCCAATCATGGCGGCGGGCCCATGAATTGCTTGACGGGGTTCGACGAGCTTTCATGGGGATTCCCGATTTCGTCATGCAAGCAGCCGCCGCACACGAAAGAACGAGCCCGCGTTCGCACAGGAGCGGCCGATGACGCAATGCCGCATGTGCAGCCAGCGCATGACCCGTCCCGGCAGGCTCTGCCGCGAATGTGAACGCGAGCTGCAGCGCGCGCGGTTCGCGGGCGTGTCGCTCGGCGAGATCGAGCCGATGGTCGCGTCGGCGGAAGCATCGCGTCTCGTGGCCAACGACTGGCTCGCGCGTATCCGCACGCCGGGTTCCGCCATCGCTGTCGCGTTCGCGATCGGCGTTGCAGCCACCGTCGCACTGCACGTCGCCGACAATTCGGAAGCGGCGATCACGCACGGTTCCGTCATGCTCGATGCGCAGCAGGTCTCGCATCTGCGGCAGGTGTCGATCGCCAGTGCATCGGCCGCCGCCGCCGACGATGCGCGCCGGCAGGCGATCGGCGCGCTCGAGCCGGTTCGCACGACGCCCCCGAAGTCGTCGACCCCGGACGCGCGCTCGCGCGTTGCACCGCGCACGACGGCGATCGCACAGGCCGAGACCGACGAAGCGTCGCACGTCGCGTTGCAGCGGCCGCCGGCGCACGCCGTGGCCCCGACGTTCGATGTCGAAGATGCGCTCCGCAATGCGATCGCGCATTGCGGCGACGAGCCGTTTCTCGCGCGTCCTTCTTGCGAGCAGCAGGCACGTGCGCGTTACTGCGACAGCGCGGCGCCGCTGCCGCAGTGCGTGGTGCCCGCGCGCGATTACGGTCAGTAAGGTCGTCGCTTGCGCCGCGTTGCGGGGCGCCACAGCGCCGTCAGGCGGCGTTCACCCAGCCGTTCACGGTAAAGCGGGCGTCGGCGAACGCGCGTGACGGGATGTCGACGCGCGTCACTTCGTGCATCGTGCGCGCCCAGAAGAGCACGATGCGATTGTGCAGCGGCTCGATCACGCTGAACGTTTCGGCGCGCGCGAGCTTGCCGTTGCGCAGCACGTCGTCGTAGACGCGCAGCTCGCCGCCGCGAAATCCCTTCGGCTGCCGGTTGAAGTAGTAGACGTACGTCAGATGGCGTTTGCGCACCGCCTCGCCCGCGTCGGTGTGCACGCCGAAGAAGCTGCCATCGACACTCGCGGTCACCTGCGCTTCGACGGTGCCGACCTGGATCGCCGGCAGGCGCAGCGCGGCGATCGCCTGCGGCGAGGCGCCGCGCACGCGGGACACGACCGGATGCACGAGATCGGCTGGCGGATTCAGCACCAGCGACTGCCGGTAGTCGGTGCGCTGGTCGTGCGTTCCCGACGCGACGAACTGCGCTTCGCTTGCGAGGACGCGGGCCAGCAGCGCCTGCCACTGCGGCTGCGGAAGGAAGTCGTCGATCACCACGACCGGGTGACGGACCACGCGCGGGGCGGGCGCCGGGGCGCTGGATTGCATGGCAGGGCGGCGGGAGGCGTTCGACAGTCGTACGATTCTATGCCAGCGCCTTGCCCGTGCCGGTGCAAGCCCCCATCTACGCGCCGTATGCGCTGCGCCCGGGCTTCGCCCGACGAAAGGATCCATGCCTCCCATCACGACCGCGTTGATTGTCGCGAACGTGGCGATGTTCCTGCTGCAAAGCCTCGTGCCGCAGCTGATCGTCCCGCTTGCGCTGTGGCCGCTCGCGACGTCATCGACGAGCATCGGCGCGTCGTTCGCGCCGTGGCAGCTCGTCACGTATGCGTTCCTGCACGGAAGCCTGCTGCATCTCGCCTTCAACATGTTCGCGCTCTACATGTTCGGAAGCGCGATCGAGCAGGTGTTCGGTACGCGGCGCTATCTGATCCTCTACTTCGTGTCGGTCCTGTCGGCGGCGATCACGCAGCTGATCGTTGCGATGCTGACGCACGCGATCTATCCAACGATCGGCGCATCGGGCGGCGTGTTCGGCCTCTTGCTCGCGTACGGCATGTACTTCCCCCACAACCGTGTGATGCTGCTGTTCCCGCCGATACCGATGCCGGCGCGCGTGTTCGTCGTCGTCTACGGCGCGATCGAGCTCGTGCTGGGTGTGACAGGCTCGCAGGAAGGCGTCGCGCACTTCGCGCATCTCGGTGGAATGGCGGGCGCGTATCTGCTGTTGCGGCTCTGGCGCGGCGGCATCCACCGTCGGTCGCGTTGACATCGGTGAAGGCAAGCGCGCAAAGTGTCGGTCCGCTTGACAGTTGGAAGCGGCCGCTGTTCGTGCGCTGCGCGCTTTCCTTCGTGCCACGCGGCGCGCCGTGAATTGGCAGAAATCTTGCAATGTCGTTCGTCGTTGTCGGTTGCAGCAAAGACCGCATCCGTCGGGTGAAGGCTCGTTGCGACCGCCGCTCCGCGCATGGAGGTGCGCATGAAATCGATTCTCGACCCCACGTTTCGCTACACATCCAGCGCCAATACCGATCTTCGCAAGACATTCGCGCGCATTCGTCGCGAAACGCGACGTCAGGCGCAGTCCACGACCGTGCGCGACGACGTCGATCCGGTCAAGAAGGTGACGCCGATCTTTCGCGGGCAACGGCCCGCCGCCTGATTACGAGCGTTTGTTGCGGTTGCCAATAGTGGCGTCGTCGTCGGCAAGATTTGCCGATCGCGCGTCGCGGTTGGATCACCTTGGTGCGCCGTGCACGGACTTCGCAGTCCGGCACGCCCGGTTGCAATTCCCGGAAACCCCGATTGCGTGGTAAAACGGCGCGGCCGCCGCATCGGCGGCGCCGTTCGGGGGGGTCCGATGCACCAGGACTGTCGCTGCACGATCCTGCCGCCACCGCTTCTGCGGCGGATCGCGCGCAATGGCAACAGCCGCCAGCGCGACGCGGCGCTCGCGACGCTCGGCGTCGACCATACGCTGCGGCTCGGCCGCGCGACGTATGCGCTTCTCGACGCCGGGACGCGGCGCGGGCTGTTCGGCATCGCGGGCGCGCAGAAGCAGCGCAGCGTCTACGACGCGCACGGCAGCGAAACGCTGCCTGGCCGGCTCGTGCGGGCAGAAGGCGCGCCGGCCGCCGCGGACGTCGAGGTGAACGAGGCGTACGACGGCCTCGGTGCGACGTACGACTTCTACGCCGAGGTGTACGACCGCAACTCGATCGACGACGAGGGCATGCACCTCGACGCCAGCGTGCATTATGGCCGCCGCTACGACAATGCGTTCTGGAACGGGCGCCAGATGGTGTTCGGCGACGGTGACGGCGATCTCTTCAACCGCTTCACGATCTCGCTCGACGTGATCGGCCACGAGCTCACCCACGGCGTGACCGGCGACGAGGCGCGGCTCGTCTACCTCGGCCAGGCCGGTGCGCTGAACGAATCGATCTCCGACGTGTTCGGCTCGCTCGTCAAGCAGTACGCGAAGCGCCAGACGGCCGACAAGGCCGATTGGCTGATCGGCGAAGGGCTTTTCACCGCCAACGTGCGCGGCGTCGCGCTGCGCTCGATGAAGGCGCCGGGCACCGCCTACGACGATCCGGTGCTGGGCCGCGATCCGCAGCCGTCGACGATGGACGGCTACGTGCACACGTCGGCCGACGATGGCGGCGTCCACACGAACTCGGGCATTCCCAACCATGCGTTCTACCTCGCCGCGATCGCGCTCGGCGGTCATGCATGGGAGAAGGCCGGGCGGATCTGGTACGAGACACTGCGCGACCGCCGACTGAAGCCGACGGCGACGTTCCGCCAGTTCGCGCGGCTCACCGTGCAGAACGCGGCGCATTTCTTCGGCAACGGAGAGCGCAAGGCGGTGGCGGCGGCGTGGGCCGAAGTGGGCGTGAAGGCGAGCTAGGTTTCGGATGCGCATCGATTTTCGCTCCGACGGGGGACTGGCCGCGTTTCCCGCACTTGCCGCGCCGGTGACGATCCATTGCGATGCGTTGCCGCCTGCCGAGAATGCGCGCATTCACGATCTCGTGCGCCGCGCCGATTTCTTCGCACTTCCCGCGCGGCCGAAGGAATCGCCGATGCCGGATGCACGCACCTACACGATCGCCGTCGACGACGGCGCGCGCTGCAACACGGTGACGGTGCGCGAGCCGATCGCCGATCCGGCGCTGCGCGACCTCGTCGCCACGCTGCGCGACAAGGCGCTGGCTGCGCGGCGCACGCGATGAAAGGCGCGGTTCTCGCGCTCGCGGCGTTCGGTCTTTCCGCCTGCGTGGGCGCGCCGCCGGCCGCGCCCGGCCTCGACGGCAAGCCGCTCGGCGAGTTCTTCGACGACCTGAAGCACGAGCTGCGGGCGGTCCACTGGCGCATCCGGAGCAACGGCGCCGCGTGCGGCACGGCCGAGCTGCGCGAGATCGACCTTCGCAACGCGCAGGTTTCGCTCGACCTCGAGCGCATCGGCACGGCGAACGTCGACGGCCAGATCAAGCTGGTCGCGCTTCCGCTCGCCGGCGTCTCGGTCGCGCCGTTCGGCTCGGCGTCGGCGGGACGCAAATGGACGCAGGAGATGGTGCTGAAGCTCGACGTCACCGGGCCGTCGCGCCTCTACGACGTCGGCGAGGCGACGGGCGAGGGGGGCGCGGTCGCGCAGAGCGTGAACGCGGCGATCGACGGCTTCATGCGCTCGAGTACCGACGAGCCGTGCGTGCGGCTCACCGCCTTGAAGCTCACGCTCGTGATCGACGTCGCGCGTGACGCCGCGGGCGGATTCAGGCTCGTCGTGCCCAGCGCGCAGGTGGGCGCCGATCAATCGCGGCGCGACGTGAACACGCTGACGCTGAGCTGGGACAAGGTCGTCTCGAACGCGCTGCGCTAGCGGCGAGCGTCATCGCGTCGAAACCGCTCGTGGTCCTACACCAAATCGAGTGCGGGGCCGATACGTTCGCGCACATCGGGTCCCGATACTGCGTTCATGGGCGCGGGGCGCGCCCGATCTTGTGCGACGAACGCATCATGCGCGAAAAGTTGATGAACCGAACCACGCTCGACGTGCTGCTGGTGGTATTGCTGCTCGCGTGGGTTTTGCAGCCGCTTCCGTTCTGATGGATTCAACGCGCGACGCGCAGCGTCGCCGCGACCGGATTGTGATCCGATGAGGTGACGATCGTCGCATGCGCTGCGATGGTGGCGAGATCGCGCACGTAGATGTGGTCGAGCTCGTGGCCGAAGAAATGGCTGCGCGCGTCCGGCGTGAACCGTACTTCCGTGAGGCCGAGGCGCGACGCCAGGTGGCGCACCGCCTGCGCGCGCGCGTCGGTCCACGTGTTGAGGTCGCCGGCGACGATCAGCGGCCCACGGTGTTGCGCGAGCGCGTCGCCGATCGCCGCGAGCTGCTCGCGGTAGGCGCCGAGCGACAGCGAGAAGTTGATCGCATGCACGTTGACGACCGCCAGCGTCTCTTGGCGTCCTTCCAGCGCAAACCACGAGATCACCGCCGACTTCGGGATGCGCAACAACGGCTCGACGACGCGCTGCGTGCAGTTCGCGATCGCCGGGATGCGCGAGGCGCTCATCACGCCGATGTCGGTCCCCGACTCGAGGAACGAGCTCGCCATCACGAAGCGCAACCCCTCCGCGTGAATGATCTTTTCGAGTGCCGGATCGAGCACCGTTTCCTGCAGCAGCACGAGGTCGTTGCGGTCGCTGACGCGTCGCAAGTCGCGCTGCCAGCCTCGATCGGCCTGCTTGTGGATGTTCCAGGTGACGAGGCGAATCGCGTCGGGATCGAGGCCTTCGCGCGGGGTGCGCGGCTGCGTCGCGAGCATCTGCTCGATCGCGTGCGGACAGGCGAGCGTCTGGACCGCAACCGACCCATCGTCACGCAGCAGCAGCGCGCGCGGCTTGGCCGTGACCGAGACGCAGCCGGCTACGGCAACGGCGAACGCGGCGCAGGCGACACGCGCCATGCAGCGGCGCAGATGCAGCGCCGGACAACGTGGAACGCGGAGCGCCGCGCGACGCCGAACGCGAAAACGGCGGCCGCGCAGCGCCGGGCCGCCGTCGTTCGTCATGCGAGGGATCAGTCGCCGCTTCGCATCAGGCGCCCGAGCAGATAACCGATCGCGGCCGCAATGCCGATGGCCACCATCGGACGCGCGGTGACCTGGTCGGTCATGGCGTCGACCAGCGCACTGTTGCGATCGCGCAGCGCCGAGGCCTTGTCCGCCGCCCAGTCGAGTCCGGCCTTCGCCGATTCGGCGGCCGAGTCGACGCCGCGGCGTGCGCTATCCGTGACCTTGTCCATGCCGGACGACGCCGTCTGCGCGGCACGATCGAGGTAATCCTGGGCGCGATCGCTCGCGTCCTGAACGCGCGATTTACCCGTTTCCAACTTCGCGGTGGTTTCTGCCATGATCTTCTCCGTATTCGCCGTCGCGGCTCATTGAGAATGCGCGCACGTCGCGCCCCCGGTTATCGGACGCGGCCGCGATTTCGCGTAGGCGATCGACCGACACTCGTCTGCGCCGTCGATATTGTCCTCCGCGGTCGATATTGGTTCCGCGGCTGACGGCACGAGTGCCCGTCGCCGCGTTCGCCGGGTGCGACACGTTGGCGAGCGCCGAACTTCGCGCAGGCACCTCATTCAAATCCGCATGGCCGATCAAATCGTCGTTGGAATGTACGATTCGCGTGCGGATGCCGAAGCCGCGCGGGCGCGGTTGATCGCGGAGGGCGTGCGCGAGGACCGCATCCACGTCGAAGTGGGCGCAGCGCCCGGCGAGATCCCGATGCCGCCGCAGGATCGATTCGCGATGCGCGAAGTGGACGAGCCGCTGCCCGAGGACCGCGGTGTGTCCGGCTTCATCTCGCGGATGTTCAGCGGCGTGCTGATGGACGACGCGAACGTCGAGAAGTACACGCAGGGACTGCGCAACGGGCGCTCGATCGTCGCGGTCCGCGTCGAGTCCGACGACAAGCGCCGCGTCGCGTCCACAATCCTCGAGCGCGGTGGGCCGCGCATCTATTCGCTCCCCAACGCGCCGACGGCGTGGAACGAGGCGAGCGCCAACGACCCGGCGAGCATCGGCGGTGTCGACGACGACCCGGCGCGACCGGAGGGCTTGCTCACCGATGCCGAGGGACTGCCGGTCGACGCCGACGAGGCACGCCTCGGGAACGCATCGAAGACGCGCAACCGCTGACGCCGACGCCTTTTCAAGCGCCCGGCCGCACGAGTATCCTCACAACGAGCGCCGCCTTCCGCGACGCGACCCCTGAACGAGAGGACGCGCCATGCCGCTTCGCTCACTGCGCTCGATCATTGCCGGTCATCCACCGATCGAAGCGCCGTCGATCACGACCGTCGTCGAGGCGGCCCGCGTGATGAAGCGCGAGAACGTCGGCGCGATGCTCGTCGTCGATCACGGCCGGCTGATCGGCATCTTCACCGAGCGCGACGCGCTGTTTCGCCTGCTTGCCGAAGGACGCGATCCGCATGCGACGCGCCTTGCCGACGTGATGACGCCGCGGCCACAGACGATCCACCCCGACGAGCCGTTCCTGCGCGCGCTGCGAATGATGCACGAGGGGAAGTTCCGCCATTTGCCGGTCGTCGAGTTCGACCGGCCGCTCGGCGTCGTGTCGGTGCGCGATGCGCTGGACGAGGATCTCTACGAACTGCGCATCGATCTCGAGCAGCGCGAGACGATGGGCGAGTAGCCGGCCTTTCGAACCAATCACCAGGAGACGCGATGGCTGCGCATACCTACAAGCTGATCGAACTCGTCGGCACGTCGCCGACGAGCACCGACGAAGCGATCCGGAACGCGATTCAGAAGGCGTCGGTCACCATCAAGCACATCGACTGGTACCAGGTGATCGAATCGCGCGGCCACGTCGAGAACGGCCGCGTCGCGCACTATCAAGTGTCGCTGAAAGTCGGCTTCCGCATCGAAGACTGACCCCGTTCGCGGCCGGCTCCATTCGCGCCGAAGGGCCGCCCCGAGGCGCGAATTCCGACCCCGGGGGGCAGCGCAGCGGCGATAGCCGCAAGCGTGGGGGGATCAGATCAAACCATGAGCTTGCGCAGCGTGTCGGGGTTGCTGATGATCGACTTGCGCCGCTCGGGCGGCGCATCGTAGAGGCCCGCCGGCGGGTTCGTCTCGAGGCGCGCGCGCAGGCCGTCGGCGCAGCGCGCGTCGAACACCACCTCGACGCGATCGCCGCCGCTCGCGCCGGCGCTGAAGCAGGTACTGCCGAGCTTCGCGTTCAGCGGGCGCAGGATGTCGCGGACGATCGCCTCGTTGCCCGTCCCCGGCACCATTTCGACGTCGTAGGTTCGCGGATTGGCGGAGGACTCCGCGTTGACGTCGATCACGGACGGCAGCCCGGTCAGTTCGTGCACGAACAGCGCCTGCGTCGCTTCATCGGGCAGGCCGCCGACGACGAGCGACACCTTGCGCCCGCGCACGGGCACGTGCGTCAGGAAGAAGTCGCGGCTGAACTGGTCGGCGACGCTCGTGCCGATCGCGCGCAGTGCCGCTTCCTCGCTCGGGTAGCTGCCCGATGCCTTCGGCAGCGTCGTATTGAAGTAGATCTCCTCGCCGGTTGCGCGATCGGTGCATTTCACCGTCCACGACGCGAGCGCGTACTTGGTGATCGTCAATCCCGACGCCGGTAGCTTCGTCGAAAGCCTGCGGACGCTCGCTTCGCCACTGACGATGAAATCGGCCTCGGCGGCGCTGCCACCGGGTGCAGGCGCCGCCTCGGTCCACGTGCGAAAGCCGAACGACTGGATGCGCTCCTTGACGACGTTCTCGGCGATCGGCGAGGGCGCGGCGCTGTCCGCGGGCGCGGCTTCGTCGCGTACGGTGATCCGCACGGCAATCCGCGGGTCGCCGCTCGCGCGAATCAGTTGCACGCGCTCCTCGCGGGACATCTGGTCGACCGCCCGCCGCACTGCGTCGACGTCGACGAGCGCCTGCGTCGTGACCGACATGAGGCCGTCCTTGCCGATCGACGGCGCGCTCTGCTGCACCACCTTGCCGATGAAGCTGTCGCTTTGCGAAAGCACGCGCGACTGCAGCAGATCGTAATGACTCGCGAACGAGTCGCGGTCGAGCATAAGCATCAGCGTCTTGGCGATGAGTTGGCTGCGCGAATCGGCGCGCACGTCGGCTTGCAGCAGCGAGCGGTCGGTCGCGTAGCGCGCGTTGCTCGGATCGGCGAGACCGACGGCCGTGATCAGAAGCTTGCCGGGCGGCGGCGCCGCTGCTGGCGCGGGCGCGGCTGCTGCGCCGGGAGTTGCTCCCGTCGGCGACGCCGCGGCGACATGCGTCGGGGCCGGCGTGACGGGTTGAGTCGGCGTCGTTGCCGCTTGCTGCGCCGCCGGAGCGACGCCGGCCGTTGCCGGCGCCTTCGCCTGCAACGTCGCGGTGACGCTGTCGCGCGGGAACAGCCACCAGGTTGCCGCGAGCGCGATGATGCCGATCCCCGCAACGCCGGCGACGATCGTGAATGCGCTGCGCGACTTCGCGCGCGTCGCATCGGCGATCGGCAATGGCGCCGGCGCCGCAGGAGCGGCCGTCGCCGGCGGCGTGGCTGCGGCGGGCGACGGCCGCGGTGGCGGCGGCGCTTCGGGCATCGGCGCGACAACCGTCGCCTCGGGGTCCTGACGTGCCACGGTGGTTCGTACCGCGCCCTGCAGCGCCTGCGCGAAATCGTGCGCGGTCGCATAGCGATCCTCGGGCCGCTTCGCGAGCGCCTTGCGCACGACCGCATCGATCGCCGGCGGCAGCTGCACGTTGAGCGTCGACGGCGGCAGCGGATCCTCCTTCAGCACCTTCTGCATCGTCGTCGTCGACGAGCCCGCGAACGGACGCTCGCCGGTCACGAACTGGTAGAGGATGACGCCGGCCGCGAAAAGATCGCTGCGCCCGTCGACCGGCAAGCCCATGATCTGCTCGGGCGACATGTAGTTCGGCGTGCCGACGACGGTGCCGACCTGCGTCAGGTTCGACGACTCGAGGTGCGCGATGCCGAAATCGGCGACCTTCACGCCGCCGCTGTCGAGCAGGAAGATGTTCGCGGGCTTGACGTCGCGGTGGACGACGCCCTGCTTGTGCGAGTAGTCGAGCGCCTCGAGGATCGCCGTCATGATCCGTTCGATGTCGGCCATGCGGAAGCGCTCGTTCGCCGCGAAGCAGTCCTTGAGCTCGCGTCCCTCGACGAATTCCATCGCGATGAACGCGGTGCCCGCGTCGTCGTCGAATTCGTAGATTGCGACGATGTTCGGATGATTGAGGCGCCCGGCCGCCTGCGCCTCGCGGCGGAAGCGGGCGATCATGTCGGCGGCGCGCTCGCCGTCGAGCTGATCGGGCCGGATCGTCTTCAGCGCGACGCGCCGCTTGATCAGCGGGTCGTAGGCTTCGTAGACGATGCCCATCGCGCCGCGCGCGAGCTCGCGGCGGATCTCATACTTTCCGAGCTGATCGATCATGACACGCCCCCCAATGCACCGCGGCGCTGCGGGAACGCTACTTGTACTTGCTGTCGATCTCCCATACCGACTTCTGCACGAGTCGCTGCACCATCGTGTCGAGCGAGACGCCGCCTTGCTGCGACTGCGACACGCCGAGCACCGACGACGATTTGGCGCCGACCTCCATCTTCTCCTCGGTGTAGCCCTGCGCAACCTGCTCGGTCGTCTCGGCGTTGATGATCTTGTAGCGCATGCCGATGACCCAGACGCCGGTCGATTCGCCGGTATGCACCGACCCGACCGCTGCCTGGCCGACCGCGCCGGCGCGTGCGCCTCCGAGCGACCCGCTGAACATGCCGAGCGCACCGGCAATGTTGCCGATCGCGCGTCCGTCGAAGCCCTGCTGCGCGGCGGCGACCTGCTCGGTCTTCAGGATGTCGAACTTGACGACGTACTTCGTGCTCTTGAGCTTGCCCATGCCGAGGAGCTTCCGCGCCTCCTGCGGATCGCCGAGGTTGTACGCGAGTTCGAACTCCCTGAGCACGGGTCCGAGATCGGCGCGCTCGAGCACCTTGAAGTTGGCGTTCGAAAGCTCGAGCTCGCCGTAGTCGGCGATGTTGTTCGCGGTGAACTTCTGCAGGAACGTCGCGTTGTTGCTCTTGATCTCGCCGGGGATCACGACCAGCGCCGGTCCGCGCTTGTTCTTGTTGACGTATTCGACGGGCCTGTACATCCCCTGGTCGGCGGATGCGTTCGCGCGCTGCGACGTGTCGCTGCCCGCCGTCGGCGACGGGTTGCCGAACGTCGGCTGCGCGAGGCTGGCGACGCTCGCGACGGCGAGCGCTGCGCCGACGAGCGGCGGTACGAGGCGGATTGCACTGCGGCGGTTCATTCGTAATGCTCCTGTCGTCGAGTCAAGGCGCTTTGCATCGTGCGCGATGCGCCGATGGTCATTTGTGCGCGGACGCATTGCGGCAGTAGTCGCCGTAGAGCTTGGCGACCACTTCGTCCACGTGTTCGTCGATCAGCGTCTGCGCCATGCGCCGTACGTCGGCGCCGGCGTACGAGCTGGCGGTGGCGTCGGTGTCGGAGATCACGCGGCCATTGCTTGCGCTCAACGTGAACCCCATGTTCACCGAAACCTGGTTCACCCTCATCATCGGATTGCGCATGGCCTCGGACGAAATCAGTCCGCGCAGCACGAAGCTCGCGCCAAGCCGACGCGAGGCCGACAGCGCCGCATCGGGGTCGTTCCTGAAGTATGCGTCGATCTCGGCCTGCGCGATCTGCGCGCGGATCTGTTCGGGCGTGTAGGTGCGCAGACCGAGCGCCTGCAATCGCCGGTTGATCGCGCGGTAATGCGGACCGTAATTCTGCTGCTGCGCTTCGATCACGCCGCTCGGCTCGCGCTCGCCGATGATGACCATGATCTTCTTGTTCTTGAGGTCGGCACGGCACGGCGCCGACAGTTCGTACGCGATGCGCGCGTCGCGCGCGGCCGCCTCGCGTGCCGCGCTGTCGTCGGGGGGGTCCGAAAAGCGAAAATCCTGCGCGCAAGCGACGCCCGTCGCGATTGCCGCCAGCAACGCCAACAGCGCCTTCGCTCTCCCTCGTTTCATGCTTTTTTTGGCGGGGTCGGGAAGAGCGAAGATTAGCCCAACGCCTCCCCGAAATCCACACGAATAATCGCGTCGCCGCCGGACGGCGGAACGCCTGTCGCAACAGTGAGAAAATGTGTCATGGACACTCTGTTTCATCCCGCCGTCGCCGCGTGGTTCGCGAAGTCGTTCGCCGGTCCGACCGAGGCGCAGGCACGCGCGTGGCGCGAGATCGCGAGCGGACGTGACGCGCTGATCGCCGCGCCGACCGGATCGGGCAAGACGCTGGCCGCCTTCCTCGCCGCGATCGACACGCTGGTCCGCCGCGGCGCCGATGCGCCGCTGCCCGACGAGACGTTCGTGGTCTACGTCTCGCCGTTGAAGGCGCTGTCGAACGACATCCGGAAGAACCTGCAGGCGCCGCTCGATGGCATCCGCGCCGAACTCGCGGCTCGCGGCCTGCCCGATGTCGACATCCGCACGCTCGTACGCACCGGCGATACGCCGCAGGCCGAGCGGGCCGGCATGCGGAAGCGTCCGCCGCATATCGTCGTCACGACACCCGAATCGCTGTACGTGCTGCTCGGTTCCGAATCGGGTCGCGCGATGCTCGCAACGACGCGCACCGTGATCGTCGACGAGATCCACGCGCTCGCGTCGAACAAGCGGGGCAGCCATCTCGCGCTGTCGCTTGCGCGCCTCGACGCACTCGTCGCCTTGCCGCTGACGAAGATCGGCCTTTCGGCGACGCAGAAGCCGATCGAGGAGGTCGCGCGCTTCCTGGTGGGAATGCCCCCTCGCCGCAGCCCTCTCCCCGCGAGCGGGGAGAGGGTGCCGAGCGAACGCGAGGCGGGTGAGCGGCCGCGGACGCTTGCGTGTTCGATTATCGACACGGGGCACGTCCGTGCGCGCGACCTCGCGCTCGAAGTGCCGCCGTCGCCGCTCGAAGCCGTCATGTCGAACGAGGTCTGGCTCACGCTTTACGCGCGGCTCGCCGAGTTGATCGCCGAGCACCGCACGACGCTCGTGTTCGTCAACACGCGTCGCATGTCCGAGCGGGTGACGCGGCATCTGTCCGAGTTGCTCGGCGCGGCGCACGTGATGGCGCACCACGGCAGCATGGCGAAGGAGCTGCGCCTTGCCGCCGAGGAGCGCCTGAAGCGCGGCGAGCTGAAAGCGCTCGTCGCCACCGCATCGCTCGAACTCGGCATCGACATCGGCGACGTCGACCTCGTCTGCCAGCTGGGCTCGCCGCGATCGATTTCGACGTTCCTGCAACGCGCGGGGCGCGCGAGCCATACGGTGCGCGGCGTGCCGAAGGCACGGCTCTTTCCGCTGTCGCGCGACGAGCTCGTCGAATGCACGGCGCTGCTCGATTCGGTGCGCCGCGGCGAGCTCGATCGCCTGACGATTCCGGCGAAGCCGCTCGACGTGCTCGCCCAGCAGATCGTCGCCGAGGTGGCCGCGCGCGACTGGCCCGAACGCGCGCTGTACGAGGCGTTCGTCCGCGCGTACCCGTATGCGACGCTCGCTTACGCCGAATATCTGGACGTCGTGCGCACGCTCGCCGACGGGTACACGACGCGTCATGGCCCGCGCGGTGCATGGCTGCATCGTGACGCCGTGAACGGCGTGCTGCGCGCGCGGCGCGGGGCGCGGATGACCGCCTTGACGTCGGGTGGCGCCATTCCCGACAACGCCGACTACGACGTGATTCTCGAGCCGGCGGGACAGATGGTCGGCACGGTCAACGAGGACTTCGCGGTCGAAAGCCTCGCCGGCGACGTGTTCCAGCTCGGCAACACCTCCTACCGGATTCGCCGCATCGAAGCCGGGCGGGTGCGCGTCGAGGATGCGCAGGGGCAGGCGCCGAGCATTCCGTTCTGGCTCGGCGAAGCGCCGGCGCGAAGCGACGAGCTGTCGCATGCCGTGTCGCGGTTGCGAAGCGAGCTGTTCGACGCGCCCGCGAACGCGCAGACGGCGCTCGCCACGCTCGCCGCGCGCGACGTCGACGAAGGCGCCGCGCAACAGCTCGTCGACTATCTCGCGGGCGCCCACGGCGTGCTCGGGACGCTGCCGACGCAGAACAGGGTCGTGTTCGAACGCTTCTTCGACGAATCGGGCGGCATGCAGCTCGTGATCCACGCGCCGTTCGGGAGCCGCATCAACCGCGCGTGGGGCCTCGCACTGCGCAAGCGCTTCTGCGTCCGGTTCAACTTCGAGCTGCAGGCGGCGGCCACCGAAGATGCGATCGTGCTGTCGCTGTCGACGTCGCACAGCTTCGCGCTCGCCGACGTCGCGCGGTACCTGCATTCGCAAAGCGTCCGCGCGGTGCTGGTGCAGGCGATGCTCGCGTCGCCGATGCTGACCGCGCGCTGGCGCTGGATCGCGAGCACGTCGCTCGCGTTGCCGCGTTTTCGCGGCGGCAAGAAGGTGCCCGCGCCGCTGATGCGAATGCGCGCCGACGACCTGATGGCCGCGGTGTTCCCCGATCAGCTTGCGTGCGCCGACAACATCGCCGGCGATCGGGAGATTCCCGATCATCCGCTCGTGCGGCAGCTCGTCGACGATTGCCTGCACGAGGCGATGGACATCGACGGCCTGGAGCAGGTCTTGCGCCGCATCGAGGCCGGCGACATCGAAATCGTCGCCCGCGACGTGCCGGCGCCGTCGCCGCTCGCGATGGAAATCCTGAACGCGCGTCCGTATGCGTACCTCGATGACGCGCCGCTCGAGGAACGGCGCACGCAGGCCGTCATGGCGCGCCGCTGGGCGGACGACGATGCGGCGGGTAAGCTCGGTGCGCTCGATGCAGCCGCGATCGATCGCGTGCGCACGGAAGCGTGGCCGGAAGCGACGAGCGCCGACGAGATGCATGCGGCACTTCTCGCGCTCGGCTTCGTCACGCCTGCCGAGGCGGGGGCCAACGACGGCTGGGACCGCTTTCTCGCCGAGCTTGCCGACGATCGGCGTGCGACGCTCGTGCAGATACTCCCTCTCCCCGCGAGCGGGGAGAGGGCAGGGGTGAGGGGCGATATCGCTCGCTGGGTCGCCGCCGAGCGCCTGCCGCAGTTCGATGCCGTCTATCCCGATGCGCCGCGCACGCCGCCGATCGAGCCGCCGCGCGAATACGCCGAACGCGCCTGGTCGCGCGACGAGGCGATCGTCGAGCTCGTCCGCAGCCGCCTTTCGGGCCTCGGTCCCGTCACGGCCGATGCGCTCGCGCAATCGCTTGCGCTGCCGGCGAGCGACATCGAACCCGCGCTCGCGAGACTCGCCGGCGAAGGCGTCGCGATGCAGGGCACCTATTCGGCGGCTGCATCGACACCCGAGTGGTGCGATCGCACGCTGCTTGCGCGCATCCATCGCTACACGGTGAAGCGGTTGCGCCAGGAAATCGAGCCCGTGTCGACGCAGGATTTCGTCCGTTTCCTGTTCCGCTGGCAGCACGTTGCACCCGACGAGACGCGGCAGGGCCCGGACGCGCTCGACGCGATCATCGGCCAGCTGCAGGGCTTCGAAGCGCCGGCGGCCGCATGGGAGTCGGAGATCCTTCCGGCCCGGCTTGCCGACTACGATTTCACCTGGCTCGACGATCTGTGCCTCTCCGGTCGGGCGGTCTGGGCCCGGCTGACCCCGCCGTCGCCCGCCGCCACCGGCGGCGCGAACGTGATCCGCACGACGCCGGTGACGCTGCTGCCGCGCCGCAGCGCATCGATCTGGATGAGCGCAGCGGCCGCGACCGCGACGATCGAGCATGCCGACAAGGCGGGGCCGCGCGCCCGCATCGTCGTCGACGTCCTGCGCGCGCACGGCGCATCGTTCTTCGACGAGATCGTCGAGGCGACGCACCTTCTGCGCACGAACGTCGAGGACGCACTCGCCGAGCTCGTCGCACTGGGCCTCGTGACGTCGGACAGCTTCTCGGGGCTGCGTGCGTTGCTGACGCCATCGTCGAAGCGCAAGCGGCAAGGCGGCGGGAAGCGATCACGGCGCAGCGCGCTGTTCGGCATCGAGGACGCCGGACGCTGGTCGCTTGCGCGGCGCGCGCCGAGGCCGGCGACCGACGCCCGGGCACGCGGCTGGACGCGCGACGATCCGACGCAGGAAACGGTCGAGCACATCGCGCACGCGCTGCTGCGTCGCTACGGCGTCGTCTCGTGGCGGATCCTGCAGCGCGAGGCGCCCTGGCTGCCGCCGTGGCGCGAGCTCTCGCGCGTGCTGCGCCGGCTCGAAGCGTGCGGCGACATTCGCGGCGGGCGGTTCGTCGCGAGCGTCACCGGCGAGCAGTTCGCGCTGCCGGACGCGGTCGCTCTTCTGCGCGAGACGCGCCGAAGCGCGGCTTCGGGCCAGTGGGTGTCGATCAGTGCCGCCGATCCGCTGAACGTCGTCGGCACGCTTCTGCCGGGCGCGAGAATCCCCGCGGTCACCGGCAACCGCATCCTCTACCGCGACGGTGTCGCGATCGCGGCGCTCGTCGCCGGCGAGATGCGCCCGTTGATTCCGCTCGACATGGCCGACGCGAATGCCGCCGAGCACGCGCTGATCCGGCGCCAGCCGGGGTCACCCCTTTTCGCGTACCTGCGCTGAAGTCTTGCAGGCGGCTACAAATGAAACAGCCGGTAACCGCCGACAGACGGAACGCCGCTCGCGGCGCTATTGTCTGAACCGACCTTCTCCATGCCGACGAGCGCAATCCACCGCGGTCGCGCTGCAAAGTCGCAATCTACCATCACTCATGGAACGCCAGGCAGAACTCGATTGGCTTCGCGGTCTGATGCTCGTGCTGATGACGATGACGCATCTGCCGACATGGTTCAGCTCGCACGCCGGGCAGCCATTCGGATTCGTGTCGGCCGCCGAAGGCTTCGTGTTCCTGTCGGCGTACCTCGTCGGCTCCGTCTATGGCAGCAAGGCACGCAGGCGCGGCTTCGACGCGATGCAGCGCGCGCTGTGGGGACGCACGCTCAAGGTCTACGCCGCCCACGTCGCGCTGCTGCTGTTCCTGTTCCTGCTGATCGTGCCGATCGCGGTTTCGCGCGACGCCGGCGCGATCACCGGCCTCGCGTCGTACTACCTGGAGCGTCCGCATCTCGCGCTCGCCAGCGGCTTGGTCCTTGCCTACAACCCGCCGCTGCTCGACATCCTGCCGATGTACGTGCTCTTCCTCGCCGTGTCGCCGCTTCTGCTCGCCTACGGGATGCGGCGCGGGTTCGGGTTGCTGCTCGCGCTGTCCGCGCTGCTGTGGCTCTACGCGCAGTACGACGGCGGCCGGCACGTCTACCGGGCGATCGGGGCGCTCGTCGGCTGGCCGGTGCCCTACGGCGCGACCGGCGCGTTCTCGTTCATGGCGTGGCAACTGCTGTGGCTGATCGGGTTGCGCTTCGGCGTGATGCAATCGGCGCCGGACGCGCCCGCGTCGCGTCCGTGGCCCCGCTATGCGTTCCCGCTCGCCGTCGGCGTCGCGGCGATGTTCTTCGTCGCGCGGCACATCGTCGGCCAGACGTTCGGCTCCGACGCGCTTTTGAACGCGCTCTTCGACAAATGGCACCTCGGCCCGCTGCGGCTGCTGAATTTCGCGGTGCTGGCGCTGATCGTCGTGCGGTTGCGGCCAACGCTGCTCGCGTGGGCGGCGCAGTCGCCGCTGGCGACGCTCGGTCGCGCCTCGTTGATGGTGTTCAGCGCGCACCTGCTGATCTGCCTCGCGATCCTGACCGTGCTCGGCGACACGCCGCGGCCGCATCTCAGCATTTTCGAGGCGACGCTGCTGCTCGGGACGCTGATGCTGCTCTACGGTGTCGCGCGGGCGACGCTCGCGGGGCCGGAGGCCATTCGTGCCCACGGCCGCGCGCTGGCGACGCGCCTCGGATTTCGCGTCTGACCGGCGCGTCGCTCGAGCCCCGGAAAATCGGGCGAGCGCGAAGGTGACAACCTCGATCAGCTCGCGCAGCCGATCGCGCTAATAGACGTTCGGGCCGATGACGCGCTTCCAGAGCCCGTAGCCGGCGGCGTTGAGATGCAGTGCGTCCTTGCGGAAGAGCTCGCGCCGCGGCTCGCCGTCGGCATCGAGCATCGGCGTGAAGACGTCGATGTAGTCGACGTTGTCCTCGCGCTCGGCGTAGTCGCGAATCAGCGCGTTGGCGCTGCGGATTTGCGGCAGCAGCCGGGCGCGCGCCGGGCTGGGCTTGATCGAGATGTAGGCGATCCGGGTCGCCGGCAGCGTCGCGTGCACGCCGTCGACGAACGCGGCGAAGCGGCGCAGCACCTCGCTCGGCGCAATGCCGGCGGCGAGGTCGTTGTCGCCGGCGTAAACAAGCACAGTCCGCGGGCGATAGCGCAGCACGAGCCGGCTCAGGTTCTTCACGCAGTCGGAAAGCTGCGAGCCGCCGAATCCGCGCTTGATGACGACGGGCAGATTGCTGAACTGGTCCTCGAGGTCGCTCCAGAGCCGGATCGACGAACTGCCGACGAACAGCACGCCGCCCGGCGGATGCGGGTGCACGGCGTCGTCGGCGGCGAAGGCGGCGAACGTCGCGTCCCATTCATGCTGAGTGGACGGCTGCATGGCCGGTGCCAGCGCGGCCGCAGCGGTCGTCGAGGACAGGAAGGCAGCGGCGATCAGGGCGATCGTGAAGTTCATTGCGGTCGGGGGGAATCAGTCGTGCTTGAGCGAGGATCGTGCCATGGATGCGGCCCTACAACGGCCAAACGCCGTTTTCGGATGACATGAGCGGCGCCTCGCCGCCGTCCGTTGCGTCGGCCACGCGGCGCCGTCACGCGGCGGGCTTGGGCGGGAAGATCGCGCGGCGGCGCTCGAGGCTTTCAGCCGGCCAGTGCAGCTTGCTGTCGTAGTACTCGGGCATCGCCGGCTTGTCCGGCGGCAACCGCACCCACGGCTGCTTGGACGCCGTGAAGATGTGGATGTCGGGCGGGAGCCGGTCAGGGTCGTCGAGCGTGCCCACCCGGACGAACTTGAGCTTGTCGCCGGCGCCCGCGTAGTGACTCCAGAGCGCCACGTGGCAATCGGGACAGCGGACGATCTTCTGTCCGCGGCCGCTGTTCGACGGCGTGTCGATCGTCACCGGCGTGCCCTGCACGAGCTCGACGCGGTCCGACTCGATCAGTGCGTTCAGCACGAAGGCGCTGCCGGTCTCCCGCTGGCACCAGCGGCAATGGCAGCAATGGACGAACAGCGGCTTCGTCGTCACCCGGTAGCGAACGCGGCGGCATGTGCAGCCGCCCTCGATCGGGAATCCTTTGCTCATCGCTCCTCCTCGCTCGGCGGCCCCTTGAGCTCGACGACGTTGCCTTCGGGGTCGTTCATGTAGATCGACGGACCTTCGCCCTCCGCGCCGTAACGCGATTTCGTCTCGCCCGCTTCGATGCCGGCAGCACGCAGCTGCTGCCGGATCGCGCGCTCGTCGAACGGCTCGACGCGCAGGCAGAAATGATCGAGATTGCGACCCTCGTCTCCGGGCGCCGCGCCACCGGCGCGGCCGAGCTCCCCGTCGATCGGCACGAGGTCGATCAGCGACCGGCCGGCGCGCAGCTGGACGAGGCCGAGCGCGTCGACGCGGCGCTCGACCGCCATGCCGAGCACGCCGCAGTAGAACGCCAGCATCGCGTCGACGTCGATGACGCGCAGCACGATATGATCGATCTCGCGGACGCGAATCATCGACGCGCTCGGCGCCATCGATCCATCGTGCCCGACGTTCACGGCTTCCGCATTCATCACGCGTCGTCGTACGTCGACACTTCGATCAGGTTAGCATCGGGATCGCGAAAGTAGACCGAGCGGATTGGACCGGTCGCGCCGGTCTTCGCGATGGGGCCTTCGATGATCGGCACGTTGCACGCGCGAAGGCGCTTCTCGACCCCGTCGAGCGTGCCGGCTGCAATCAGGCACAAGTCGACGGAGCCTGGCGTCGGATGCGCGGCTTTCGGCTCGAATTCGCGTCCCGCGAGATGGAGATTGATCTTCTGCCGCCCGAATGCGAGCGCCTTGCGGCCGTCCGCGAACGTGACGACGCGCATGCCGAGCACGCGGGCGTAGAAGTCACATGTCGCGTCGATATCGCGCACGGTCATGACGACGTGATCGATCCGGTCGATTTCCATCGCGTCATTCGCCGTTGACTGTTTCGACGTTCGCGTGCCGTCGCGGAAGCGGGGCAGTGTCGAGCGCCTGCAGCGCCGCAGCCTCCGCGTGCAGCCGCGCCGTATCGAAGATCGGCACGCTGGCGCCGCCCGCGTCGATCAGCATCGCGATTTCCGTGCAGCCGAGAACGACACCCTGCGCGCCGCGTGCAGCGAGCGCCTCGATTAGCTCGGAGAGGCGCGTGCGCGACGTATCGCGCACGATGCCGCGGCACAGCTCGTCGTAAATGACACGATGCATCCATTCGCGCCCGGCGTCGTCAGGAATCACGGTCTCGATGCCGCGCGCGCGCAGCCGCGCGCGATAGAAATCCTGCTCCATCGTGAAGCGGGTACCGAGCAGGGCGACCGTGTGCAGGCCTGCGGATGCGATTGCGTCGGCCGTCGGATCGGCGATGTGCAGAAGCGGAATGCTGACCGCACGCTCGATCGCCGGTGCGACCTTGTGCATCGTGTTCGTGCACAGCACGAGGAAGTCGGCGCCCGCGCGCTCGACCGCGCGCGCGACATCGGCGAGCAGCGCGCCGGCCGCGGTCCAGTCGCCGGCCGCCTGCATCAACTCAACGGCGTGAAAATCGACGCTGATCATCGCGATCTTCGCCGAATGCAGGCCGCCGAGACGCGCGCGCACCGTCTCGTTGACGATCCGGTAATACGGAATCGTCGATTCGAAACTCATGCCGCCGAGGAGGCCGATCGTGCGCATGCGAGTGATCCTTTCGCCGAGCATTGTCGCATTCAGCGCGTTTCGGCCGGCGATGCGGCGACACGCGGCGCGCGGCGCGAATCGCCGTCAGCGTAGAACGCCTCGATCGTCGCGAGCGCCCGCTCGACCGGCGACGGCACGCGCCGGCGCGCGCGGATGATCCACGGCAGGCCACTCAATGCGGCGATGGCGTCGCGCCAGGGCGTCGCGTCGCCGCGGCTTTGCGTCCACCAGTCGCGCGTGGCTTTCAGCACGCGACGCCACGGACGTCGCAGCCACGCGAACCAGAGCGCGTTGCGCCGCGCGAGCCGCCGGCGCACGACGACGTCTCGGGTGCCGGACGGGTAGTGACAGACGACCGCTTCAGGAACGTACGCCATGCGCCAACCGGCGCTCATCAGATCGGTCGCGAGCAGCGCTTCCTCGCCACCGAGGAACAGACGCGGATCGTAGCCGCCGACCGCGAGGAACGCGTCGCGACGCATCATGCAGGCGCCACCGAGCACGCCAAGGAGTTCGGTGCCGCGAACGCCGAGCGTATTCGGCAGCGGGCTCGATGCCATCCGCGCATTCGTCGGGTCCTCGCGCCCCATCTCGCCGACGAGCACGCGCGCCGTGACCGCGGCGAGCGTCGGATGGCGATCGAGCGCATCGGCCGCGCAGGCGATCGATTCGGGCAGCCACCACGTGTCGTCGTCGCAGAACGCGACGTAGCGTGTCGTGCAGGCGAGCGCACCGGCGTTGCGTCCGGCGGCGCCGACGTTGCGCGGCAGTCGCAGGATGTCGACGCGCGGATGGCGCTGCGCGACGGCCTGCACGGTATCGTCCGTCGACGCGTTGTCGACGACGACGATGCGAACGCTCCCGTCGATCCGTGCAAGCTGCGAGAGCGTGCGCAGCAGCTCGTCGCGCCGGTTGAACGTCAGCACGACGATGCTCACGCGCTCGCCGATCATCGGGCGTCTCCATTGCGCGAAACGATCCAGTGGCCTTCGGGCGCGTGCACGTCGTCGTGCGCATTGCGTGTTGCCAGTGCACGGAGCTGCGAGCGGTAGCAGGCGACGGCCGCATGCTTGCGCGTGGCCGCGTCGCCGTCGAGCGCAGGTGCGCAGCGTTCGAATGCGAAACCGCGCTCCGCGAGCGCATGCATTCGCGCACGGCAGGCGCCGGCGATTTGCCGATAGATGGCATCCTCGTAAACATGCCACGCGAGCGACGCGAAGCGATCGACGAGCATCAGCGCGGCGTCGCTGGCGCGAGCGTGATCGGCGTGGAAGAGCCCGAGCGGAACGTGGATCGCCGCTGGATGCTCCCGTGCGATGACACCTGCGAGCGCATTGCCGATCATCTCCACCGTTCGCGGCTCGCCGTATTGATCGTCCCGGAAGTCGAGCCAGAGCGGCCTGGCGCCCAGAGCGTCGAGCGCCGCACGGTCTTCGTCGCGGCGAAGGGTGATCACGTCATCGCCTGCGCGAAATCCGCATTCGGCGTCCCACGTCGTGATCGGCGCGCCAACGGGTGGCCGCCCCGCGCAGATCGTGACGACGATCGCGTCGCGCGCCGACGCGATCCATTGACCGCACGCGAAGACCGCATCGTCGAGATGCGGCGACACGAAGAGCCGGCGCGCGCGATCCATCGCCTTCAGGGGTGACGCGCGACGACGTCGTCCAGCATGACGAGCTCGGCCTCGACGTCGTCGCCGTCGATCGTCAGCATGCCGACGGCGATCGGCAGCCGAAAGCGGCGTCGTCCCGCGCTGCCGGGATTGACGTAGAGCACATCGCCACGGCGCTCGCATGTCGGCCGATGCGAATGGCCGGAGACGACGACATCGACGTGCGCCGCGACCGGATCGATCGGAAGCGTCGCGAGGTCGTGGACCACGAAGATCCGCTTGCCGCCGATGTCGAGTTGCTGCATGTCGGGGATGTCGTTCGCCCAGTCGGCGACGTCGTTGTTGCCGCGCACGGCGGTGACCGGCGCGATCGCCGTCAATCGCGTCAGGATCGCTGCATCGCCAATGTCGCCGGCGTGCACGATCAGGTCGCTGCCGCGCAGCGCTGCGAGCGCCTCGGGACGGAGCAGCCCATGCGTGTCCGAGACGAGGCCGACGCGTATCGGGCGATTCACGGCATCCGGGTGGGCTCGGGCGCAAGCATGTTCGCGTCGCGGACGATCGTCCATGTGCCGTCGCGCTTGCGCAGGATCGACAGCACGGGCCCGGCAAGCCGCGTCGTGTCGCCGCCGCCGATCGGCGTCACCTTCACCGATAGATCGCTCCAGCAGTAGGCGAGCGTGCCGGCGACGACGATCTCGCGCACCTCGCCGGTGGAATCGATTCGCGAATGCGTGAGCAGCGTGCGCAGTCCCTGCTCGAACGCGCGTCGCCCGCGCATCGGCGGCCGGCCGGCGCCCAGAAAGACGACGTCGTCGGCCATCAACGGGAGAATGCGTGCAACGTCGCCGGCTGCGGTTGCTTCGTGCCAGGTTGCGAGCAGTGCGCGGATTGCGCGTTCATCATCGTCCATCGGCAAGGCGCCCTCGTGCGGAGAGAATCAGTGCGCCGTAGATCGCAGCATTGACGACGATCACGGCGAGTGCAAGCCCGATCTGTGTCGGGCGCGTGAGCCCGTCGGGGTAGATCGCGTGCAGCAGGTAGTGCGCGACGAAATCGTCGCCGTAGCCGGAAAGGCCCGCCGCGGCGCGGAGCCGGTTCTCGACGAACGTCAGCGGACAGACCGTGCCGGTCGCCTCGACGAACGTCGCCCACACCACGGCCGGCAGGTGCAGCAGCATCAGCCGGCGGGAGCGGAGCACGAGAAGGCCACCCAGCATCACGAACGCGATGAATGCGAGATGCAGCAGCAGGATGGCGTCGGCGGCGATGCGTGCGAGCATCGTTACGTTCCGGACATCAACGGCGGGGCCGCCAGGTCGGGGGCTGGAAATGCGCTTCGCCGCGCCGCGCCGACCAGCCCGCTTCGAGGAACATCGCGACGTGCGGTTTGCAGTGGAGCGTGCGCGTTTCGGCGGGCGAGAAGTACCGGGTTTCCAGCGTCTCGACGCCGTCGGGCCGCAGCTCGCCGTCGATCGGTTTCCCTTCGAACACGGTCGCCACCCACGACAGCTCGTCGCCGTTCGCGTAGCGGCTCGTGCACGCCTGCCCGCCGAAGACGCCGATCAGGCGCGTCAACGCGACGTGAAGTCCCGTCTCTTCCCACATCTCGCGTACCGCCGCGTCGGACGGAATCTCGTACGGCTCGATCATGCCGCCCGGCGTCGTCCAGTCGTTGCCTTCGGCGTGGCGCACGAGGAGCACCCGGCCGTCGTCGTCGAACGTCAGCACGGAAACCGTCGGCACTTCGAGCACGGTCGTGCCGATCATGCTGCGCAAGCCACGAATGTAGTCGGACATCGGCATCGGGTTTTACCTCGTCTCGCGGATCTTTGCGGGCGCCAGCACCTCGGATGCCGCATCGCGCGCGTCCGTGCTGATCAGTCCGTCCATGCGGCCGACGAGCTCGGCGAGCGTCTTCGAGTGACGACGCCTGAAATCGGCATTGCCGAGTGCGAGCTCGAGCTCGTTCGCGACGGTGATCTCGCAAAAATCGCACAGCATGGCATCGGTGATCGCGCATTCGCTCTTGGTGAACCGGTCAACGAACCGGTTCTGCAGAGGCGTCCCGATTCGCGGATGGAAGCGTTCGCGGTCGCACGCGCCGTAGACGTAGGTGAGCCGCTCGGCCTCCGTTCCTATGACCGCCGCGATCGCTGCGCGTGCGTCGAGTCCGACGAGCCGGCCGGTAATTCCGTCGGTGCCGTAGACGGCGTGATAGAGCCCGGCAATGCAGACCGCTTCGCGGTTGCCCCAGCGACGCAGCAGCCTTTCAGTGCCGCGCAGGTGTGGCTCGAGCGTGCCGTTGACGTGCGCAAACACGGACGCTCCGAGCGCGCGCAGCCGCTCCCCGACGACGGAGCGATCGGTCACGGAATCGTTCCGAACAGCGCGCCGACACCGGCTGTGACTGCCATGGCGAGCGCGCCCCAGAACGTGACGCGCAGCGCACCCCGGGCGACCGGCGCACCGCCGGCGCGCGCGGCGACGCCGCCGAGAATCGCCAGGAACACGAGCGACGTCGCGCAGACGAGCGGAATCACGTAGCGCGTCGGTGCGAGCGCAGTGACGATCAGCGGCAATGCCGCGCCGCAGGCGAAGCTCGCCGCAGATGCGACTGCCGCCTGGATCGGGCGTGGCCGCGCGAGCTCGGTGATGCCGAGCTCGTCGCGGGCATGCGCACCGAGCGCATCGTGCGCCATCAGCTGGTCGGCGACCTGCCGTGCGAGCGCCTGGTCGAGTCCGCGACGAACGTAGATCGCGGTGAGCTCGTTGCGCTCGCCCTGCAGATCGGTCGAGAGCTCGCGGCGCTCGCGCTCGAGATCGGCGTGCTCGGTATCGGCCTGCGAATGCACGGATACGTATTCGCCCGCGGCCATCGACATCGCTCCGGCGACGAGCGCGGCAACGGCTGCCGCGATGACGTCCTCGTGCGTCGCGTTCGCCGCGGCCACGCCGGCGACGAGGCTCGCGGTCGACACGATGCCGTCGTTGGCGCCGAGCACGGCTGCGCGAAGCCAGCCGATACGGTTCGTGCGATGGCGTTCCCGGTGGCGTCGCCTGATCGGCATGATCGGCCTGTTCGACGGCTACCGCCGGTGCGGCGGTATCGATCCGATCGGCGCGGCGAACGCCGCATGCTCGTCGCGATTCACCGGCTTGTGGCGCACCCGGGTGCTCGCCGGATCCTTGCCGAGAAAGTTGTCGTTCCTCCAGTTGCGCGACGGCCGGATCGGTCGCGGAACGAATCCACCGCCGCAATTCGGGCACACGTTGCCGAGCACGGTTTCGACGCACGGAGCGCAGAACGTGCATTCGTACGAGCAGATCCGTGCATCGAGCGCATGCGGCGGCAGAGGCTTGTTGCAGTTCTCGCACGTCGGTCGCAATTCGAGCGTCGTCATGTGCTGATCGTCCTGATGATGCGGCACGGATTGCCGGCCGCGAACACCTCGTCGGGAATGTCGCGCGTGACAATGCTGCCGGCGCCGATCACGCTGCGCGATCCGACCGTCACGCCGGCCAGAATCAGCGCGCCGCCGCCGACCCATACGTCGGCGCCGATCGTGATCGGCTTGCCGTATTCCTCGCGCCTGCGCAGCGCCGCGTCGAGCGGATGCAGCGGCGTCAGGATCTGCACGCCCGGACCGAACAGCGAATAGTCGCCGATTCGCACGTTGCACACGTCGAGCACCACGCAGTTGAAATTGAAGAACACGCGCGTGCCCAGATAAATGTTCGAGCCATAGTCGCAGAAGAAGGGCGGTTGCAGCCACGCGGTGTCGCCGCCGGCTCCGAACAATTCGACGAGCAGGCGGCGCCGCTCGTCCTGCTGCGCGTCGCGCGTGGCATTGATGTGCCAACACAGATCGCGTGCGCGCTCGCGTGCGGCCACGAGCTCGGCGTCGAGCGGGTCGTACAGCGCGCCCGCCAGCATCTTCCGTCGCTCGCTCGTCACCGCGGTCCGGTCCTTCAGCGTCGCGCGAACCTGAGATGCATCACGTCGCGGGCGGTGACGGTGCGCACCAGCGCGAGGCCGTGCAGATCGGCACCGACGCGCTCGAACAATCGCGCGCCGCTGCCGAGCAGCAGGGGCACGAGGCTTATTTCCATCTCGTCGACGAGGCCGGCCGCGAGATACTGCTGCGCGGCTTTCGCACCACCCCCGAGCGCCACGTCCTTGCCGCCTGCCGCGTCCTGCGCCTGCGCGAGTGCTGCCTCGATGCCCTCGGTCACGAACGTGAACGCCGTACCGCCCTCGAGCGCGAGCGGCGGGCGAGGATGGTGCGTCAGTACGAACACCGGATGGTGGAACGGCGGGTTCGCGCCCCACCAACCGTTCCAGGGATGGGTTGGATTCCAGGGCCCCGGATGACCCCCGAACATGTTGCGTCCCATGATTGTCGCGCCGACGTTCGCGATCGATTCGAGCACGACGGGCGTGCTTTCGTCGACGTCACCGCCGGACAGACCATGCATTTCGCGCCATGCCGCGAGCCGGAATGCCCATTCGTGCAGTTGCATGCCGCCGACGCCGAGCGGGTTGTCGACGCTCTGGTGGGGGCCGGCGACAAACCCGTCGAGCGACGTGGCGATGCGGAGGCGAAGCCTGGCCACTCTCGTCATTCCCTTCGACAGTCGACCGCGTGGCGGCGAATCCAATATCGTTGCACGATTTCGTCGCGCGCGGGCACGAACAGCTCCGACTCGAGGACGCCGCCATTGGCGATGATGACCTTCGCCGATGCGACGTTCGCCTGCCCGCACGTCACGAGAACGTCGGCAATGCCGAGATCGTGCGCGCGCCGAACGGACTGGCGCAGGATCTCGCGGCCGAAACCTTTCCGTCGCGCGCTCGGCCGGATGCCGTAGCCGATGTGGCCACCTTCGCGCAGAAGCGGCGGAGTCAGCGCGTGGCGAATGTTGGAGACGCCGACGACGCGCTCGTGACCCTCGACGAGCCAGTACGTCGAATGCGCGACGAAGCCGTCGGGCACGCCGACGCCGTGCGCGCAGTCGGCGAGGCGTGCGAGCATCGCGGCACAATCGCTGTGATCGAAGCGCAGCACGAACGGAACGAGCTGATCGCCGCCGTCGACGAATTCGGTGACGAGGCCGCGATACGAGTTGCAAAGCGTCGCCGCAGGCATGACGAGCTCCAGGTTCGCCGAAACGGTCGGCATGGCGGCGTCGGGACCCCGGTGATCGGCTCGCTGTCGGCTCTGCAGGAGGCACTTGCGTCGGGATCGGCCGCTATCGCTTCGCGATCCCTTCGACGAGCAACTTGGCACCAAACGCCGCGAACGCGACGCCGGCGACGCGCTCGATCGCCTGCTGCCAACGCGCGTAGACCGATCGCGCGCGCTTCCGCGAAAACACGACGCTCAGCAGGCAGCGCCACGTCGCGGAAACGACGACGATGCCGACCCACGAAAGCAATCGGGCCCACGTCGGCGTCGTCGTGGTCAGCGTGACTGCAAAGATGCTTGCGAAAAAGAGGACCGTTTGCGGATTCGCGAGGTCGGTCACGAGCCCGCGCAGCAGGAGATTCCTCGGCATGCCGCGTGACGCGCGAGGCACTTCGTCGAGTTGCAGATCGCTGCCGCCTTTCAACATTTTCCACGCAAGCCACAGCAGATAGAGCCCGCCCGCGATCTTGATTGCGGTGAACAGATCGCCGCTCTCGCCGATGACGGCAGCCATGCCGAGAAGGCCCAGCGCTGCGTAGATCGCATCGCCGAGAGCGACGCCGAGTCCCGCCGCGATGCCGGCCGTTCGTCCGGCGGAAAGGCTCGATTGCACGACGACGAGCAGGTTCGGTCCGGGACTCAGGAACGTCAGGGCGAAAAGGCCGATCGTGAGCAGGACGGAGTGGGTGGGTGTCATTGCTCGTCGTTATGGCAGCAAGCGCAGCGGGTGTGGGAGCGGCAAGGCGCTCATCGGCGCCGCCCCCATCGCCAACGCGGCGGTTCGCCCGTCAACCAGCATACGGCGACGAGCAGGCAGGTGAGAGCGAGCACATAGATGGCGAAGCGACCGGGCGACAGGGAGGGCTGCATGAAAGCGGCGCCGACGCCGATCAAAAGTACGTAGATCGCGATGACGACCCATCCCTTCCAGGTCGTGGGAAAGCTCCATCCCCAGCCGTAGCGCTTGGCGGGAAACCAGTATCGCCGATCACCGGGCATTGCCGGCCGCTCGTCGTCCATGTCGAAGCAATGGTAGCGCGCTATGGCAACGGCCGCAGTTGCTCGGCGATGCTGCGCGTCCTGTCGGTCGTCTCGTTCCCGGTGTGCAACGTCGTCTTGCGTTCGACGAGCAGGACGAGGCACTCCTGCTCGGCGACCGGATTGTGACGGACACCCTTCGGAACGACGAAGAGATCGCCTTCACCGAGTACCGCGACGCGCTCCTCCATCTCGATGCGCAGCGACCCCTCGAGAACGTAGAAGAGCTCGTCCTCGCTGTCGTGGCTGTGCCACGCGAGCGAACCGTGGACCTTGGCCACCTTGACGAAGCAATCGTCGAGCTGGGCGATCACGCGCGGGGACCAATGCTCGGTCAATGCTTTGGCGATTCGTTCAGGCGAGACGACATCACGCATGTTCGCACCCATGTTGTCGGCGAAACGATCGATCGGCCGTATTCACTGGCGGGACCGTCCTCACCTTCACTGCGCTGTCGCGGACGCATCGTCGATCGGCCGCATAGTCGACGACGTCGGGTTCTTCCGCCAGTAGCCCAGGCGCATGAATCGGCATCCATCGAATTCGATGAACTCGCTCAGTGGGTAGAAGCCAAGGCGACGATAGAACGGCAACGAATGCTCGGTGGCGTTGACTTCGACGATGCTGAGATCGGGTGCGCTGTCCGCAAGGTGCTCGAGCATGCGTCGAAACAGCTGTGATCCGATGCCGCGGCGCTGAAATCGGGGATCGACGACCAGCAGATTCAGCATTCGCGGTTGTTGGCAGAAGATGAAGCCGACAACGGCGTCATCGACAATGGCGACGTGCGCGAACCAACCGGCGCCGATCTTTTCACGAACCAGCGGCGCGGAGCTCTTGCTCAGCAAGCTGGAAACGGCATCCGAGGTCCAGCCAGGCAGCTTCTCGGGACGCAGGGCTCGTCCTATGAGCTCCGACAGCCGTTCGGCGTCGAAAAGGGCGGCGGCCCGATAGGATGGCGTCACGGGGAAAATGCAAACGATGCGAGGCGAGACACGGGGAGCTCCACGAATCGCGTGCACGGACGCGCCGACGAAGGCGTCACTCCCAATCGGCCTTCGAACGAGAGGGGATGCCGTCGCCCGCGGGAGCGATGAACTCATAGAGAACGTCCGGGCAGCGTTCTTCATTGCCATGATCGTCGCATGACTGAATCGCTCGAAAACCATGGCGCTGGTAGAAGCGCCGCGCACCGGCGTTCGCCTGGAACGTGTAGAGCCGAATCGGCGGCAGCAGGACGGCGAAGGCATGTTCGAGCAGGGCCGAGCCGATGCCCGTTCCCACGTACCGCGGGTCGACGGCCATTTGCATGATCCATGAGCATGCCGGTTCTCGCCGCATGACTACGACGCCGACGAGTTCGCCATTCCGTTCGGCAATCACGGTTCCGGGCGATGTCACCACCGACGCGCGAACCCAGGTGCGCACCTCGTCCGGCGTGTGGGCCAGCGGAGCGTAGGGCATGAACGCGGAACGTACGTCGATCAGGATCCGGGCAATCCGCTCCGCATCGGTGACGACGGAAGAGCGGAGTGCGATGGGTACCGCGCGGGAGCGGGTCACTTGTTCGAGCGACGCGACGATTCTTCGCTTGATCGACGATCTTGCGACCACTCGCCATCCTCAGTCGCGCTTCGTTTTTGTCGTGCGCGTCGATCCATTGAGGACGACCGCGGCGCGGATAAGCGCCTTGAATGCGGCCGCGTCGATGTTCTCGCCCTCACGGATGTCGATCGCTCGCCTCACGTTTCCATCGAGGCTCGAGTTGAAGAGCCTGGCCGGGTCCTTCAATGATGCCCCCTTCGCGAAGGTGAGCTTGACGATCGACTTGTAGGACTCCCCGGTGCAGATGATCCCGTCATGCGACCACACCGGCGTGCCCATCCACTTCCACTCCTCGACGACGTCCGGGTCTGCCTCCTTGATGAGGTCGCGCATCCGGCGCAACGTCGCGCCTCGCCAATCTCCGAGAGCGGCGATTCGCTTGTCGATGAGCTCGGATGCCGAAGGGTTCTCGGCCGAATCCGACTTCTTCATGCTTTCCTCCGCCGATCGTTCCAGACTTCGGGGTCGCGGTCTGACTGCGGCGGCGAGCAGACGCGGGGATCCTCGATCATTCGAGCGAAATACGATACCGGAATCCGGGCTCGCTGCGGAATGCGGCGGGCTTCGTGAATCGCTCGACCATCACGCCACCATTCGCCAGAATCACCCGCTGCGACGCGAAGTTGTCGACGTCGCTCGTGATTTCGACGAAGGCGAGACGCTCCTGCCCGCGAACTCACCGTCCCACATCCACCGCTGAAACCCGGGAAAGCGTGCGGCAACCGATCCGTCGGGGAGGGTGATCGACGGCCCTTTCGCGCCGCGGTCATCGAACCCCATTAGAAACGCCGTGGGATCGTGCCTGATGCGCTCGAGCTCCTCGGCCGCCGCAACGGCGCCCTCGCGTTGTCCGCGGACCAACAGCGCGAGGGCAGCCACGTAACTCGCGAGGTGCGCTTCACGAGGAGGAACGAGTTGCATGATCGGATGCTGGACACGAATGCGCGCCGAGTCGGGCGCGATCCCGCAGGTCGTACCACATATGGACTTTCGCGACGAAGGCATCGCCAACGGCAACGGCATACGGCTCGACGCCAAACGCAACGAAGCCGCATTGCTCGTACAGCGACTGGGCGCCTGCATTGCCCTGCGTGACCGTGAGCTGCACGAGCATGACGCCCGGGCGGTTTCCTGCGTAATCGAGCGCTGCGCGAACGAGCTTACCGCCAACGCCGCGATGCCTGCACTTTGGCGGGACGTACATGCCGAAGAGCGTTGCCTTGTGCCTGGCTTTTTCGCGCGTCTGGAATGAAAGACCCGCAACGCCGATCAACCGCTGATCGTCGAAAGCGCCGAACACGACGTCGGGCGATGCGGGTGCTTCGCTGAGGCGCGACTGCCACCAGGACATCGGTAGAGCGGCGCGCTCCGACACCGTCGAGGTAAACGCATCGGGATGACGCTCGTAGGCGTCGAGCATCAGCTGCCGGTACGGCAGCACGTCTTCGCGGGTCAGGCGGCGGACGTTCATCGCGCTTGTCCTTGAATCTCCTGACATGTCGTGGCTCATGCTCGCAAATCTCGCGAGATCACGTCAGCGCCGCGTGCTCCAACAACTGGAACGGCGACTCGAGCAGGAAGTCAGGTGCGGCGGCCTGCAGCTCCGCGCGCGAGCCGTGACCCCACAGTACGCCAACCGAAACCATTCCGTTGGCCTTGGCGGCCATGACATCGATGGCACGATCGCCGATCATCGTCGAAGACGGCGCGACACGGCCTTCGGCCAGCAGCGACGCCAGCTGATCGACCTTCGCGATGCCGATGTCGCCACCGCTTATGAAACGGAAATGGTCTCGGATGTCGAAGAGCCGGAGGATTCTTTCAGCGAAGCCCGCAGGCTTCGACGTGCACACACCGAGCGCGACGCCCGCTTCGTCCAGGCGTTGGAGCGCCTCCGCGATGCCCGGATAGAGAACGTTCTCGGAAAAGCCGACGTCGGCATAGCGCTCGCGGTACCGGGCAACCAATTCCACAATCCGCGCGTCGGTGACCGGGCCGACGATCGATCGAAAGGTTCGATCCAGCGGCGGGCCCACGAACGCCGAAACTTCATGTTCGGCAATCGTCGGGTATCCGCAACGTTCGAGTGCATGATTGATCGAGCGGCCTATGCCCGCCACCGGATCGCTGATCGTCCCGTCGAGATCGAACACCAGAAAATCGGTGGCGCTCACGCGACCCAGGCGAGGCCGAGCACGGCCACCGAGAGGCAGTCGTCGTCGATCCGCGCGAGCTGCTGTGTCAACGCATCCCAACGGTCCACGACGTCTCCCACTCGATGTACGCCGAGATGCTACCCGGTGTTGCCCAAATCTGAGCGGCCGGGTTGGTTGCGTCTAATGGTGATGGTGGTGCGGCGAATCGGCATTCGCATACCCGCGAAGACGCCAGTATTCCGCGATTTGGGCGGGCGTCAGGATCGCGTTCTGTTCGAGGTGGGCTTGCAGATGGGTCGCCCGTATTTGACCTTGTAACGCGGCGATCGAGTTCACGGAAGCGGCCACAGAGTCGCGAGAAACGGTTTTCGACGCGAAGGATTCATCGAGCTTTTTCTCCGCGTCGATCAGTCGTGCCCCGAGTTCGCGTGCGCGCAATTGCATTTTGTCGAACACTTCTTCGGTCCTGGCTTTTTGCGTCGCCGACAACGCGAGCTTGTCGGCCATCTCGACGACGTGGGCGGGTCCCGGATAGCCGTTGAGCTCGGCCGCCTTGGCGAAGCCCATGCCCTTGCCGCCCAGGTAGTCAGCCGTTTCCTGTTGCGACAGTGATTTGATGCTTCGCGACTGTTCACCTGCGTACGGCGATGCGGCGAGGCAGGCGATCGGGATGATCGCTGCGGCAGCCAGAACACAGCGCAGTGCGTGCTTCATGATGGTCGCTCCGGGATGTGATGTCCGCGCGTCGCGAACATGCGCGATCGATTGTCGAGGGAAACGAAGGGACGCCGATGAGACATGCGAAGGGGCCGAATGGTCAGCTTGCGGAGAGTGAACTGATCGAAACGTAATACCCGTCCGGATCCCGGAGCGAGAACTCCGGCGTGCGGGTGCCCGGGTTCACGTGCCGCTCCTCCGTCAGCCGAGCCACGAGAGCACGCGCGCGTTCGAGCGCCGAGTCGAAATCGTCGACACGAAAGAAGAGGAGGAGGCCGTTGCCGGGTTGCGCGCGATCGGGACTCGTCAACGACGGATGCTCGTGTGCGCCCCATTCGTGCAGGCAGAGCAGGACGGTTCCATCGGAATCGACGATCTGTCCGAAGTCGTCGTGGGCCGGCGGCGTCTGCGGCAGGCCGAGTAGCGACTGGTACCACGTGCAGCTGCGAGCGACATCGGCAACCCCGATGATCGTCCAGTTGCGCCTCATGGGTCCGCGAATGAAGCGATTGAAGGGTCGGGCGCTGTCGTCATGGCAATTGCAACCGGGTGATGTGAACGTCGAAGGGGCCGGCCGGCGCGTGGCATTCGTCGAATTGCTCACACCGCGGGAACGGCATGTCGCCGGGGCTTGATCGACGGTGCCGACGCCCGCTGATACGACGAGCGAACGAGTTCCTCGAGGTAATCCGCGGGAAAGGCGGAGACGTTCACGATGGTAATCCAGCCAAACCGTCCGCGATAACGGGCAGGCTTTACACCCGGCACGTCGGTAAGCTCGACGAACCGTTCCGGAGTGACGCGCACGCTGAAGCGCCACCGCTCGGGCTGGCTCGTCTTGAAATAGGCGAACTTCCTGCCGTTGATCGAGTAGACGAGAAAGTTGTAGGGCTCGCCATAAAGCGTTTCGGTGGCCCGAGGAAGGGCACGACATAGTCGCTTCAGTCGCGACACGTTCATGGCAGGTGCGCTGATGATGCGTCAACCGATGAACGGGACGAGAGCAGGTACGTGACTCGCATACTCGTCGTAGACGCTGCCGAACTGCTGGCGCATGCGCCGCTCCTCGACGCGCAGCTTTCGCCACAGCGCCCAGAACGCCAGGATGGCCGCCAACACCCCCCGCCATTCGGCGCGCGCGAGCGCCGAGCCGACGAAAGCCAGCAGCAACCCCGAGTAAATGGGGTGACGCACGAAGCGGTACGGGCCGCTGACGACCAACTCGTGGTCCTTCTTGATCGTGACCATGCCGCTCCAATTCGCACCGAGATGGACACGCGCCCAGACACTGAACAGCAGGCCGGTCAGCGTAAGCACAGCGCCGAGCCAGAAAGGCCACGGGCCGATGGGCAGGAACCGCTCGCCGAGTATCACGACAGGACCGCGGGACGGCACGAGCAAAGCCACGGCAATCATCAGCGGCACGAGGTGCACGAGCCGGGACGCGAACGACTCGCTTTGTGCCGTCGCCTTGACGTTGCGAGCGGCAACGAACCAGTAGGCCGCCCAGGTCAGCCACATTGCCGGGAACAAGTACCGGTACACGTCGGCCATTGCGTCGTTCCTCACGGCGTAAAAGGCCGGCGCGCCGGCGCCGAGCCTCACTGCTTCAGCAGCACCAATTCGACGCGGCGGTTCTCGGCCCGTCCGGCTGGATTGTCCCGTCCGCCGATTGTATTCGGCGCCACGGGGTCCGCCTTCCCATGCGGCCAGGGGTCGACCTTGCTCCGTGGCAGATAACCACCGGAAACATACCAGTCCGAAACCGCCTTCGCCCTCCGCAGCGACAAGTCCATGTTGTAGCTTGCCGATCCGATGCTGTCGGTGTACCCGTTCACGTAGAGCTTTCGCAGCGGATAGCTCTTCAGCACCACGATCGTTCCGGCGAGGGCCAGCTGCGCGTCACGCTTCAACTCCGCCTTGTCGAAGTCGAACAGCATGTCGCCCGGGATGCGCAACACGATGGCGTCGTCGTGCTGGGTGATTTGATATTTGGTGGTCACCTCTTCGACCGTCCGGATGTCCGGATTCGGCACGTCGATCATCACGTTACCGACCGGATTGCCGTCGCCGTACTCGACGAAGATCGTACCGTTCCAGAATCCCATGCCGGGAATCGAAGCGCCCCAGCCGTTGTAATCCGCCTTCAGCAGGATCGACGAGATGAAGGCCGGTCCGTCGTAGATCACGACGTGGTTCGACGAATAAACGAGCGCCGATTCGCTGCGGAAATGCGTGCCTTTGCCATCGAAGCTGTCGAAGTTCACGGCCTTCGAGGTGGTGAGGTACTTGTAGCCGGTCATCAGCGCCGACCCCGAGAACGGGATGAATTTCTTCACCCAGCTCGGTTGCAGGCCAAGGCCGAGTCCCTCCAGGACCAGCCGGTGCGCTCGTCCGGTCGTCAGATTGACGAGGTCGAGCGCGAGATGGCGGTAGACGGCGGCGCCGATGCTTCGCACGATCGCGACGGCCCAGCGGGTGCCCTGTTGGTTGTCGATGGGAAGCCGCGCCATTGTGATCCTCCGACTCGAATTGTTTCTTCGGCCCGTGCCCAAGGTCGCATGCCGTGGCATCCATCATGCGGACGGCATGCCATTCGACCTTCGACGATCTCCATTGCGGCCGGGGCCGAGCGTCAGACCATC
>DATNGN010000021.1:0-37555 GCA_035605875.1 Casimicrobiaceae bacterium
CTCGATCGCCGCCATGCCCGTCGCGAAGCAGACCGTCGCGACACCCTTCTCCATGCCGGTGACCTTCGCCTCCAGGGCTGCCGTCGTCGGATTGCCCTGGCGCCCATAGGCATAGCCCGATTGCCGCCCTTGGAACACGGCAACGAGATCGGCGGCGTCCTTGTAGGCGTACGCCACCGAGATGTGCAGCGGCTTGTGCAGCGCGCCGTGCTCGATCGCGGCGTCGCGGTCGCTGTGGAGAATGGCGGTCGTGAAGCCGCGCTCGTGGGTGTCGTCGTTCATTTCGCGTCCCGGAAACAAAAAACCCGTCGGGCTTCCGCCAAACGGGTTTCGTGTGCCCCGCCCGATATCCTCGGGCTGGAGCGAACCTCGCTTTAGCGGAATTTTTTATGCGCCCGCAAGCTGAAGCTCAAATCGGCGCAACTGGATGATACCACCAAAAGCGGGGGTGAGAGACGACGTTCCATCAGCGGCTTCGGCCGTCGCAAAGCGACGCGGGAAAGTCGTCTCTGACCCCACTTTTTAGCCGCCGCTCGCGTCCTCCACCGCTTCCAGTTCGGCCTCGCCGCGCGACTGGTCGCGCTCCTGCGCAAGGTGGCTCAGGTAGTCGAGCGTGATGTCGCCGGTGATGTACTTGCCGTCGAAGCACGACGCCTCGAAATCGTGGAGGCGCGGATTGCCGTCGCGCACCGCCTGCTTCAGCGCATCGAGGTCCTGGTACACGAGCAGATCGGCGCCGATCTCGCGCGCGATCTCGGCCTCGGTGCGGCCCGTCGCGACCAGCTCCTCCTGGTTCGGCATGTCGATGCCGTAAACGTTCGGAAAGCGCACCGGAGGGCTTGCCGAGGCGAAGTAGACCTTGCGCGCGCCCGCGTCGCGCGCCATCTGGACAATCTCGCGCGACGTCGTACCGCGGACGATCGAATCGTCGACGAGCAGCACGACCTTGTCCTTGAACTCCATCCCGATCGGATTGAGCTTCTGGCGCACGCTCTTCTTGCGCAGCGCCTGCCCCGGCATGATGAACGTGCGGCCGACGTAGCGGTTCTTGACGAAGCCCTCGCGATAGGTCTTGCCGAGGCAGTTCGCGAGCTCGAGCGCGTACGGCCGGCTCGAATCGGGAATCGGGATCACGACGTCGATGTCCTGCGCCTCGGGTATGTCGCGGATCTTCGTCGCGAGCGCGGCGCCCATCCGCAGCCGCGCTTCGTACACCGACGTGCCGTCGATGACCGAATCGGGCCGCGCGAGGTACACGTACTCGAAGATGCACGGATTGAGCGATGCGCGCTCGGCGCACTGCCGCGCGTGGAACGTGCCGGCCTGGTCGACGAAGATCGCCTCGCCGGGCTCGACGTCGCGCAGCACCGAGAATCCGAGGGGCTCGAGCGCGACCGATTCGGAGGCGACGACGTACTCGGGACCGCCCATCGACTGGTTGACGCCGACGATCAACGGCCGGATGCCGAAGGGATCGCGGAACGCGACCATGCCGTAGCCGGCGATCATCGCGACGACCGCGTAAGCGCCACGACAACGCCGATGCACGCCGGACACCGCGCGGAAGATCGCGTCGGGATCGAGGCGATGGTGCTGCGCCGCGCGCTCGAGCTCGAGCGCGAGCACGTTCAGCAGCACCTCGCTGTCGGAATTGGTGTTGACGTGGCGGAAGTCGAGCTCCCACAGCTCGCGCTTCAGCGCCTCGCTGTTCGTCAGGTTGCCGTTGTGTCCGAGCGTGACGCCGAACGGCGAATTCACGTAGAACGGCTGCGATTCGAGATCCGAGTACGCCGAGCCCGCGGTCGGATAGCGGCAATGCGCGATGCCCGTCGTGCCCGACAGTTCGCGCATGTTGCGCGTGCGGAACACGTCGCGCACGTAACCCGGTCCCTTGTACGTATGGAAGATCGGACCTTCGCTCGTGACGATGCCAGCCGCATCCTGCCCGCGATGCTGCAGAAGGAGCAGGCCATCGTAGAGAAGCTGGTTGACCGGCGTGTGCGCAACGGCGCCGAGAATTCCGCACATGCTATTTCACGCCTGCTGCTGCGGCGGCTTCGCGCTGGGCGCGACGCCATGCGGAGAATAGTCGAGACGGCTTGCGATTTCCGGCGGCAAATGCGGCCGCATCGCATAGACGCCCGCGACGAGCGGCGGCACCAGCGCTGCCCGTTGCCACCACGACGTTTGCGGCAACGGCGTCAGGCCGGCGACGAAGACGAACACGAGCATCAGCACGACGCCGCGCACGAACCCGAAGATCGACCCCAGGAATCGATCGACGAAGCCCAGGCCGACCGCGTGTACCGCCTTCGCGAGCGGCCATGCGATCAATGCGCCGAGCAGCAATGCCGCGACGACGATCAGCGTGAACGCAATGACGTAGCGAATCGCCGGCAGACCGAACAGGTCGGGCAGCATGGCGCCGACCATCGGCGTGAACGCGAGCGCGGCGACCAGCCCGACGAGCCAGGCGACGAGCGCGATCAGCTCGCGAATCACGCCACGGAAAAACGCGAACAGCGTCGACAACGCAACGATGCACACTACGACCCAGTCGAACGTCGTCATCTGCGGGGATCGCCGAAGTGCCGGAAGGCGGCGACCGTCCGGCGACGCTATTTGATGGCGGCGACAATGCCGATCTCGCCTTCCGCCTTCAACTTGTCGCGCGCGGCAACCGCGGCATCACGCGACGGGTAAGGACCGACGCGCACGCGCCACATCGTGCCCTTGCTGGTCTTCAGAGGCTCCGTATATGCGGCATATCCGGCCTTCTTCAAGCGACCGGCGAGCGAGTTGGCCTCGCGGTCGTGGCTGAAGGCGGCGAGCTGCACGGCGAAGCCGTCGCGCGGCATCGACGCGTTGGCCGTGTGCAGAGACTTCGGCGTCTCGTTCGACGAACGTGACGGCGCAGCGACGGCTTTCGAATTCTCGGCCGACGCCGCCTTTGTCTGTACCGGCGGTGCGGGTGTCGGCTCGACCTTCGTCTCGGCGGATGCGCTCGGCGTCACCGGCGCCGCATCGGCGGACGATGCTCGAGGCGCGCTGTCGGGAACGTGCGTGTCGTATTTTTGCGCGCGGACCGCCGGGCCGTCGCTCGCGGCCGGCGGCGTTGCTGCCGGGGGCGCTGCTGCCGCGTCCTTCGCCGTGGCGGCTTTCGCCGGCTCGTCCTTGGCTGGGGCGTCCGCCTGCGGAGCGATGTCGGTCTTCGCTGCGCTGTCGTTCAGGCGATTGACGAACTTGCCGCTGTCAACCGGCGGAATCTTCACCGACACGTCCTCGCCGAGCGGCTTCTGCTCGGTTTCGAGAAGCATCGGCACGACGACCGCGACGCCGAGCGCGAGCACGACGGCGCCGACGAGCCGTCTTCGCGCACGCCGGCGCAATTCGTCTACGTTGATGTCGGCGGGTTCTGCCATTGCCAAACCGGTCCGCGGCGTGCGCGTGCAGCGGCGAGCACTGCAGCGACGGTCAGGAACGAACCGAAGGCCGCGATTCTATCAGTGTCGTGCGCATCGTTGCGCGCTGCAGCGAACGCATCCGCAACATCGCCGAACGGACGTATCGATTGCGCATCGATGGCCGCCGCCGCGAGTGCCGATTCGAGCCGCGTCACCGACGCGCCGCGGGCGCCGGGAAGCGGCGCGACGTACCAGCAATCGATGCGCGGTGCGAGCGCGCGCACGACGGCCTCGATGTCCTTGTCGGCGAGCATGCCGAAGACGGCGAACGTGCGCGGGAAGTAGCCCATCGTCGACAAGGCGTCGGCGAGAACGCGCGCCGCCTGCGCATTGTGCGCGACGTCGAGCACGATCGATGGCCGTCCTGGCAACACCTGCAGACGCCCGGGCAACTCGACATTCACGAGACCGTCGCGCACGGCGCCCGCAGCGACCGGCAAGCGCGAATGCAACGCGTCGATCGCCGCGAGCGCGGTGGCCGCGTTGCGCAACTGGTAGTCGCCACGCAGCGCCGGCAGCGGCAAGCCGTAGCGCGCGCCGCCCGGTCCGTCGTAGCGCCATTGCGTGCGCTCCGCCTCGTAACGGTAATCGACGCCGATGCGCCACAGCAGCGCGCCGATCGCCTCCGCATGCTCGACGAGCGTCCTCGGCGGGTCGGGATCGCCGCACAACGCGGGCTTGCCCGTGCGGAAGACGCCCGCCTTCTCGCGCCCGATCGCATCGCGCGTGGACCCGAGCCAGTCGACGTGGTCGATGTCGACGGTCGTCACGATCGCCACGTCGGGATCGACGATGTTGACGGCATCGAGGCGGCCGCCGAGACCGACCTCGAGAATCAGCACGTCGAGTCGCGCCTCGGCGAACAGGCGAAGCGCGGCGAGCGTGCTGAACTCGAAGTAGGTCAACGGCGTCGCGCGCTCACCCGCCTCGCTCGCGCTCGGCTCCCTCTCCCCACGGCGGAGAGGGTCGGGGTGAGCGGCGCGTGCCGTTTCCACCGCCTCGAATGCCTCGACCAGCGCCTCGTCGGTCGCGTCGATGCCGTCGATGCGAACGCGCTCGTTGAAGCGCAGCAGATGCGGCGACGTATAGAGGCCCGTCCGATATCCGGCGTGCCGGTAGATCGCTTCGACGATCGCGCACGTCGATCCCTTGCCGTTGGTGCCGGCCACGGTGACGACCGGACAGTCGATGCGAATGCCCATCCTCGCCGCGACCGATGCGATGCGCTCGAGCCCCATCGCGATCGACTTCGGATGCAACGTCTCGATGAACGCGAGCCACTGCGCGAGCGTTCGAGGTTGCGCGACATCGCTCATGGGCGTTGTCGTCGACGGGCGAGACGCGTTTCGCGATCGCACGGATACGTATCCGTGCGCAGGAGGATCAGGTCGACGGTGCCGGTTGGCGCGTCAGCATCGCGAGCAGCCGCGCAAGCTCGTCCTTCATGCTGCGCCGATCGACGATCATGTCGAGCGCGCCCTTCTCGAGCAGAAATTCGGCGCGCTGGAAGCCCTCGGGCAACTTCTCGCGCACCGTCTGCTCGATCACGCGCGGCCCCGCAAAACCGATCAGGGCGCCGGGCTCGGCGAGCACGAGGTCGGCGACGAACGCGAACGACGCCGAGACGCCTCCCATCGTCGGATCGGTAAGGATCGACACGAACGGCAGCCGGGCTCTCGTGAGCTCCTGCAATACCGCGGTCGTCTTCGCCATCTGAAACAGCGAATTGACGCCTTCCTGCATCCGCGCGCCCCCCGACGCGGACACGCAGACGAACGGCAGCTTGTTCTCGTAGGCCACGCGAACGCCGCGCGCGAAACGCTCGCCGACGACCGAGCCCATCGACCCGCCCATGAAGTTGAATTCGAAGACCGCGAGCACGAGCGGGACGCTCTTTACGCTGCCCTGCATGACGACGAGCGCGTCGGTTTCGCCGGTCTCCTCGAGCGCGACTTCGAGGCGCTCGGAATATTTCTTCGTATCCTTGAACTTCAGCGTATCGACCGGGACGACCTCGAGACCGATCTCGAAGCGGCCCTCGGGATCGAGCAGCTGCTCGAGGCGCTCGCGCGACGAGACGCGGCCGTGATGGTTGCACTTCGGGCAGACCAGCAGGTTCTTCTCGAGGTCGGTGCGATAGAGCGTCGCCTCGCACGCGCCGCACTTGACCCACAGCCCTTCGGGAACCGCCGTCTTCCGCGCACCGGGCGTGCTCTTGATCCGCGGCGGCAGCAGCTTCGTGAGCCAGCTCACGGATGCGGCTCCCGCACGCTTGCGGCTCGGGCAAAAGCAGGGTCAGAGACGACTTTCCCGCAAAGGACTGCTCGACACGCCGCGCTGCGTCCGCGAAAGTCGTCTCCGACCCTGCTTTCGCGCATCATGCCGCGCACGCGGCCTCGTGCGTGTCGAGCGCGCGCCGGATCATCGCGACGAACGCGGCAACGCGCGCCGGCGCATCCTGCGCCGGCCCCTGCTCGATCTCGGTGATGATCCGGCTGCCGATCACGACCGCATCGGCGTGTGCGGCGATCGCACGCGCGCTTTGCGCATCGCGAATGCCGAAGCCGACGCCGACCGGCAGCGTGATGTGGCGGCGGATTTCGTCGAGCTTCAGCGCGACGTCGCGCGTGTCGAGGTGCCCGGCGCCGGTGACGCCCTTGAGCGATACGTAATAGACGTACCCCGATGCGAGGTCGGCAATGCGCTCGATCCGCGCCGTCGGCGTCGTCGGCGCGATCAGGAAGATCGGCGCAATGTCGCTCTCGCGAAGCGACTGCGCGAATTCGGACGCTTCCTCCGGCGGGTAATCGACGACGATGACGCCGTCGACGCCGGCGCTTCGCGCGCGTTCGACGAACGTCGCGACGCCGATCGCCTCGATCGGGTTGGCATAGCCCATCAGCACGAGCGGCGTGTGCTGGTTGCGCGCGCGAAACTGCTCGGCGAGATCCAGCACATCGCGCAACCCGACGCCCTGCGCGAGCGCGCGTTCCGACGCGCGCTGGATCACCGGTCCATCGGCCATCGGGTCGGAAAACGGCACGCCGAGTTCGATCAGGTCGGCGCCCGCATCGACGAGCGCATCGAGGATCGACGACGTCGCCGCAAGCGACGGGTCGCCGGCGGTGATGTAGGGAACCAGTACGGTGCGGCCGGCGGCGCGCTGCTGCGCGAAGACGCGATCGATGCGGTTCATGCCCCTCATCCCTGCCCTCTGTCCTGCCGCGAGGAGGGGGAGCCGAGCGCACGCGAGGCGGGTGAGGACTGAGCCGCGCGCTCGGCGACCGTCGCCATGTCCTTGTCGCCGCGGCCCGAGAGATTCACGAGCAGGACCGCGTCGCGCGCAAGCGTCGGCGCGAGCTTCGTCGCGTACGCGAGGGCGTGCGACGACTCGAGCGCCGGAATGATCCCTTCGATGCGACAGCAGGCGTGGAACGCCGCGAGCGCCTCGTCGTCGGTGATCGACACGTACTCGGCACGGCCGCTGTCCTTGAGCCATGCGTGCTCGGGTCCGACGCCGGGATAGTCGAGGCCCGCCGACACCGAATGCGTCTCGATGATCTGGCCGTTCGCATCCTGCAGCAGGTACGTGCGGTTTCCGTGCAGCACGCCCGGGCGTCCGGCGCAAAGCGACGCCGCATGGCGGCCGGTCGCGATGCCGTCGCCCGCCGCCTCGACGCCGACGAGCGCAACGCCGGTCTTCGGCACGTAGGCGTGAAAGATGCCCATCGCGTTGCTGCCGCCACCGACGCAGGCGATGACGACGTCGGGGTCGCGCCCGGCGAGCTCGGGCATCTGCGTCAGGCATTCCCGGCCGATGACGCTCTGGAAATCGCGGACGAGCATTGGATACGGATGCGGACCGGCGACGGTGCCGATGATGTAGAACGTCGTGTCGACGTTCGTCACCCAGTCGCGCATCGCCTCGTTCAGCGCGTCCTTGAGCGTCTTCGATCCCGATTCCACCGGCACGACGGCCGCGCCGAGCAGGTTCATCCGGTAGACGTTCTGCGCCTGGCGCCGCACGTCCTCGGAGCCCATGTAGACGATGCATTCCATGCCGAAGCGCGCGGCGACCGTCGCTGTTGCAACGCCGTGCTGGCCCGCGCCGGTTTCGGCGATGACGCGCCGCTTGCCGAGCCGCTTCGCGAGCAGCGCCTGGCCGATGCAGTTGTTGATCTTGTGCGCGCCGGTGTGATTCAGGTCTTCGCGCTTCAGATAGATCTGCGCACCCCCGAGCTCGCGCGACCAGCGCTCCGCGTGATAGACCGGCGACGGACGGCCGACGTAATGGCGAAGCTCGCGCTCGAATTCGGCGACGAAACCGGGATCGTCGCGCAGGCGCTCGTACTGTGTGCGCAGCTCGTCGAGCGCGCCGATCAGCGTCTCGGCGACGAAGATGCCGCCATAAGGACCGAAGTGCCCGCGCTCGTCGGGCAGGTCACGCACCTGCCAAGCCTCAGCCATCTGCACTGCGCACTCCTTGCACGAACGCCCTGATGCGGTCGGCGTCCTTGAGGCCGCGCCGCGGCTTGCCGTCGCTCGCGCGTTCCTCCACACCGGACGACACGTCGACGCCCCACGGCGCCACCGCCTCGATCGCGCGCGGAACGTTGTCGGCATCGAGCCCGCCGGAAAGAATCAACGGCGCACGAAGCCGCGCGCGCACGTCGGCGGTGAGCCGCCCCCAGTCGAACGCGCGGCCAGTACCGCCCGGCATGTCGCCATCGCGGAATGCGTCGAAGAGCAGTCCGGCAGCGTCGTCGTAGGGAGACACCGATTCTAGCAAATCGACGCCGTCGCGAACGGCGATCGCCTTCGTGTAGCGACGCCCGAACGAGCGGCAGAATGCGGCCGATTCGTGACCATGGAACTGCAGCAGATCGAGCGGCACCGCAGCGAGCGCCTCGCGCACCGCCTGTGGCTGCGGGTCCACGAAGAGACCGACGACGGTCACGAAGGCCGGCACCGCCGCCACGATCGCCTTCGCCTGCGCATGCGTCACGACGCGCGGCGTGCCGGGCCAGAAGACGAGGCCGATCGCGTCGGCACCGGCGTCGGCAGCCGCACGCGCGTCGTCGACGCGCGTGATGCCGCAGATCTTGATCCGTGTGCGCCGATGCGCGCGGTCGCCGCTCATCTCATGTGCCTCACTGCAGCGCGAGCGAAACGTCGCGGCGCGTGGCGGGGAGATCGAAACGTGCATCGTAATCCGCGCCGGTGAAGTAGAGTCCGTCCGCTGCAAATGTCGCGGGCCCGCGCGTGCGGTCGGCCGCGTGCAGCAGATCGCCGATCCATGCGCGCGGCCGTTTGCCGGCGCCCACGTCGGCGAGCGCGCCGACGATGTTGCGGATCATGTGCTGCAGGAACGCGTCGGCGCTGACGTCGAAGCGAACGATCCTGCCGGCTCGCGAAACGTCGAGGCGCGCCAGCGTTTTCACCGGCGATTTCGCCTGGCAGGAGGCGGCGCGAAACGACGAAAAGTCGTGCGTCCCGACGAGCTGCTGCGCGGCGTCGTGCATCGACTCCACATCGAGCCGCGCATGGTGCCAGCCGACGCGCCCGCGCAGAAGTCCCGGCCGCTCGCGACGTTCGAGCAGCAGGTACGTGTAGTGGCGGGCGCTCGCTGCGAAGCGCGCATGGAAATCGGCCGTGACGGTGCGGCACCACAGCACCGACGACGACGGCGGCAGGTGCGCATTCACGCCGCGCACCCATGCGGTCGGCGGGCGTGCGACCGGCGCGTCGAAATGGACGATCTGCGAGGTCGCGTGCACGCGGGCGTCGGTGCGCCCGGCCGGCGTGACGCGAATCGATTGCCCGGCGATCGCCAGGAGCGCCCGCTCGAGCGCGTCCTGCACGCTGCAGCCCGACGGCTGCGACTGGAAGCCGCAGAAGTCGCGGCCGTCGTATTCGAGCGCCAGGACCTGGCGCAATCTACGCGGTGAGCTTCGCGAGCAGCGATTGCGCCTCGGATTTCTGCTGGTCGTCGCCCTCGCTCAGCACTTCCTGCAGGATCTCCTTCGCGCCGTCGACGTCGCCCATTTCCTGATACGCCTTCGCGAGATCGAGCTTCGTCGCCGCGTCGTGCCATTGGCCGTCGAGCACCGCCGGCGAAGACTCGTCGGCTGGTTGACCGTGGTCGAAATTCAAGTCGAGCTTGTCGAGATCGAACGAGGGCGCGGTGTGCGCTGCGCCCGCATGCGCCGCCTCGAGCGAGCGCTCGGGCGCCGGGGCCAGCGGCTTGAGCGGCACGGGCTTCTCGTCGTCGTCGAGATGGAAATCGAGCTCGAAGCGCGGCTGCTCCGCCGGCGTGTCGACGCGGGTGGTCAGCTGGTTCGCGACATCGGCGAAATGCGGCGGCGACGCCTGCAGTTCCTCGGACTTGGCCTTCGCGCTTGCGATCGCGCCCGCAAGGGCTGCGGTCGCCGAAACCGTGCTGTCGGCGTCGTCGGACTTGGCGACGGGCTCGCTCGTGGCGGGCGCTGGCATCGCCGGGCTCCGCGCGAGCGCGTCTTCGGCGCCGGCGAGAATGTCGGCCGCGGATTTCTTGCCACCCGTCGGCGCGATCGAGATATCCCCGTCGTTGAAGGCGGCCGGCGCGGCGGCATGGAGCGCCGGACGCGCGGCCGCGGCTGCAGCAGCCGGTGCAGCAGGGGCCGGCGCTGAGGCCGCGTCCTGGAACATCGGATTGTTCGGATCGAGCTGGCGGCCGAGCGTCACCGCCTTGTGCCAGACGTCGCCCTGACCGTGGCTCACGGCGAAGAGCTCGGAAGCGACGGTTTCGAACGCCTGCGGCTTGTTGTGCTGCGAATGGATCTCGAGGAGCTTGAGATAGATCTCCTGGCGCTGCGGATCCTTCTTGAGCGCGTCCTTCAGGATCTCCTCGGCCTGCGCGTCGCGGCCGTAGGCGAGATAGACCTCGGCTTCGGCGATCGGATCGACTTCGTCGGTGTCGATGTTGCCGAGTCCCTCGCGGCTGAAGTCGCTCGCGAGCGAGTTCTCCCCGGTGTTCACGACGCCGCCGCCGGTCGAGCCGAAGACGGTGTTCGTCTTGATGTCGGTACCCGAGATGATGCTGTCCTCGAACTTCGTGCCCTTGCGCCGGCGCGCGGCGATGATGCCCGCGATGCCGCCGAGGATCGCCAGCGCGGCGACGCCCAGCGCCCAGTTCGGCGTGCCCGACAGCAGGTCGGCGAAGAAGCCGGAAGGCTCGGCCTTGGCGGGCGTTGACTTCGGCGCGGGTGCCCTGGCGGGCGCCGCAGGCGTGGCCTTCGGCGCGGGTTCCGGCGCCTTGGCTTCGGTTGCCGGTGCCGGCGTCGCCGGCGTGGCGGTTTCCGCGGGTGCGGCGCTCGACGTGGCGGGCGTCGCAGTCGACGTGGCCGGCGCCGACGGCGCAGCGGCTGGCTCGGCCTTGCCGCCCTTGGCGCTTTCGGCTTGCGCCTGCAGTTGCGCGAGCGTTTCGTTCTTGAGCTCGGCCGCGTGCTTCATCTCGGCGATCGTCTTCTCGAGCGCGGCGATTCGCGACTGCGCATCCTTGAGCTGCTGCTCGCGGGCGATCGCATCCTCGGCTGCGCCACCCTTGCCCGTGCCCGCTTCGCGCGACACACGCAATTTGTCCGAACCCGGCTGCTCCGCCGGCGTACGGTCCTCGACCGCCGCCCCGATGCGTCCGCTCGCTTCGCGCGTGCCGGTTTCGGCGCCCGCCGCCGGCGCCGCGGCCGCGAGGCGATCGCGGTAGCTGCGCCAATCGGACGCCTGCATATGCACGACCTTCGTCGCGTCGACGGCCGGTGTGGCCTGCGTCTCCGTCGCGCTCGGAATGTCGAGAATGGCGCCGGCGCGCAGGCGATTCATGTTGTCGCCCTCGAACGCCGCGTGGTTGCGGTTGAAGAGCGCCGCGAGCATCTGGTCGAGCGTCGCATCCGCGGGCTTGTACTGATTGGCGATCTTCTGCAGCGTATCGCCGCGGCGGACCGTGTATTGCTCGCCGCCGGTGCCACCCGTGGTGGCGGTGGCCGGCGCTGCCGGCGCGGCCACCGCCGGTGCAGCGGCCGTCGTCGATGTCGGGGCAGGCGCTCGTTGCGCGGGTGCGGCGCTCGTACGGGCCGGTGTCACGGCACGCGGTGGCGTGACGGCCTCGGTGGCGCCCGCCATCGGCATGCCGGGCGGATCGAGCAGGAACGTGTATTCGCGCACCACGCGGCCCGCTGCCCAGTCGAGCTCGACGAGCAGATCGAGAAACGGCTCCTGCACCGAGACCGGCGACGTCACCTTGAGGTAAGGCTGGCCGCCGGCGCCCTCGAGCGAGATGCGCGCGCGGGACAGCGTCGCCTGGTAGGTCAGATTGTTCTGCCGGTAAAGGCTCGGATCGGCGATCCGGGCGCGGAGCGAGTCGAGGTCTTCCTTCGTCACCGACGTGAGCTCGATGCGCGCCGAAAGCGGCTGCCCGAGCGCGGACTCGACGGTCAGCTTGCCGAGCCCGAGCGCCAGCGCGTGGCCATGGAACGCCAGGGCGCCTGCCACGAGGCTGTACGTGAAAATGGGTTTTGCGCGCATGCCGTCCTCTTCCGGATCGAGCGATAAATGCTGCGGGCTAACTTAACATCCTGCAATTAGCGTCGCAAGCAAGAACCGCGGTATTAGATGAAGTTTTCCGCAGTGCGCGCGACGGCGCGCAACAAAGGTTCATGCCGGTGTGCTAACCCGGCGCAAGCGGTAGCGGAGCGGAAACCGAACACCACAAGGGATGGTAGCGCGCGCGCCGTCGGCGCGGGTGTTGCATTTGCATCGACCGGCGCCCGCCGAGCGCGCTCCGGACGCCCGCGGTCATGCATAAAGCTGTTCAAAATGACGCGTAGCGTCACTATCCGCGGCTGTCGGCGCCAATCGTCAAGCCGCAGTCGGTTGGCATGACCGGGGTCGAGCGTGGGGGACGGGCATTCTACGCGGGCACGCGCGCGGTCTGCAGGATGCGCAGCATCCGCCGCAACGGCTCGGCGGCGCCCCACAGCAACTGGTCGCCACAGGTGAAGGCGCCGAGATATTCGCCGCCCATCGCGAGCTTGCGCAGGCGGCCGATGGCAATCTCGAGCCTGCCGGTGACGGCCGCCGGCGTCAGCGCGCGCATGCTCGCGTCACGGTTGTTCGGTATGACGCGCACCCACTCGTGCGCATCGTCGAGCAGGTGCTCGACCTCGGCGAGCGGAATGTCGCGGCGCAGCTTGATCGTCAGCGCCTGCGAATGACAGCGCATCGCGCCGACGCGCACACAGATCGACTCGACGGGAATCGCATTCGCGGCGAGGCCCAGGATCTTGTTCGTTTCGGCGCCGCCCTTCCACTCCTCGCGGCTCATGCCGTTGCCGAGATCCTTGTCGATCCAGGGGATCAGGCTGCCCGCGAGCGGGACGCCGAAGTGCTCGGTGGGAAAGCGCTCGTCGCGCAGGATGCCGGCCACCTCGCGATCGATGTCGAGGATCGACGAATCGGGATCGTCGAGCAGCGCCTTGGCGGCGAGATGCGCCTCGCCCATCTGCGCGAGCAGTTCGCGCATGTTCTGCGCGCCGGCACCCGATGCCGCCTGGTACGTCATGCACGTCACCCACTCGACCAGGTCGCGCGAAAGGAGGCCGGCGAGCGCCATCACCATCAGGCTCACCGTGCAGTTGCCACCGATGAAATTGCGCACGCCATTGCCGAGCGCCTCGTCGATCACGGCGCGGTTGACCGGATCGAGGATGATCACCGCGTCGTCGCGCATGCGCATCGTCGACGCCGCGTCGACCCAGTAGCCGTCGAAGCCCGCGTCGCGAACGCGTGGATACATCGCGCTCGTCCAGTCGCCGCCCTGGCAGGTGACGATCGCGTCGAGGCCGCGAAACGCTTCCGGCGCATTCGCATCGCGGAGCGTGCCCGCAGTCCTGCCGATCGCAGGCGATTTGCCGCCCGCGGCGGACGTCGAGAAGAACGCCGGCTCGATCGTGTCGAAGTCGCGCTCGGCCTGCATGCGCTGCATCAGCACCGAACCGACCATTCCCCGCCAACCCACGAATCCGACCCGCATGCTCCTCTCCACTGTCAATCGACGGGCGCGTGCCGCGCCATCATGTAGGCATCGACGAGCACGCCATCACGCAAAGCATAGCCGCGCGCCGTTCCCTCGATCGCGAATCCGAACTTGCGATAAAGCGCAAGCGCCGCGGCATTGTCCGTATAGGCGGTCAACTCGAGCCGCGAATAGCCGACCCAGTTGTCCGCCAGATCGACGGCCGCCTTCATCAGCGCGGTTCCGACACCACGACCATGCCAATCGTCGCGCACGGCCATCCCGATGGTACCCGCATGCCGGCGGCGTGGGGACCTCGAAGCGGGCTGCAGCCCGCAGTTGCCGACGACCTCGCCATCGGCTTCAGCGACAAGCAGGAAGTCGTCGGCGCTGATTTCCGCGATCCGCTTCTCCCACATCGAAGCCGACGGAAACGGCAATTGCAGCGTGCCCGCATACGCGCGCGAGGCCGCGAACGTCGTCGCGATTGCCGAACCATCGCGGACTTCTGCACGACGCACCACGATCGCGGGCGTATCGCTCATGCCCGATCACGTGCGTAACGCCGCGATCACCGCGTCGCCCATTGCGCGGGTGCCGACGACCGCCTCGTCCTCGCCAGCGATATCCGCCGTCCGCAACCCCTGCCGCAATGCGCTTCGCACCGCCTGCTCGATGCGCGACGCGATATCGCTGCGCGAAAACGTGTGACGGAACATCATCGCGACCGACAGGATCGTCGCGAGCGGATTGGCGCGATCCTGGCCCGCGATGTCGGGCGCCGAGCCGTGGATCGGCTCGTACAAGCCCTTGCCGTCCGCGTCGAGCGACGCCGACGGCAGCATGCCGATCGATCCGGCGAGCATCGACGCCTCGTCGGACAGGATGTCGCCGAACAGGTTGCCGGTGACGATCACGTCGAAGCTCTTCGGGCTTCGCACGAGCTGCATCGCCGCGTTGTCGACGTACATGTGCGAAAGCGCGACGTCGGGATAGTCGCGCGCGACTTCGTTCATCACTTCGCGCCACAGGATCGACGTGTCGAGCACGTTCGCCTTGTCGACCGAGACGAGCTTGCGGTTGCGCCCGCGTGCCGTTTCGAACCCGACGCGCGCGATCCGCGCGACCTCGCCTTCGGCGTAGCGCATCGTATCGAAGCCTTCGCGCTCGCCGCTCGCGTTCGTGCGGCGTCCGCGCGGCTGCCCGAAATAGACGTCGCCGGTGAGTTCGCGGATGATGACGAGATCGAGTCCGGCGACGACGTCGGGTTTGAGCGTCGACGATGCAGCGAGCTCGGGATAAAGCAGGGCCGGCCGCAGGTTCGCGAACAGCGCGAGCGCCTTGCGGATGGCGAGAATGCCCTGCTCGGGCCGCAACTCGCGCGGCAGCGTGTCGTAGCTCGGCGCGCCGACGGCGCCGAGCAGCACCGCGTCCGCGGCACGCGCGATGTCGAGCGTCGCGGGCGGCAGCGGATGACCCGCGCTGTCGTATCCGGCGCCGCCGATCGCGCCGTGGGTCTTCTCGACCGCAAGTCCTTCGGCGGCGAGCACGTCGAGAACGCGCTCGGCCTCGCGGACGATTTCGGGCCCGATGCCGTCGCCGGGAAGTATCGCGATCTTCATGGGGTCGGAGACGACTTATCGGACTTTCAGAGCCACGGCTGCTCGGCGAGATGCCGCGCTTCGAACGCCCGGATCTCGTCGGCGTGACGAAGCGTCAGCCCGATATCGTCCCAGCCGTTCAACAGGCACTGCTTGCGGAACGGATCGACGTCGAACGAGAACGCCAGCGAGCCGTCGTCGGTGCGTACCGTCTGGGACGCCAAGTCGATGGTCAATGCGAAACCGGGAAAGACCGCGACGTCGGCGAACAGCCGATCGACCGCCGACTCGGGCAGCACGATCGGCAGAAGACCGTTCTTGAAGCAGTTGTTATAGAAGATGTCGGCGTACGACGCCGCGATCAGCGCGCGAAAGCCGTAATCGGCGAGCGCCCACGGCGCATGCTCGCGCGAGCTGCCGCAGCCGAAATTGCGCCGCGCGAGCAGGATCGACGCGCCCTTGTAGCGCGGCTGGTTCAGCACGAAATCGGGATTCGGATGCCGCGCCGACGGATCGATCCCCGGCTCGCCATGGTCGGTGTAGCGCCACGCGTCGAACAGGTTCACGCCGAAGCCGGAGCGCCGGATCGACTTCAGGAACTGCTTGGGGATGATCGCGTCGGTATCGACGTTCGCCCGGTCGAGCGGCGCGACGATCCCCTGGTGAACGGTGAATGGTTGCATCGCGGCCTTACTTGGGCTTGTTCTTGTCCGCCGCCTTTTCGATGGCATTGCCGGTCGCCGAAACGTCCTTGCCGACGCCTTCGACGGTGTTGCAACCGGCGAGCGCGAACGCGAAACCGACCAGTGTCAGAACAGCAGTGAGCTTCTTCGTCATCTTTTCACTCCCTGTCGTTACGAAAGTCGACGGACGTCGACGAAATGCCCGGCCAGCGCGGCCGCGGCCGCCATGGCAGGACTCACCAGATGGGTGCGACCGCCGGCGCCCTGGCGGCCTTCGAAATTGCGGTTCGACGTCGATGCGCAGCGTTCACCGGGCTCGAGACGATCGTCGTTCATCGCGAGGCACATCGAGCAGCCAGGCTCGCGCCATTCGAAGCCCGCGTCGCGGAACGTCCGATCGAGACCCTCGGCTTCGGCCTGCGCCTTCACGAGGCCGGAGCCGGGCACGACCATCGCGAGCCGGACGTTGCTCGCGACGCGCTGCCCGCGCACGATGCTCGCCGCTTCGCGCAGGTCCTCGATGCGCGAGTTCGTGCACGAGCCGATGAACACCTTGTCGATGCGGATGTCGGCGATCGGCATATTGGGTTCGAGGCCCATGTACTCGAGCGCGCGCGCCATGCCTTCGCGCCGGGCGCTGTCGCGTTCGCGATCGGGATCGGGGACGCGATCGTCGATCGCGGCCACCATTTCGGGCGACGTGCCCCACGTCACCTGCGGCTTGATCGACGACGCGTCGAACACCTGCGTCGCATCGAATCGCGCACCCGCATCGCTGACGAGCGTGCGCCAGTAGGCGACGGCACGCGTCCACACCTCGCCCTTCGGCGAATACGCGCGCCCCTCCAGGTAGCCGATCGTGCGCTCGTCGACCGCGACCATGCCGGCGCGGGCGCCGGCCTCGATCGACATGTTGCACATCGTCATCCGGCCTTCCATGGACAGCGCGCGCACGGCCTCACCCGCGAACTCGATCGCATGGCCGGTGCCACCGGCGGTGCCGATGCGGCCGATCACCGACAGTACGAGATCCTTGGCCGTGACGCCGCGCGACAGGCGGCCGTCGGCGCGAATCAGCATCGACTTCGTTTTCTTCGTGATCAGGCATTGCGTCGCGAGCACGTGCTCGACTTCCGACGTTCCGATGCCGAAGGCGAGCGCGGCGAATGCGCCGTGCGTGCTCGTATGCGAATCGCCGCAGACGACCGTCATGCCGGGCAGCGTCGCGCCATTCTCGGGACCGATCACGTGGACGATGCCCTGGCGGCGGTCGCGAAACGGAAAATAGGCCTTCGCACCGTAGCGGCGGATGTTCGCGTCGAGCGCGTCCACCTGCGTGCGTGAAACGGGATCGCGAATGCCTTCGTCCCAGTGCGTCGTCGGCGTGTTGTGATCGGCCGTCGCGACGATCGATTCGACGCGCCACGGCGTGCGTCCGGCGAGGCGCAGCCCTTCGTAGGCCTGCGGGCTCGTCACCTCGTGCACGAGATGACGATCGATGTACATCAGCGCGGTGCCGTCGCCCTCTTCGCGTACGAGGTGATTGTCCCAGAGCTTGTCGTAGAGGGTTCGCGCGTGCATGGCGCCTGCATGTCGGTTCGATTCGGAAGGCCCGCTATTTTAGTGCTTCGCCCGCATCTGGCGCGCAGCTTGCTTTATTGGCGGCATTCGCTCCGCGCGGGTCACGAATGTCGCCTCGAATCCCGGTCGAATCACGGATGTTCGCCGCCTTCGTCGCAGCGGCGATCGCGCTCGCGTTCGTTGCCGTGCTCGTGGTTGCCAACGTGCGCGCGTTCATCGCCGACGATCGGCGCGTCGGCGACTGGCTGCAGGACGAGCATGTGCTGTCGAAGCTGTCGTCGACAATCGACGCCGCGGCGCGAGCCGACGAGCGACCGGCGCTGACGAAGCGCGTCCATCAATGGCTCGCACAGGCGCATGCGCTGCGCTCGAACGCGCGGTCGCGGCTCGACATCGCGAACGCATGGAGCGCAGTGTTCGCCGGGCTCACCGTCGTTCTCGCCGGCGTTGCGGCGGCGGCCATCCTGTCGCTTTTGCGAGAGCGGCGCCGGCTGACGCAGCAGCTCGCGGCCGAGCTCAATCACGATCCGCTGACGGGCCTCCCGAACCGGCGCTTCTTCACCGAATGGCTGTCGTTCGCGATCGCGAACGCGCGCCGCGAGCAGATCCACGTCGGCGTGCTCTTCATCGACATCGCCGGCTGCGCGGCGGTTGCCGAACTTCACGGCGGTCCGGCGATCGAGGCGCTGCTCGTCGAGATCGCGCGGCGATTTCGCGCGACGGCCCGCGAAGGCGACGTGTTCGCGCGACTCGGCGCGAGCGAGTTCGCGCTGGCGACGCCCAATGCGCATCACTCGCGCGAGCTCGCGATACTCGCGCAGCGCCTGCGCGACGCGCTGAACGATCCGGCGCAGCCGCCGCTGGCCGACACGCCGATCGGCACGTCGATCGGCGTCGCATTCTTTCCCGAGGATGCCGACGATTCCGCCGGCGTGATGGCCGCGGCGAATGCCGCGATGTACGCAGCGCGGCGCGCCGGCCGCAATCACGTCGCGTTCAACGCCATTGCAGCATAGCTGGGGAAGCGTCCCGCACTCGCTCTACGTCTCTTCCACCATGCGCACGACCCGTGGCGCGATGTCGAGGCGGCCCTCCTCTACGGCGTGACACGCGACGATATCGTTCGCCGCATCCCCATTCCCCGCCGCTCGCTTCAACGCGGGTACCTCGGTGCGGCAACGCTCGTTGGCGTACGGACAACGCGGATGAAACGTGCAGCCCGACGGCGGCGACAGCGGGTTCGGCACTTCGCCGGCAACGGGAATGCGCGACTTGCCGGTCATCGCCAGATCGGGAATTGCATCGAGCAGCATTCGCGTGTACGGATGCCGCGGACGGGTGAACAGCGTCGCCTTGTCGGCGAGCTCGACGATGCGGCCGAGATACATGACGCCGACGCGATCCGCGACGTGATGCACGACCGCGAGGTTGTGCGAGATGAAGAGGTACGTGAGCCCGAGCTGGTGCTGCAGGTCGCGCATCAGGTTCAGCACCTGTGCCTGCACCGACACGTCGAGCGCCGACGTCGGCTCGTCGCAGACCAGGAACTCCGGCTCGCTCGCCAGCGCGCGTGCAATCGAGATCCGCTGGCGCTGTCCGCCGGAGAACTGATGCGGATACTTCTGCCCGTCGGCGGCGGCCAGACCCACTTGCGTCAGCAGCGCGTCGACGCGCGCACGAATCGCACGATTGCCGCGCACCAGGCGCTGCGCGCGGATCGGCTCGGCGACGATGTCGGCCACCCGCCAGCGTGGATTGAGGCTCGCATACGGGTCCTGGAAGATCATCTGCAACTTCCGTCGCAGCGACCGCGGGCCGCGGCCCTCCGATAGCGCGCTGACATCCAGGCCGTCGTAGGTGATCGTGCCGGACGACAGCCGATAAAGACCGACGATCAGCCGCGCGACCGTCGATTTGCCGCAACCCGATTCGCCGACGAGACCGAGCGTCTCGCCCCGGCGGATCGCGAAGCTCACGTCGTCGACCGCGTGCAGCAGAAGCCGCGGCTGCCGCGCGAACACGCGCGTCAACCAAGGTGGCGAGACGTCGAACACCTTCGTCACGCGCGAGACCTGCAACAGGCTGGATGCGCTCGTATGATCTGCGCACGCTCGCGGCTTCACGGAGGACGTTCGCGCCTTGCGGCCTCCCGCGGGGGCGGAATTCGCGCGTTGAGGCGGCCCGGCAGCGCTCACGGCAGCGGTGCGTGCAACCAGCATGCGGCGCGCGACGTTCCGGCCTCGAAGAGCTCGGGCCGCTCGTGCAGGCAGCGATCGAAGACGCGATTGCAGCGCGGATGGAACGGGCAACCGGATGGGATCGCGGTCAGCCGCGGCATGCTGCCGTCGATCTGCACGAGCCGCTCGCGATCCGTGGTGACCGATGGAATGGACCCCATGAGCCCGATCGTGTACGGATGCTTCGGCGCACGGATGACGTCGGCAACGGGTCCGATCTCGACGATGCGCCCCGCGTACATGACGGCGACGCGATCGGCCGTTTCGGCGATCACGCCCATGTCGTGCGTGATCAGCATCACCGCGGTGCCGTACTCGCGGCAGAGCCTGCGCAGCAGCGTGATGATCTGCGCCTGGATCGATACGTCGAGCGCCGTCGTCGGCTCGTCGGCGATGATGAGCCGCGGGTTGGCGGCGAGCGCGAGCGCGATGACGACGCGCTGGCGCATGCCGCCCGAGAACTGATGCGGGTAATGGTCGATGCGCCGCGCGGCGGCCGGAATGCCGACCTCCTGCAGCAGCTCGACGGCGCGCGTTCGCGCCGCGGCTTCGCTCATCGGCAGGTGCGTGCGGATCGTCTCGATCAGCTGGCTTCCGATCGAATACAGCGGATCGAGCGACGCGAGCGGATCCTGGAAGATGGCGCCGATGCGACGCCCCCGAACGCGGCGCATCTGGTCGTGCGGCAGATGATCGATCCGTGCGCCGTCGAGCACGATCTCGCCGCCGGCGATGCGGCCCGGCGGCTCGAGCAGACCGATGATCGCCGCGCCGGTCAGCGACTTCCCGGCGCCCGATTCGCCGACGACGCCGAGCACTTCGCCGGGCGCGATGGCGAACGAGACATCATCGACGGCAGTCAGCACGCCGCGGCGCGTCGGGAATTCGATGCGCAGATGGCGGACGTCGAGCAATGGCGCCGTCGACGACGCCTCACCCGCCTCGCCGGCGCTCGGCCCCCTCTCCCCAGCGGCGAGAGGGTTGGGGTGAGGGGACGGGGCGCTCCTACGCTCTGTCTCCCCTGACAGCGGGAGAGGGCCGGGGTGAGGGGGCACGATGTCCGTCACGTCCGCAGCCTCGGATTCAGCGCATCCCGCAGCCAATCGCCGAGCAGGTTGATCGCGAGCACCAGCACGACGAGCGCGATGCCGGGAAAGAGCGTCACCCACCATTCGCCCGAAAACAGGAAATCGTTGCCGATGCGGATCAGCGTACCGAGCGACGGCTGCGTCGGCGGCACGCCGACGCCTAGGAACGACAACGTGGCCTCGGTGATGATCGCCGTGGCGATGTGGATCGTCGCGATGACGAGCACGGGTCCGAGCACGTTCGGCAGCACGTGGCGCGCCATGATCGCGAGCGGGTGAATGCCGAAAAGACGCGCCGCCTGCACGTATTCCTTGTTTTTCTCGACGAGCGTCGAGCCGCGCACGGTGCGCGCGTACTGCACCCAGCCCGATACGCCGATCGACAGCACCAAGACGTAGAACGCGAGGCTTTCATGGGCACGCGGCAAAAGCGCGCGCGCAACACCGTCGACCAGCAGCGCGATCAGAATCGCCGGGAACGAAAGCTGAACATCGGCGACGCGCATGATGAACGCATCGGTCTTGCCGCCGACGTAGCCCGCGAGCAGGCCGAGGCCAACGCCGAGCACCATCGAGAACAGCACCGAGCAGATGCCCACGGCGAGCGAGATTCGTGCGCCGAACAGGATCGTCGACAGGATGTCGCGACCCTGATCGTCGGTGCCGAGCGGAAACGCGGAATCGCCACCGGACAGCCACATCGGCGGCTTCAGCGAATTCGAGAGGTCGAGCTGCCCGAGATCGAACGGATTGTGCGGCGCGACCCACGGCGCGAACACCGAGCTGCCGACGCAAAGCAGGAACACGACGGCGGCCGCCATCGCGTACGGCGAATGGCGGAAGCTGTACGCGAGGTCGCTATCCCATGACTGGCGCAGCGTCCCCGACACCCGGTGCGCAAAGGCGTTAATGCCCGGCGCTCCCCGGACGATCGACACGCAACCGCGGATCGACGACGTAATACAGCAGGTCGACGATCAGGTTGATCGTCACGAACACGAGCGCGATCAGGCACAGGTACGCCGCCATCACCGGGATGTCGACGTAGCTTACCGCCTGGATGAACAAAAGCCCCATGCCGGGCCACTGGAACACCTGCTCGGTGATGATCGAGAACGCGATGATCGAGCCGAGCTGCAGCCCGGTGATCGTGATGACGGGCACGAGCGTGTTCTTGAGCGCGTGCCCGAAGTTGATCGCGCGATCGCGCAGTCCGCGCGCGCGGGCGAACTTGATGTAGTCGGTGCGCAGCACCTCGAGCATCTCCGAGCGCACGAGACGCATGATCAGCGTCAGCTGGAAGAGCCCGAGCGTGATCGTCGGCAGGATCAGCGATCGCAGGCCGCTCGGCGTCAGAAGCCCCGTCGACCACCAGCCGAGCGCGACGACGTCGCCGCGACCGAATGCCGGCAGCAGGCCGAGCTTCACCGCGAAGACCAGGATCAGCAGGATGCCGATCAGGAACGTCGGCAGCGACACGCCGAGCAGCGACAGCGACAAGGCGGTCCGCGCGACCCACGAATTGGGGCGCAGGCCGCTGTAGACGCCGGCGGGGATGCCGACGACGAGGGCGAGAATCGCCGCCGAAATGGAGAGCTCGAGCGTCGCGGGGATGCGCTGCGCGAGCAGCACCGACACCGGCTTGCCGATGCGCAGCGACACGCCGAACTGTCCGTGCACCGCATTGACGATGAAGTGAAAGAACTGCACGTAGAACGGCTGGTCGAGGCCGAGCTCGTGCGTCAGGCGGATCCGGTCGTCGGGCGTCGCGAACTGTCCGAGCATCAGCTGAACGGGATCGCCCACGTACTGGAAGAGCGAGAACGCGACGAACGCGACGACGAGCATCACGACGATCGCCTGCAGCAATCGCCTGAAGATGAACGCCGTCACCGTATGCCCTGCCGCGAAAGCCGGGACGGCGAGCGCCGTCCCGGCCGTGCCTTCAAGCGATCACTGCTTGCCGTTCGCGTTGTCGTTGACGTGCACCCACCACATCCGCAGCCGGTTGTCGGCGCTGTGCGTCACGTTGATGTTCTTGCGCATCGCCCACGGAATGATCTGCTGATGCAGCATGAGGTGGGCGATGTCGGTCGTGTGCAGCATCAGCGCGTCGTGAATCATCTGCAATCGCTTCTTGACGTCGGCCTCGGTCTGCATCGCGTCGATCAGCGCGTCCATCTTCGGATTGCTGTACGCGCCGTCGTTGTATTCGCCGGCGCCCTTGTCGTTCGGCGTGTGTACGAGCGACAGCAGCGCGTCCTGCGCATCGAACGTCGCGACCGCCCACCCGAGCATGTAGAGACTCGTGTCGCGCTTGTTGATCTTCGCGAAATATTGCGCCTTCGGCATCGCGTCGAGGTTGACCTTGAGGCCGATTTTCGCCCACATCGACGTCAGTGCCTGGCAGATCAGCGCGTCGTTGATGTAGCGGTCGTTCGGGCAGTCGAGCGTCACCTCGAAGCCGTTCGGATACCCCGCCTCCTTCAGCAACGCCTTCGCCTTGTTCACGTCGAACGGCGGCCGCTTGTTCGCCTCGGGGAAATAGCCGTACACCTCCGGCGTGATGAGCTCGCCGGTGGGCACCGACAGCCCGCGCATCAGCGTCCGCTTGATTGCCTCGATGTCGATGCCCCTGTAGAGCGCCTCGCGCACGCGGTGGTCCTTGAACGGGTTCTTGCCCTTGACGTTCGAATACTTGAGCTCGTCGCTCTTCTGGTCCATGCCGATGAAGATCGTCCGGTTCTCGCGGCCCTCGATGATCTTGATGTTCGGATCGGACTTGAGCTTCGGCAGATCCTGCAGCGGCGGGTCGAGCACGAAGTCGATCTCGCCCGACAGAAGCGCCGCGGTGCGCGTCGCGGCCGACTTGATCGGCGTGTAGACGATCTCGGTGACGTTACCCTCCATGTTGCCCCACCAGTGCGGGTTCGCGTCGAGCACCGTCTTCACGTCGGGCTCCCGCGACTTGAGCACGTAGGGACCCGTGCCGTTCGCGTGACCAACCGCGTACGTCTCCTCCTTGGCGAGATAGTCCTGGACCTCGACGACGTTGTGCTTCTCGCACCAGGCCTTGCTCATGATCCGGACGTCGGTCAACTGCCGCAGCAGCACCGGTGCCGGGCCGTTCGTGATGATGTCGACGGTGAGGTCGTCGACCTTCTTCGCATCGACGACGCCGGCGAGATACGCCTTCGTCATCGAGCGCTTCGAGGCCTGGCGATGGATCGAGAAAACCACGTCGTCGGCGGTGAACGGCTCGCCTTCCTGGAACTTGACGTTGGGCCGCAGATGGAAGCGCCACTGCGTCGGCGAAATTTCCTCCCACTTCGTCGCGAGCTGCGGCACGACGTCGAACTTCTTGTCGTACTGGACGAGCGACTCGTAGACGTAGCTGTTGAACGTGTTGTTGAAGCTCTCGTTCTGCGCGTATGGATCGAACGTCAGCACGTCGCCCTGGCTCGCCCAGCGCAGCGTCTTCGCATAAAGCGGCGCGGCGACGACGAGCGCCCCGAGCAGTGCCGCGACGCAAAGGTTGGAACGTGAACGCATGACTCCTCCTTTTGGCCGGATATCGAGCGGCCGGGCGTGCATGATGGCGAACGCCGTGCGAGGCGTCAAATCGACGCCGTGCCGGGCAGGGAGGTCGGCAGCCTCGGATGAGCGGGTTTCGCGCTCGACGCCGACGACGGCCCGTCACGATGCCGGGAAAGAAGGCGGCGACCAGCGTCTCCCGTCAACGCACCGGTTGGCGGAGCGTGTCGTTCGCTTCGAGCCCGCACTGCACCTGCGCCGCCGCCACCTCCACGACGTCGCGCGCGTAGCAGTCGACCGGCGCGACGTCGATCGCACGCAGCCACGTCAACTGACGGCGCGCGAGCTGACGCGTCGCGGCGACCCCCCGGTCGCGCAGCGACGCGCGGTCGGTGCGGCCATCGAGATGATCGAAGACCTGGCGATAACCGACCGCGCGCATCGACGGCATGTCGGCCCGCAGCGGAAAGCGTCGGCGAAGCTCGCGCACTTCGTCGATCAGACCGCCGAAGAGCATGGCGTCGAAACGGCGCGCGATCGCCGCGTGCAGTTGCGCGCGATCGGCCGGCGCCAGCGCGACCACGATCGCTGAATCGATGCGCCGCTCCGCATCGCGTGCGCCCTGCAGCGCCGACATAGGCTGTCCGGTGAGCGCATGCACTTCGAGCGCGCGCTGGATCCGCTGCGCGTCGTTCGGCGCAAGGCGAGCGGCGGTGACCGGGTCGACGCGCGCCAGTTCGGCGTGCATCGCCGGCCATCCGACCGCGGCCGCGCGGGCATCGATGTCGGCGCGAATGGACGCGTCGGCTGCCGGCAGGGTGCTCAGGCCTTCGCGCAGCGCCTTGACGTAGAGCATCGTGCCGCCGGCGACGATCGGTACTCGCCCGCGCGCGCGGATCGCTTCGATCGCGTGCGTGGCATCGCGCACGAAGCGCGCGGCCGAGTACGCCTCGACGGGGTCGATCACGTCGAGCAGATGATGCGGAACCGCGGCGCGCGTCGCTGCGTCGGGCTTCGCCGTGCCGATGTCCATGCCGCGATAGACCTGAGCGGAATCGGCGGTGACGATCTCGCCCCCGAACCGTTGCGCGAGCGCGAGCGCCACTGCCGACTTGCCGGAGGCGGTCGGCCCGACCAGAAGCACCAAAGGGGTCATCTACCCCGCATGAACAGGCGATCGAGATCCGCGAGCGTCAACTGGTACCACGTCGGGCGGCCGTGATTGCACTGGCCGGCGCGCTCGGTCGCTTCCATTTCGCGCAGCAGCGCGTTCATCTCGGCAATCGTCAGGCTGCGGTTCGCGCGTACCGCGCCGTGGCAGGCGATCGTCGCGAGAAGCTCGTCGCGGCGCGCATCGAGCGCACGCGAGCCGCCGTATTCCCGGATGTCGTGCAGCACCGCGCGAGCGAGGGCCGCTGCGTCGGCATCCTTGAGTGGCGCCGGGATGCCGCGCACGGCGAGCGTCGCGGGGCCAAGTGCCGATACGTCGAAGCCGAGCGCGTCGAGCGCATCGCGGTGCTCGTTGGCAGCGGCGACTTCCAGCGCTTCGGCGGCGAACGTCGCCGGCACGAGCAGCGGCTGCACCGGCACGCGACCGTCGAATGCAGCCTTCAGCCGCTCGTAGACGATGCGCTCGTGTGCGGCATGCATGTCGACGAGGATCAGCCCGGCGCGGTTCTGCGCGAGGATGTAGATGCCGTGCAATTGCGCGATCGCGAAGCCGAGCGGATGCGCCTCGTCGTCGGGCAACGGCACCGGCGCCGGCGCACGTTCGCCGAACAAACGTCGATAGAACGCCGCCGGCTCGTTGACGTCGAGCGGCATCGACACCTGCGCGTCACGCGCCGCTTCGCGCAGTTCAGGCGACGCCGGTACGCGGGGCGGCAGATGAGCCGCCGCGAGCCCCAGCCGCTCCGCCGCCGACACCGCCGGCTGTTCCGCAGCGGTCGCGGCGAGCGAGCGCTCGACCGCGTGACGGACGAATTGATGGATCGCACCCGCGTCGCGAAAGCGCACCTCGGTCTTCTGCGGATGCACGTTGACATCGACGCGTCGCGGATCGATCGTCAGCCACAGCGCATACGCGGGCAGCCGCTCGTGATGGAGAATGTCGCGATACGCCTCGCGCAATGCATGCGCGAGCATCCGATCGCGCACATGGCGGCCGTTGACGAAGACGTATTGCGTCGACGGTGCATCGGCCGCATACGCGGGACGCACGGCAAAGCCCGCGAGGCGCACATCGCCCGCATCTGCCTCGACGAGCGTCCCGTGCAGCACGAACGCGTCGCCGAGCAGCGCCTCGACGCGCGCGCGGCGGCCGCCGGGTGCGAGACGCTGCTGCGCGCGACCGTTATGGGTCAGCGTGAACGCGACGTCGTCGTGCGCGAGCGCGATGCGGCGAAACGCTTCGTCGCAATGCGCCCACTCGGTCGCTTCGGTGCGCAGGAACTTGCGCCGCGCCGGCGTGTTGAAGTAAAGCTCCTCGACGGTCACCGTCGTGCCGCTGGCCAGCGCCGCCGGTGCAACCGGCCCCACCGTTCCGCCTTCGATTTCGATGCGCCACGCGTGCGGCCGATCCTTCGCGCGCGACGCGATCGCAACCCTCGACACGGCGGCAATCGAAGCCAGCGCCTCGCCGCGGAAGCCCAGCGTTGCTATCGCTTCGAGATCGACGATCGATGCGATCTTCGACGTCGCATGGCGCGCCACCGCGAGCGACAGATCCTCGCGCTCGATGCCGTTACCGTCGTCGGCCACGCGCAGGCGCTTGACGCCGCCGCCCGCGACGTCGACGTCGATCGACGTCGCGCCCGCATCGAGCGCGTTTTCGAGCAGCTCCTTCAACGCCGCGGCCGGTCGCTCGACGACCTCGCCGGCGGCGATCTGGTTGATCAGCAGATCGGGCAGCGATCGAATGACGCCCATTTACCTGCGCAGTCCCTGCGCCCAGCGCGCGTACACGCCGTCGGTAACGACGTGCAGAGCAGCCAGCCGATCGTCGAGGTCGCGAAGAATCTCGTCGCGCGATTGTCGCGCGGTCGTTCCCGGCGTCGTCATTTCGTCGGCGCCGCTTCGACACCACGTCAAGACGAGATCCCGCGTCATCTCGATATGGCATTGAAAGCCGATGTGGCGATCGCCGATCACATACGCCTGGTTCGGATTGAATCCATTCGTGAGCACGCGCACGGCGTTGCGCGGCAGGTCGAAGACGTCGTAATGCCATTGAAACGGCGTGAACGACTCGTTGCCGCCGAACCATGCGTCGCGCGCCAACGCGTCGGTCGATTCGACGTCGATCCAGCCGATTTCGGGCACTTCGGTGCGCCGTACGCGAGCGCCGAGCGCCTGCGCGAGCAACTGCCCGCCGAGGCAATGACCGATGACGGGCACGTCGTTCGCAACGGCATCGCGCAACAGGCGCGACAGCGGATCGATCCACGCGAGCGCGTCGTTTACGCTCATCGGACCGCCCATCATGCCGATGCCGGCGAACGCACTCGCGGTGGAGGGTACCGACTCGCCTTCATCGATCGCGAACAGCCGCCACGGGACTGCAGCCGCGTCGAGCCACTGCGCGAAATGCGCGGGACCTTCGGTCGGGCTGAAACGGAATACGGCGACGGGACGCATCGGACGACAGATATCAGGTATCAGGAAGGACAAAATGTCCGTATCACTGCAGCGCGATGTTACCAGCCGAAAACGGTCGCGGAGGCTACTGGTCGGCGACCAGCCGGTAACCGATTCCGGTCTCGGTCACGAGATGCGCCGGCCGGACCGGGTCGCGCTCGAGCTTGTCGCGCAGCTGCTTCATGTAAATGCGCAGGTAATGCGTATCGGCGGCGTGCGTGGGTCCCCACACCTGCGTCAGCAGCTCGCGATGCGTGACGACCATGCCGGCATGCTTGGCGAGCGTCGCCAGCAACCGGAACTCGATCGGTGTCAGATGCACGTCCTCACCGGCGCGGGTCGCGCGGCGATGTTCGAGGTCGATGATCGCGCCGCCGAAGCGCAGCAGCGGGACGCCCGAGGCCGGCCGCACCGCATGCCGCAACGCGGCACGAACGCGCGCGAGCAATTCGCCGACGCCGAACGGCTTCATCACGTAGTCGTCGGCGCCGGCATCGAGGGCCTCTATCTTCGCGCGCTCCTGGGTGCGCGCGGACAGCACGATGATCGGCATCGGCGACCACTCGCGAATCCTGCGTATCACGTCGACGCCGTCGAGATCGGGGAGCGCGAGATCGACGATCGCCAGATCCGGCTTGTGCGTTCCCGCATCGATGCAACCACGGCGTCCCGTCGCCGACTCGACGACACGATAGCCCTCGACGCCGAGCGCCGCGCGCAGGAAGCGGCGGATTTCCGGCTCGTCCTCGACGACGAGCACCGTGGCGCGATTGCCGGGCATAGGGCTCAGCGGCGCCGGGACGCCCGAAGCGACTGACTCCGCCGCCCGGGGGGCAGCGCGCGGAGCAAGCGTGGGGGGACGTTCATTTCATCCATCTCCTGCGGCATCGCGGGCGCAGGCTCGAGCGGCAGCGTAAAGCGAAATGCAGTGCCCCCACCCGGTATTCGTTCGGCCCATGCCTGCCCGTCGTGCAGGCGCACGATCGCGCGGCAGATCGCGAGCCCGAGACCCACACCGCCGCCGGCGCCTTCCGCCGTCCCGTGATGGAACTTCGCGAACAGTCGCGCGAAGTCGGCATCGGATAGGCCGCCCGCGTAGTCCTCGACAGCAACGACGACGTCGCCGGCGCGACGCTGCACGCGGATGCGCACGACCGTATCGGGCGGCGTATGCTTCGCGCAGTTCTCCAGCAAATTGCCGAGCGCCTGCTCGACAAGCGTCGCGTCGATACGAACGAGCGGCAGATCGTCGGGCAACTCGACGATGACGCGATGGCTCGCGAGACGCTCGCGGAGGCGCGCGAGCACCGACTCGACGATCTCGCCAAGCGACGTCCAGTCGCGCTCGATGCGCATCGCTCCGGTTTCGAGACGTGTCATCTGGAGCACCTTCGCCACCTGATCGGACAGGTCGCGCACCTGACGAAATATGCTTGCGGCGAGCGCCTGTCGCTCGGCTGGATCGAGACGATCGCCCGACTCTGCGAGGCTCGACGACGCGCCGGCCATGACGGCGAGCGGCGTGCGCAGATCGTGCGAGATCGACGCGAGGAGCGCGCTTCGGATGCGCTCGGTCTCCGCCTCGATCGCGAGCGATGCCTGCGTCGCCGCCTGCCGCCGCACGCTCTCGACCAGCCGCGAGACGATCAGAGCGACCGCGAGCATGATCGCGAACGTCAACAGGTACTGGAGATCCCCGACACTGAACGTGCCCCTCGGTGGCACGAACAGGTAATCGAACGTTGCGACGGACAGGATCGCCGCCGCGATCGCCGCTCCACGGGTGTAGCGAAGTGCGACGATGACGACCGCGAGCAGGTACACCATCGCGATGTTGACCACGTCGAAGCGCGGCTGCATCGCAACGCCGGCGAGCGTCGCGACGGCGGCGGCGCCGATCGACCAGGCATAGCCGACGAGCTGCGGGCGACCTCTCATCCAAGGCACTCTATCGCATCGGTCGTAAAGAGGTCATCAAGATGCGGCGATGGTGCGGCACACGCATAAACAAGCCGTAAAAATCGATTGGCGCGTGCGGAAATGGTCTCGCGCTCATCTAACCTTGGCATCATGCACACTGCCGCCGACACATCGCTTGCGCTGCCGCGCACTGCCGAATCCACGCAGCGCGGAGCCACGGCCAGGCTCGCCCTGTTGGCGCTTGGTGTCGTCTACGGCGACATCGGCACGAGCCCGCTCTACGCGGCGAAGGAAACGTTCAATCCCGAGCACGGCATTCCGCTCACGACTGCGAATATCCTCGGCGGCGTATCGGCGATCTTCTGGGCGCTGACGATCGTCGTGTCGCTCAAGTACGTCGTCCTCGTATTGCGCGCAGGCAACCGCGGCGAAGGCGGCATCATGGCATTGCTCGCGCTCGCGGCCGCTTCGGTGCGCGACCGGCCACGGCTCCAGGCCGCGTTGCTCGCGTTCGGCATCTTCGGCGCGTCGCTGTTCTACGGCGATGCGGTGCTCACGCCCGCGATGTCGGTATTGTCGGCGATCGAGGGCCTCGAGGTAGGGACGGCCGCCTTCAAACCGTACGTCGTGCCGCTCGCCACCGGCATCCTGATCGCGCTGTTCGCGATCCAGCGCTTCGGCACCGGCGTCGTCGGCCTGGCATTCGGTCCGGTCTGCGCATTGTGGTTCGTCGCGATCGGCGCCGTGGGTGCATGGAACATCGTGCACGCACCCGGTGTTCTGCGCGCGCTCGACCCGATGTACGCGCTGCATTTCATCACCGCACACGGCTCGGCGTCGTTCCTCGTGCTCGGTTCGGTGCTCCTCGCGTTCACCGGCGCGGAAGCGCTTTACGCGGACATGGGCCACTTTGGCAAGCGCGCGATCCGCGTCGCATGGTTCGGTGTCGCCGCGCCGGCGCTCGTGTTGAACTACTTCGGACAAGGCGCGCTTTTGATCGCTCGTCCCGACGCAGTCGCGAACCCGTTCTACCTCGCCTATCCTGCGTGGGCGCTTTATCCGATGATCGTGCTCGCGACAGCGGCGACCGTGATCGCGTCGCAGGCGACGATATCGGGCGCATATTCGATGACGCAGCAGGCGATCAAGCTGGGCTACCTGCCGCGGATGACGATCCGGCACACGTCGGAACGCACGATCGGGCAGATCTACGTTCCGGCGATCAACTGGTTGTTGCTGCTCGTGGTCGCGGCAGCGGTGATCGGCTTCGGCAGCTCGTCGCGGCTCGCGTCGGCGTACGGCGTCGCCGTGATGGGCACGATGTTCGTTACGACGCTGTTGACGTTCTTCGTGTTGCGCTACGGATGGCACTATCCGCTGCTGCTTGCAGCCCTCGCGACCGCGTTCTTCATGTTCGTCGATGCGACGTTCTTCGCGGCGGCACTGCACAAGGTGATGGACGGAGGCTGGTTCCCGCTCGTGCTCGGCGCCTGTGTGTTCGTGATCATGCGCACGTGGCGGCGCGGCCGCGACCTGCTGCGCGAGCGGCTGCTCGGCGGCTCGCCGCCGCTCGACGCATTCCTGAAGTCGCTCTTTCTCTATCCGCCGCAACGCGTGGAAGGCACGGCGGTCTTCCTGACATCGACCCCGGATGCGACGCCAAACGCGTTACTGCACAGCCTCAAGCATTACAAGGTGCTGCACGAGCAGAACGTGTTCATGACCGTCGAGTTTCGCGACGTGCCGTGGATGTGCGCGGACGAGCGCGTCGCCTGCGAACCGCTGCCCGGCAACTGCTGGCGCATCGCCGCGCGCTATGGCTTCATGGAATCGCCCGACGCAGCGCTCGCACTGGAGCGTTGCGCCCCGCAAGGATTACAGCTAGACCCGATGCAAGTGACGTATTTCCTGTCGCGCGAGAAGATCGTCCCCGGCACGACACCAGGCGGAATGGCGCGCTGGCGCGATCACCTTTTCGCGGCGATGGCGCGCAACGCGAGCACGATCAGCGACTTCTTCAACATTCCGACGAACCGCGTCGTCGAACTCGGCACCCGCATCGAGATATAGGGCGCCTCGCGGGCAGAGAGCCGACGACGGCGCCCATTTTGAGGGCTACCAGCCGCGGGCGATGCGGGCGTAAGCCGAATGATTGTGAATCGACTCGAAGTTCTCGGCTTCGACGGTGAATGCCGCGAAGCGCGCGTCGGATGAAAGCCGGGACGCGACGCCGCGCACGAGATCCTCGACGAAGCGCGGATGATCGTATGCGCGCTCGGTGACGTACTTCTCGTCGGCGCGCTTCAGGATCCCGTAGAGTTCGCACGACGCCTCGTCCTCGGCGATGCGCAGCAGCTCGGCGATGCGCACCGGTTTGCGCGGCTTGACGACGATCGTCACGAGCGAGCGCTGGTTGTGCGCGCCGTAATCGGAGATCTCCTTCGAGCACGGGCAAAGGGACGTCACCGGGGCCGACACGCCGATCGTGCTTGCGTACTCGCCCCGGGCAAACTCGGCGGTGAGGCGCACGTCGTAGTCAAGCAGGCTGGCGACGCCCGACACCGGTGCGATCTTGCGCACGAAAAACGGAAACTCGATCTCGACACGTCCACCCGGCGCGCCGAGACGAACGAGCAGTTCGTCGACGAAGCCGCGCAGGCTCGCGACCGAAAGCGGCGCGGCCCCCGGCATCGCGCGCTCCTCGAGCAGCGCGACGAGCCGCGACATGTGGGTGCCCTTCCGCTCTTCGGACAGCTCGACGTAGACGCCGCACGTCGCGATCGTCGCGTGCACGTCGTCACCGTCGGCGAACGACAGCGGATAACGCAATCCCTTGATGCCGACGCGATCGATCGCAAGGCGCCGCTCGTCGCGGCTCGATTGCACGTCTGGGATGGTTATCAGATGGCTGGGCGTGTCCGGTCTGTTCATCGTGTCAAGTGTGCCATAAGGGTCGGGCGGTCCCCATTGGACCGCAACGAACCCATTGGATGCGCGCCGGCCGGCCCGCGTTTCACGCGGCCGGCTTCGCCCAGCTTTCCGGGGTGCGTTGCGCGAAGCGTGCGTGGATGGATGCGGCGATGCCCTTCGCGTCGAGGCCGACGTGCGCGAGGAGGAACGCCGGATCGCCGTGGTCGATGAAGCGATCCGGCAGGCCGAGATGCAACATCGGCACCGCGATCTTTTCGGATGCCAGGAACTCGGCGACGCCGCTGCCCGCGCCACCGGCCACCACGTTTTCCTCGACGGTGACGAGCGCGTCGTGATCGTTCGCGAGCGCACGGATCAGTTCGGCATCGAGCGGCTTGACGAAACGCATGTTCGCGACCGTGCAATCGAGCTCTTCTGCAGCGGCCAACGCAGGATAGAGCAGTTGCCCGAACGCGAGGATCGCGATGCGATTCGTGCGCCGCTTCACGGTGCGGCGGATCTCGCCCTTGCCGAGCGGCAGCGTCGTCAGCGCCTGCTCGATGCGCACGCCCGGCCCCGATCCGCGCGGATAGCGGACGGCAGCCGGCGTGTTCATCTGGAACGCCGTCGTGAGCATCTGCCGGCACTCGTTCTCGTCGGCGGGTGCCATCACCGCCGTGTTCGGCAGGCAGCGCAAGTAGGTGAGGTCGAAGGCGCCGATGTGCGTCGGTCCGTCGGCGCCGACGATGCCCGCGCGGTCGATGGCGAACATCACCGGCAGGTTCTGCAGCACGACGTCGTGGATCAGCTGGTCGTAGGCGCGCTGCAGGAACGTCGAATAGATCGCGACGACCGGTTTCATTCCTTCGCAGGCGAGCCCCGCCGCGAACGTCACCGCGTGCTGCTCGGCGATGCCGACGTCGTAATAGCGCTCGGGAAAGCGATGCGAGAACTCGACGAGGCCGGATCCTTCGCGCATCGCCGGCGTGATGCCGACGAGGCGGCGATCGGCCTTCGCCACGTCGCAGAGCCACTCACCGAACACCTGCGTGTACGTCGGCTTGCCGCCGCTCTTCGGCACGATCCCGATGGCGGGATCGAACTTGGTGACGCCGTGATAGAGAATCGGGTCCTCCTCGGCACGCGCGTAGCCGTAGCCCTTGCGAGTCACGACGTGCAGGAACTGCGGGCCCTTCAGCTTGCGCACGTTGACGAGCGTGCGCACGAGCAGGTCGACGTCGTGGCCCCAGATCGGGCCGATGTAGTTGAAGCCGAATTCCTCGAACAGCGTGCCGGGCAGCACCATGCCCTTGACGTGCTCTTCCGCGCGCCGCGCGAGCTCGTGCACCGGCGGCAGCTTCGCCAGCACTTCCTTGCCGCCGCGACGCACGCTGTTGTAGAAGCGCGATGCAAGCACTTTCGCGAGGTAATTGTTGAACGCGCCGACCGGTTCCGAGATCGACATGTCGTTGTCGTTGAGGACGACGAGCACGTTCGCGCCCTGGGCATTGTTGAGCGCCTCGAACGCCATGCCGGCGCTCATCGCGCCGTCGCCGATCACCGCGACGATCTTGCGTGGATCGCCGTTCAGCTTCGCTGCGGCCGCCATGCCGAGCGCTGCCGAGATCGACGTCGACGAGTGTGCGGTGCCGAACGTGTCGTATTCGCTCTCGTCGCGGCGCGGGAAGCCCCCGGGGCCTCCCCATTGGCGCAGCTTGTCCATGCGAGCGCGGCGCCCGGTGAGGCACTTGTGCGCGTAGGTCTGGTGCCCGACGTCCCAGACGATGCGATCGTGCGGCGTGTCGAACGCATAGTGCAGCGCGATCGTCAACTCGACGGTGCCGAGATTCGACGACAGGTGGCCGCCGGTTTGCGAAACCGAGCGCAGCAGGAACGCGCGGAGCTCGCGCGCGAGCTGTGGCAACTGCGAGCGGTCGACCTTGCGCAGATCGGCGGGCGATTCGATGCGGTCGAGCAGTGGATAGCCGTCCATCGTCGTCGTCATTTATTACGAAGCACGAGAAAGTCGGCGAGCTCGGCGAGTCGCCGCGCGCGATCGCCAAGCGGCGCGAGCGCTGCATGCGCCTCCTCGCGCAGAGAAGCCGCGCGGGCCTTTGCGCCGTCGAGCCCCAGCAGCGTGACGAACGTCGCCTTGTGCTGCGCCGCGTCCTTGCCAGCGGTCTTGCCGAGCGACGCGCTCGAGCCCTCGACGTCGAGCACGTCGTCGACGACCTGGAACGCGAGCCCCGCGGCTTTCGCGTAGCGGTCGAGCGCCTGCGTCTCGCCGTCGGACATCGCGCCGCCACACCGGGCGCCCAACAATACCGACGCGCGGATCAAGGCCCCGGTCTTCATCATGTGCAGTTGGGCAAGCGAATCGGCACCGAGTGCCGTTCCGGTCGCATCGAGATCGAGTTGCTGCCCGCCCGCCATGCCGGTGACGCCGACAGCGTCGGCGAGCAGGCGGCAAGCCCCCGCGTCGGCTGGCGCTGCGGCGGCGAGGACCGCGAACGCGAGCGACTGCAGCGCGTCGCCGGCGAGGAGCGCCGTCGCCTCGTCGAATGCAATGTGGCACGTCGGCTTGCCCCGGCGCAGCGAGTCGTCGTCCATGCACGGCAGATCATCGTGGATCAGCGAGTAGGCATGGATCAACTCGACGGCCGCGGCGCTGGCATCGGCACACGCGGGATCGGCCGCGGTCACTTCTGACGCGGCATACACGAGAAGTGGGCGCACACGTTTGCCGCTGCCGAGCGTCGCATAGCGCATGGCGGCCGCGAGCCGTGCGGCCACCGCGTCCTCGCCCGGCAACATCCGCTCGAGCACGCGTTCGATGCGCTGCTGCCGCTCGCGCGACCAGTCCGCGAACGAGGCCTCAGGCATCGTCCGGATCGTCGGCCGCGAACGGCTGCAGCACGCCTTTCTCCAGCACCTGCACTTGCTGCTGCGCGTCCTTCAGCGCCGCCTGGCAATGCGCGAGCAGCTCGGCGCCACGCTTGTAGGCAGCCAACGATTCGGCGAGCGGCAACTCGCCGCTTTCCATGCGGGCTACGAGCGCCTCGAGCTCGGCGAGGGCAGCTTCGAAACTAGGGGGAAACGGGGGTGTCTCGGACATGGGCCTTCTTGATCGTGCACTTTGGGAAACTCCGGTCCTTGACCCTCGGCCGGCAGGCCTCATATACTACATGTTTTGACGACGCGGCCTTTTTAAGACGCTAATTCAAGGTCTTACGCGATCCTTTCGCGCGGTCGACTTAGCAAAGCGGTCCGGCGCCTGATTGTGACGAGCGACGGGTTGTTGGGTTGGGTTTGATTTTCGTGAAAGGGTGATCGATGTCCGATCTCGCCACTGCCGCGCAACTGCGGCAAGCCGCGTCGCAGCTTCCCGCGAACGGGTACTGCGATCCCAAGGTCTTCGACGCCGAGCGCAAGTTCCTCTTCGCGCGCGCCCCAGGCTACGTCGGCCACGCGCTGATGGCGCCGGAGGCCGGCGACTATCACGTCCTCGCCGCGCGCCACAATGCGCAGGCGCTCGTCCACGGCCCGCACGGCGTCGAGCTGCTGTCGAACATCTGCCGCCACCGGCAGGCAATCATGCTGACCGGCAAGGGCAACGCGAAAAGCATCGTCTGCCCGATCCATCGCTGGACCTACGACCTGTCGGGGAAGCTCCTCGGTGCGCCGCATTTCGAGAACCAGCCGTGCGCGCACCTCGGCCGCACGCCGGTTCAGAACTGGCGCGGAATGCTGTTCGACGGCCCGCGCGACGTCGCGCGCGATCTGCAAGGCCTCGCCCTCGACGACATCGACTTCGACGGCTACGTGCTGAACCACGTCGACCTGCACAGCTGCAACTACAACTGGAAGACGTTCATCGAGGTCTATCTCGAGGATTATCACGTCGAGCCCTTCCATCCTGGCCTCGGCCAGTTCGTCACGTGCAATGATCTGCGCTGGCAGTTCTCGCCGTGGGCATGCGTGCAGTCGGTCGGCGTCAACAGCGGCCTCGCCAAACCGGGCACGCGCACGTACGAACGCTGGCACAAGGCGGTGCTCGACTACTACCGCGGGCAAATGCCGCCGCACGGCGCAATCTGGCTCACGTACTACCCGAACATCATGGTCGAGTGGTATCCGCATGTGCTCGTCGTCAGCACACTGATCCCGCAAGCGGTCGACAGGACACTCAACGTCGTCGAGTTCTACTATCCGGAAGACATCGCGCTGTTCGAGCCCGGATTCGTCGAGGCCGAGCAGGCGGCCTATCACGAGACGGCCAAGGAAGACGACGAAATTGCCGAGCGGATGGACGCCGGCCGCAAGGCGCTTTACGCGCAAGGTCGAAGCGAAGTCGGCCCGTACCAGTCGCCGATGGAAGACGGAATGCAGCATTTCCACGAGTTCTACCGGCGCGAGATGGACGCGCATCTGGTCGGTATCTGATCCGGGATCGCAATGCCGCGTCCCGCCCGTCCTTCACGCGCCGCGACCGCCCCCGCGACCCTTGCCGAAGCGCGCTATCGCACGCTGATCTCTACCACCGATCTCGCTCGCCATCTCGGAGATCCGGGGTTCGTCGTCGTCGACGTCCGCCACGATCTCGGCAAGCCCGAGACGTACGGCGTCGAGGCATACGCGCAATCGCACGTGCCGGGCGCCCTTTTCGCGCACGTCGATCGCGATCTGTCGGCGTCGACGACGGGACGGAACGGCCGCCATCCGCTGCCGAGCCCCGAAGCCGCGGCGGCGGTGTTCGGGCGACTCGGCATCGATGCGAGGAAGCAGGTCGTCGCGTACGATCAGGGCGGCGGCGTCTATGCGTCGCGGCTATGGTGGATGCTGCTCTGGCTCGG
>DATNGN010000022.1:0-4820 GCA_035605875.1 Casimicrobiaceae bacterium
CGGCGCTCGACGCAATGCTCGATTCGTCGTTCGAAATGCGGATTGGCAGCGCCCCCGGTACACCGATTCCGCGCGATGAATGGATTCGCGAAACGCGCGCGGCATCGCGCGAAGCGCCGCGCACCGAGCAGATGGCGGTGCACGACTTCGGCGACGTCGCGGTCGTGAGCTTTCTCGAGCGTCCCGGCGACGAGGCGAAGCGCGCCAACGGCCGCTTCATCGTCGACTGCTGGAAGCGCGATGGCGACGCGTGGAAGCTCGCCGTGCGTTATGCGAGCGACGCGTCGGCGCACGGCATGAAGGTGCCGGGGTCGACGATCGACAAGCGTTACTGAGCGGCGCTACGCCGCAATCGCCCGCTCGCTATCGAGCGGCGCTACGGCTCCGATCCTACCGCTACGAGCCGATGCAGCGTTGCCGGCTCGCGCAACAGCGTCTCGCTCGGCCCGCGATGCACGACGCGGCCGCGATCGAGTGCGATCGCGTTGCGCGCCAGCGACAGTGCGAGCTTGGCGTGCTGCTCGACGATCACGACCGCCATGCCGCATTTGGCGACCAAGTTTGCGATCACCTTCATCAGGTCCTGCACGATGATCGGCGCGAGGCCCTCCATCGGCTCGTCGAGCAGCAGCAGCACCGGATTGACGACGAGCGCGCGCGCGATCGCCAGCATCTGCTGCTCGCCGCCGGAGAGCTGGCTGCCGAAATTCGTGCGGCGCTCGGCGAGGCGCGGAAAGATCTCGTAGACCTTCGCTACGGTCCAGCGCCCGGGACGAACCACCGCCGTCAGGTGCTCCTCGATCGTCAACGTCGGCCACATGTAGCGCTCCTGCGGTACCCAGCCGATGCCGGCCCGCGCGCGCTTGTAGGTCGCGACGCGCGTCAGCGCATCGCCGCGAAAGCGCAGCGTTCCGCGGTGGACGCGCGTCAAGCCCATCAGCGTGACGAGCAGCGTGGTCTTGCCCGCGCCGTTGCGGCCGAGCAGCGCCAGGCTGTCGCCCTCTTCGAGCGAAAGCGATATGTCCTCGAGCACGACGGACGCGCCATAGCCGGCGGTGATTCCGTCGAGAGCGATGAGCTCGGTGGCACCGGGCCGCTCCACGCCACTGACGCGCCCCCCGAAGCGCAGCGAGCGTGGGGGGATGATCCTAGGCATTCTCGGCCTCGCCGAGGTACACCTCGCGCACGCGCGGATCGGTGGCAACCTCACCGGGCGACGCTTCGGTCAGCACGCGACCGCCCACCAGCACCGTGATCCGCTCGGCGAAGCGGAACACGAGTTCCATGTCGTGCTCGATGAACACGATCGTGACGTCACGCGGCAGATCGGCAATCACGTTGAAGAGTTCGGCACTTTCCGCCGACGGAATCCCGGCGGCGGGCTCGTCGAGCAGCAGGATCGACGGACGGGTCGCGAGCGCGAGCGCGATTTCGAGCAGCCGCTGCTTGCCATAAGCGAGATTGCGCGTCTCCTCGTTGCGTTCGGCGATGAGCCGCAGCGTTTCGAGCAGCGCGTCTGCCTCGTCGATCGCCTCCGTCTCCCGCGCGACCGTTCGATACCAGACGCTCGCCCGCCCCCGCCGCTCGGCGATCGCGAGCACGACCGACTCGAGCACCGTCAGTCCCGGAAACAGCGTGTTGATCTGGAACGTGCGCGTCATGCCGCACTTGACGCGCGCATGCTGCGACAGCGCGGTGATGTTGCGATCGCCGAGGAAAACGTCTCCGGCGCTCGGAGCCAGCGCGCCCGTCAGCAGATTGATGAGCGTGGTCTTGCCGGCGCCGTTCGGGCCGATCAATGCATGGCGTGCGCCGGGCGCGAACGACAGCGAGACGTCACTCACCGCAGCGAACGCGCCGAAGCGTTTCGTGAGACCTTGCGTACGCAGCGCCGCACGTTGCTCGCCGGTGCTCGTGTCGTTCATGACGCGCGCCTCGTCAGGCGTGCGCGCAACGACGCGAGACCGCCCAGGATGCCGCCCTGCGCGAACAGCACGATGAGCACGAGGAAGAAGCCGATCCAGAATTCCCAGTAAACCGGATCGATGCCCGACAGGTAATCCTGCGCGACGATGAACACCGCCGCACCGACGAGGCCGCCATAGAGACGCCCGGCACCGCCCAGCACGAGCATGATCATCACGTCCGCCGAGCGCTGAAAGCCGAGCGTGTCGATGCCGACGAACTGCGTCGTCTGCGCAATGAGCGCGCCGGCGACGCCTGCGACCGCGGCCGCGATCGTGAAAATCGCGCGCAGGCGCTTGGCAACCGGCGCACCGATCGCCGGCATCCGCTTGCCGCTCTCGCGGATGCCGCGCACGCCGAGCCCGAACGGCGAGTGCATGATCCGCCGCAACACGACGAACACGACGAACACGACGGCGAGCGCATAGACATACGCAGTGCGGCCGCCGATGTCGAAGCCGAATTCGCCGAAGATCGGCGCAATCGTCACGCCGGACAAGCCGTCGACGCCGCCCGTGACTAACGCCGCCTTGTTCGCCGCCTCCCACAGCATCAGCCCGATGCCGAGCGTGACCATGAGCCGCGTCAGATCGCCGCCGCGCACGACGAGAAAGCTCGTGAGGTAGCCGCCAATCGCGCCCACGATGGCCGCAGCGACGAGACCCGAAATCGGCTCGTGCCAGCCGTGCACGGCGAGCAGGCCCGCCGTGTAAGCGCCGATGCCGAAGAAGGCGGCATGGCCCAGCGAAACGATCCCGGCGTAGCCCAGGATCAGATCGAGCGACACCGCGAAGAGCCCGATGATCAGCACCTGACTGCCGAGCACGCGATAGTTCGGAAAGGCGAAGAAGGCGAGAACCGGAATGAGCCAGAACGCGATCTCGAGCGCCGACCAGCGATCGCTCGGCAGCAGAAGCGGCCTCGCGCGCGCGCTCGGCCGCGATTCGATCGCAGCGCGCGGAGTATCGGCGCTTGCTTGGCTCATCGATCTCGCCTAGGTGCGCCGCGCGTACAGGCCGGCCGGGAAGATGATCAGCAGCACGACCATCAGCGCGTAGATGACGAAACCGCCGATCTGCGGGTAGTAGTATTTGCCGGCGACGTCGAAGATGCCGAGGATCAGCGCGGCGATCAGCGGCCCCTTGATCGTGCCCGATCCGCCGACCGCGACGACCAGCAGGAAGTACACCATGTACTTGAGCGGAAAGGTCGGATCGAGGCCGAGCACGTCGATGCCCAGGCCGCCGCCGAGGCCCGCAAGCCCCGAGCCGAGCGCAAAGGTGAGCGCGAACACGCGGTCGACGTTGATGCCGAGACCCGCGGCCGCCGTTGCGTTGTCGACGCTTGCGCGCACCTGACTGCCGAAGCGCGTGCGATCGAGCATGTACTGCAGCGCGATCGTCAGCAGCGCGACGACGACGACCAGAAACAGCCGATAGACGCCAAGGTCGAGCCCGGCGACGTGCACCTGTCCCCGCAGGTAAGACGGCAGCGAGACCGGCTGCTGCGACGCGCCGAAATAGTAGGTGAAGATCGCGATCGCCATGAAGACGAGCCCGATCGAGAACAGCACCTGGTCGAGCGGGCTCGCCTTGTAGAGACGCTGGTAGAGCAGCCGCTCGAGAACGAGGCCGACGATCGCGGCGGCGACGAAGGCGACGGGCAACGTCGCGAGAAACGGCAGGCCGGCGCGCGTCATCAGCACGACGCAGACGTAGCCGCCGATCATCGCGAACGCGCCGTGCGCGAGGTTGACGAAGTTCATCAACCCGAGCGTCACCGACAGCCCGACGGCGATGATGAACAGCAGGCTGCCGTACGCAACGCCGTCGAACAGGACGCCGATGGCGTTGCCGATCACAGAGATCGCGCCGGCTATGTCGAGCGCCGCTTACTTCTTGCCGGGGTCCTTCACGTTCGGAATCTTGTCGAACTCGACGTTCTCGAGCTTGCCGCCGACCTTCTCGACCTTGCGGATGTACACGGTCTGATCGATGTCGCGCGTCTGCGGATCGATCTCCACCGGCCCTCGGGGGCTCATCCACTTCATCCCCTTGATCGCCGCCATCGCCTTGTCGCCGTCGATGTTGCCGTTCAGTTTCTTCGCAACCTCGTAGATCACGTGCATCGTGTCGTAGCCCGCGGCCGCCATGAAGTTCGGCGCGCCGACCTTCGGATCGTTCGCGGCCGCGTACGCCTTCAGGAACTCGGCGTTCTCCGGCGACTTGTGCGCCGACGAATAGTGGAATGCCGTGATCATGCCGAGCGTCGGGTCGCCCATCGCCTCGAGCACGTGGTCGTCGGTGATGTCGCCGGTCGCGATCAGCTTGATGCCTGCAGCAGCGAGGCCGCGCTCGTTGAAGCTCTTCATGAACGAGATGCCCTGCTGTCCTGCCGGCAGGAACACGAACACCGCCTGCGGCTTCGCGTCCTTCACGCGCAGCGTCGCCGCCGAGAAATCGGGGTTCTGCAGCGGCGTGCGCACCGAGCCGACGATCTGTCCGCCGCCTTCCTTGAACGTCTTCGTGAACTGCGTCTCGGCGTCGATGCCCGGCCCGTAATCGGCGACGACCGTGTAGACCTGCTTGATGCCGTTCTTCAGCGCCCATTGCGCGAGCGGCTCGGCGATCTGCGGGATCGTCATCGACACGCGCGTGATGTACGGCGACTTCGTCGTGATCGATGACGTCGCCGCGTTCGAGATGACCATCGGCACCTTCGCCTCGCTCACCACCGGCGCGACGGCCATCGCGTTGGGCGTCAGGCCGAAGCCGGCGAGAAACTGCACGTGGTCGCGCGTGATGAGTTCCTGCGCCAGCCGCTTCGCGGTCTCGGGCTGCGGACCCTTCGTGTCG
>DATNGN010000023.1:0-31085 GCA_035605875.1 Casimicrobiaceae bacterium
CGTGCGCGCGCTTGACCGAGCCGCTTCCGCGAACGCGGAAGCGCTTCTTCGCGCCCGACTTCGTCTTCATCTTCGGCATGATGCCGTTCCTTATTTGCTGCTCACGGCGGTGCGCTCCGCTTTCGCGGCGGCGGCTTTGGCGCCTTGCGGCTTACCGTCCTCGAGCTTGTCCGGGTGATGCGTCTTCGGCAACGTCTTCTTCGGAGCCAGCAGCATCACCATTTGCCGGCCTTCGAGTCTCGGGAACTGCTCCACCGTCGCGATCGGATCGAGATCACCCCGGATCCGCTCCAGCAGGCGCACACCGAATTCCTGGTGCGCCATCTCGCGACCGCGAAAACGCAACGTGACCTTGGCCTTGTCCCCTTCGGACAGGAAGCGCGTCAGGTTGCGCAACTTGATCTTGTAATCGCCTTCGTCGGTTCCAGGCCGGAACTTCACTTCCTTGACCTGGATCTGCTTCAGCTTGAGCTTTGCCTCGTGCTGCTTCTTCGCTTCCCGGTACTTGAACTTGCCGTAATCCATGATCCGGCAGACCGGGGGCTTCGCCATCGGTGCGATTTCGACGAGGTCGAGCTCGGCGGCTTCCGCCTTGCCGAGCGCGTCGGCCAGGGAAACGATGCCGAACTGCTCGCCATCCACCCCGACCAATCGAATTTCGGGGGCGTTGATTTCGCCGTTCAGTCGTTGATGCTGCTTGTCCAGAGCTATTGTGCGATCTCCATTGAAGTGACAAAAAACGGCCGGCACCCCGGGACACCGCCGAAAGCCTCGAACGGCTAACGGCGGGTCGCAACCTCCTCGCGGAGGCGCGCCAGCAAGGACGCCATGGGCATCGAGCCCAGATCCTCGCCGCCGCGGGTACGCACGGCCACTGTGTTCGCCTCCTGCTCCTTATCGCCAACGATGAGCTGATAAGGCATCTTTTGGAGGCTATGTTCGCGTATTTTATAGTTTATTTTCTCGTTGCGCAAATCGGTCTGCACGCGGAAAGCGGCGCTGCGCAGCGTCTTCGCCACGCCGTTCGCGTAGTCGCGCTGGCGGTCGGTGATCGTCATGACCACCGCCTGCACCGGCGCGAGCCACAGCGGCATCGCCCCCGCGTGATGCTCGATCAGGATGCCGATGAAGCGCTCGAGCGAGCCGACGATCGCCCGATGCAGCATCACCGGCACCTTGCGCGTGTCGTCGGCGGCGACGTACTCGGCGCCGAGACGTCCCGGCATCTGGAAGTCGACCTGCATCGTCCCGCACTGCCACGAGCGGCCGAGCGAGTCCTTCAGATGGTATTCGATCTTCGGCCCGTAGAACGCGCCTTCGCCGGGCAGCTCGGTCCATTCGACGCCGCATTCGCGTAACGCGTCGCGCAACGCGTTCTCGGCGCGGTCCCAGCTCGCGTCGTCACCGAGCCGCGGCTCGGGGCGCAGCGCGAGCTTGATCGTGATCTGCTCGAAGCCGAACTGGCGGTAGACGTCGAGCGCGACCTGGTTGAACGCGGTCACCTCCGACTGGATCTGCTCTTCGGTACAGAAGATGTGGCCATCGTCCTGCGTGAAGCCGCGCACGCGCATCAGTCCGTGCAGCGCGCCCGACGGCTCGTTGCGATGGCAGTTGCCGAATTCGCCGTAGCGAAGCGGCAGGTCACGGTAGCTCCGGAGGTCGGAATTGAAGATCTGCACATGGCCCGGACAGTTCATCGGCTTGATCGCGAAGTCGCGCTTCTCCGACTCGGTCGTGAACATGTTGTCCTTGAAGTTCTGCCAGTGCCCCGACTTCTCCCATAGCGACCGGTCGAGGATCTGCGGGCAACGCACTTCCTGGAAGCCGCTCTCGCGATAGATGCCGCGCATGTACTGCTCGACCTGCTGCCAGATCGCCCAGCCCTTCGGATGCCAGAACACCATGCCCGGCGCCTCGTCCTGCAGATGGAAGAGGTCGAGCTGCCTGCCGAGCTTGCGGTGGTCGCGCTTCTCGGCTTCCTCGATCCGATGCAGGTACGCGTCGAGCTCGTCCTTCTTCGCCCACGCGGTCCCGTAGATCCGCTGCAGCATCTCGTTCTTCGAATCGCCGCGCCAGTACGCGCCGGCGAGCTTGGTGAGCTTGAACACTTTGAGCCGGCCGGTCGACGGCACGTGCGGCCCGCGGCAGAGGTCGACGAACTTGCCTTCGCGGTAGAGCGAGATCGGTTCGTCCGATGGAATCGACGCGATGATCTCGGCTTTGTAGTGCTCACCGATCGATTCGAAGAATTTCACCGCTTCGTCGCGCGGCATCAGCGAGCGCGTGACCGGCTCGTTCTTCCTCGCGAGCTCCTCCATCTTGCGCTCGATCGCGTCGAGATCCTCGGGCGTGAAAGGGCGCTTGAACGAGAAGTCGTAGTAGAAGCCGTCCTCGATCACCGGGCCGATCGTCACCTGCGCATCGGGGAAGAGCTCCTTCACCGCGTAGGCGAGCAGGTGCGCGGTCGAGTGGCGGATGACGTCGAGGCCGTCGGCGTCGCGCTCGGTGACGATCGCGAGCTGCGCGTCGCGATCAACGACGTGCAAGGTGTCGACGAGCTTGCCGTCGACGCGGCCGGCGATCGCGGCTTTCGCGAGGCCGGGACCGATCGAGGCGGCGACGTCGGCGACGGAAACCGGCGCGTCGAAGTGCTTGACGGCGCCGTCGGGAAGCTTGATGTCGGGCATGGTGTGATCTCCAACGAAAAAAAGTGCGGCGGAGCCGCACTTTTTCAATCGAGGACGGACGAGCCGTCGTCACGCGCGCGACACCGCATCGAACCTACGTCGATCCTCCACGCGTTCGCGGTGTCATAACCATGCCTTTCGTGACCCGTCGTTCCGACCGCCCGGGCTCGGCGGGCCGACCGAGCCGGACCTCCGAATTATAGCGCGCGCTTCGCGATCACTTGGCTTTCATCGCGATCTGCCCGGTTTCGAGCAGCGACTTCAGGTTCGACAGGATCTTCGGCCAGCCACCCGAAACCGCGGCGATGAGCTTCGACCCCGGCCGCGCGATCGAGTGCGTGACGGTGAGCTTCACGGCGCCGTCGACGGGCTCGAGCTCCATCGTGCAGCGCGCGTAGCCTTCGGCCGTCAGCTCGGGGTTCCACTGGTTGCGCCATTCGAGTGCGAGGCGTTTCGGAGGATCGACGTCGACGACCTTGCCCTCGTCGGCGGTACGGCCGTCCTGAAAGGCGAGCCGCCACGGCGACCCGGGCTTCCAGTCGGTGTCGATGTGCATGCCGAACCAGTACTGCCGCATGAACTCGGGGGTCGTCAACGCCGACCACAGCCGTTCGGGCGTGGTGCGGATGTAGGTCACGTAAACGAAGCTGCTTTCCGCTGCATTACTCATGATCGTCTCCTTCGAGAGCGCGTTTCAGGTTCGAGAGGGCGCGAAGCCTTGGCTGGTCGAATTTCGCCATCCAGCGCTCGGCGATCGCGTTGATCGGGACGACGTTGATGAAGTGCAGCTTCTCGCGGCCCTGCCGCTTCGTCGCGACGAGGTTCGCGTCCTCGAGGATCGCGAGGTGCTTCGCGACGGCCTGGCGCGTCATGTCCAGTCCTTCGCAAAGTGCCGCGAGCGTCTGGCCGTTCTTCCTGCGCAGGCGGTCGAGCAGAAGGCGGCGGCTGGCGTCGGCGAGGGCGTGAAAAACGGCGTCGTCGTCCATTTCAAATAGGTAACCGATTGGTTGCCTGACTGCAGTATAGGCAACCAGAAAGTTGCGTGTCAAGTGGGATCGAGTGCTGGCTCTTCAGCGGTCGACACGCGTCACCGATGGGAGCGGGTACGATGCGCGTCGCAGCGATCCCCCGGGAATCCAATGACCGTAGCGCTCGTCGTCATCGCGGCCGTCGCCATCGCGACGCTCGTCGCGCTGGCGCTTCTGGTGCTGTTCGAGCCCGCGCTCGCGTACCGGGTGACGGCTCCCGATGTTCCGCTCGATTCGGACGCGTTCATGCGGATCGTCGGCGCCACCTGCGATGCGGAGCCCGAGCGCGTCGACACGTTCGACGTGCTGCACGACGGCGCGAGCTTCTACGAATCGGAGCTCGCTGCGATCGCGCAGGCGCGGAAGAGCGTCCACATCGAGGCGTTCATCTTCCATCCGGGCACCGCGGGCGATCGCTTCGTAACCGCGCTCGCCGAGCGCGCCCGGAATGGCGTCGAGGTGCGCGTGATCGTCGACGCGATCGGCAGCTTTCCGACGCCGGACCGCTACTTCGATCCGGTCCGTACGAGCGGCGGCCACGTCGCGTGGTACCAGCCGATCCGCTGGTACACGCTCAAGCGATTCAACAATCGGACGCACCGGGAGCTCGTGATCGTCGACGGCACCGTCGGCTACATCGGCGGCGCCGGCATCGGTGCGCACTGGCTCGATCCGGGCGACGGCTCGCGACCCTGGCGCGACACGATGGTTCGCGTGACCGGTAGTGTCGTCGCCGGGATGCAGGGCGCCTTCATCGACAACTGGCTCGAGTCGACCGGCGATATCCTCGCCGATCCCGACCTGTATCCTGCACAGCCGGAGCGTGGCCGCGGCAACGCCGTCGTGGTGAGCAGCGTTCCGTCACCGGCGCGCGGCTCGCGTGCGCGCGTGCTGTTCCAGCTTCTCGTCGCGAGCGCGACGAAATCCATCGACATCAACACGCCGTATTTCCTGCCCGACGAAAGCGCGCGCGGCGAGCTGATGCGGGCGGCCCAACGCGGCGTGCAGGTGCGCATCATCATGCCGGGCAGCGCCAACAACCACCCGATCGCGCGGCGCGCAAGCCGGATGTACTACGGCGATCTGCTCCGTGGTGGCGTCGCAATCCACGAGTATCAGCCGGGGATGATCCACGCGAAGATCCTCGTCGTCGATGCGACGTGGTCGGTCGTGGGGTCGACGAACTTCGACAGCCGCTCGTTCGAGCTCAACGACGAAGTGAACCTCGCCGTGAACGATCGGGCGCTCGCGGCGCGGCTCCTCGAGGACTTCGCGGCCGATCTCGCGAACAGCCGTCCGATCACCTATGCAATGTGGCGCGCGCGCTCGTGGCGCGAGCGATGCGCGGGTGCGGTAAGCTTGCTGCTCGCGCGGCAGGTATGAGACGCGCGCGCCCGGGAAACGGGCGGGTCTACTGCAGTTCGTCGCGAGGTCGTTTGCGACGGACGACCAGCAGCGTAGCCGCGACGGCAGCGCCGATCAGCAACAACGCGGCGGTTCGATCGGCAAGTCGTCGTCGGGATCTGCGTGCTTCACGCTCGCGCGCGGCGTAGCGCGCATAGACGACGCTGCCCGGCTGGTTGAGTGCAACCGGGTCGCTGGCCGGAAACGTATCGTCGATGGCGTCGTCGAGGAGGCGCTCCTCCGGACTATCGGAGGCTGCGGTCCATTCCCTCGCGTAGGTCGCGCGCATCGTTGCAGGATTCGAATGGTAGGCGCGATTGGACTCGAACCAACGACCCCCACCATGTCAAGGTGGTGCTCTAACCAGCTGAGCTACGCGCCTGCCGAAGCGCGAATTCTAACCGATTCCGCATGCGCCGCGCGAGCCGCGCATGCGGTTTCGATGATCATCCGACGATCAGGCAGCTGCCGATTGCATCACCCAGCGCCGGCGCATGCCTTTCAGCGCGCCGACTGCGAGCAGCGCGGTGATCACGTCGAGCACGATGACGATCACGAACACGGTCGTCCAGTTGCCCGTCGCTTCGCGAATGTACGCGGCGACGGGTCCGCCGAGCACCGAGCCGACACCCTGCGCGATGTAGAGAAAGCCGTAGTTCGTCGTCGCGTGCCTGGTGCCGAAAAGATCGGTCAGCGTCGACGGGAACAGCGAGAAGATCTCGCCCCAGCCGAAGAACACGAGGCCGGTCAGCACGACGAACACCGCCGCGTTGCTCGCGAACACGAGCAGCAGCAGGATCGAGATTGCCTCGAGCATGAACGCGATGAACATCGTGTTCTCGCGGCCGATATGATCGGACACCCAGCCGAAGAACGGGCGCGTGATGCCGTTGGTCGCACGCGACAGCGTGAGCGAGAGCGGCAGCGCGGCGAGGCCGAGCACCAGCGTGTCCTTGACGCCGAAGTCGGCCGCGAACGGGCCCACCTGCGAAACGACCATCAGCCCGCTCGTCGCCATCATCGACATCATGGCGAACATCAGCCAGAACACCGGCGTGCGCAGCATTTCCGCGGCCCGGTAGCTGCGCTGCGACTGCCGATCGGCGTGCGTCGCGAGAGTCGCCTGCACGGCCGGCTGCCATGACGCCGAGGGGAGCCGAAAGCCCTGACTGACGATGACGCCGACGACGAGCTGGATCCAGCCCCAGACGAAGAGCGTATGCGCATAGCCCGATGCCGGAATCATCCCGGCGATCGGGAACGACGTGAGGATCGCGCCCGCGCCGTACCCGGCCGCCGCGATGCCGGCGGCGAACCCGCGCCGATCGGGGAACCAGCGCACCATGTGGCCGATGATGCCGACGTAGACGATGCCGGTCCCGAAGCCGCCGATGATGCCGTACGTGAAATAGAGCGCCCAGATGTTCGTCACGTACGACGACAGCACCCAGCTCAGGCCGGACAGCGCGCAGCCGATCGAGATCAGGAGGCGCGGCCCGAAGCGGTCGACGAGCCATGCCTGGATTGGCGAGCAGAACGTCTGCAGCACGATCAGCAGCGAGAACGTGACCTGCAATTGCGCGAGCGTCGCGCCGAGCTTGCCTTCGAGCGAGTGGATGAACAGCGTCCACGTGTACTGCGGGCTCGAAATCGACATCATCGCGACGAATCCGAGCAACATCTGCCACCAGCGATTCGAATACGAGGCAGACGGCTGTGCGGCGTCCGGCAACACGGTGCTCATCGTTTCCTCCCGGGTCGGTCACTGCGACGAATCGGCCGTTGCGCGAATCGAAGACGGGAACTCGCGCGAGGACCGCCTTGCGGCGGCCCGAACGGCACGCAATTTGTATCGCGATGCGACCTAGTATCGCCCCACGCGGCGGCGGCGTAAACCCTGCGTCCGTTCCGGCCTGCCGCAGGAGCGGCCTGACGCCGCTTCTCAGCCGACGCCTCGCGCAGGCTGCCAGGCGGCGCCGAGCACGCGCAGGTAATTGCCGCCGAGGATTTTGCCGATGTCCGTGGCGCCGACGCCGCGCTCCAAAAGTCCCACGGCGACGTTGCGAAGCTGCGAGCGGTCGCTGAAGCCGTCGAGACCGAGGGCGCCGTAACGGGCGCCGCGCGTGACCTCCGGGTAGTACCACGGCGTCGCCCAGTTGGTCTTCGTCTTGCCGTCGAACCAGTCGGTGGCGAAACTCACGTGATCGGGACCGACGAGATCGATGACGTAATCGAAGTGGTCCAGGTAGTCGCCGAGCGTTGGCCGCCGGTCGGTGCGGATGAACGGCGCATAGGCCGTGATGCCGATCACGCCGCCGTTCGCCGCGACCGCCTTGATCTGCGCGTCGGTGACGCAACGCGGATTGTCCGTCAGCGAACGAACCGCCGTATGCGAGATGACGATCGGCTTTGCCGATGCGTCGACCGCGTCGAGCGTCGTTCGAACGCCGACGTGCGCGCAGTCGACCAGGATGCCGAGCCGGTTGCATTCGCGGATCACCTGCATGCCGTAATGCGTGAGACCTCTGTTCTCGGGCTCGAGGCATCCGTCGCCCAGCAGGTTGCGCTCCATGTAGGTGAGCTGCAGCGAGCGCAGGCCGAGCTTGTGCAGCAGGCGCAGACGCTCGCGCTCGCTGCCGATGCAACTCGGGCTTTGTATCCCGAGGATCACGCCGAGCTGTCCGTCGCGCTTGGCCGCATGCACGTCGTCCACGCGCTCGATGTGGCGAACCCCGGGGCTCATCTCGAAGTTGAGCAGGTTCTCGTAGATCGCGTGCTGCACCTGCTCCCATGTCGGCGTGTACGACGGCTCGGAGACCAGCGTGACGTGCAGCACGTTCCAGCCGTGGCCGAGCAGGCTTTCCTCGTACGTGCCGCCGGCGACGTGCGGCGTCGGATGCACGACCGCACCCCCGAGCGTATCGATGACGATCGTCTCGGCGAGAATTCGCGTTGCTTCGTCCACGTGTGTCATCGGGCTTCCCGGATGGAGTTCATGGTGCGGCGTTCGCGGCGCGGCCCGCGCCGGAAGCGCTCCTTCGCGGCCGGCGCACGAGCGGCGGGTGGCCGGCCATCATCCGGTCGACCGCGGCGCGGTTCATCGACGGCAGCACGAGTTCGATGAAATCGTACATGTAGCGCGTGATGTAGCTGTTGCAGTGAATGCCGATCGTCGTCATGCTCGACTCGAAGAGCCGGCTCGCATCGAGCAGCCGCAGCCGAGCGGCGTCGGCGTTCTCGAACGCGATCGACGCGATGAGGCCGATGCCGAGGCCCGCGCGGACGTAGGTCTTGATGATCCGCGGATCGGTCGACGTGAGCACCACGCGCGGCGTCAGTCCCGCGGCGTCGAACGCCTTCTGCACCTTGGAACCCTTCTTCAACGCGAAATCGTAGGTCAGGAGCGGATGCTCGGCGATGGCCGCGAGATCGAGCCGGCGCACGCGCAGCAGCGGGTGGCGCGGTGGCGTGATGACGCACCGATGCCATCGCTCGCCCGGCAGCATGACGAGGTCGGGGAACGCGGCGACCACTTCGGTCGACAGGCACAGCGTCGCCTCCCCGCGCCGCACCGACTCCGCCGCTTCGGCCGGACTGCAGGGATGAATGCTGAGGCGCACCTTGGGATAGCGCGCGATGAACGGCCGGACCACCGCGGGCAGCGCGAGGTGGGCCTGCGTGTAGGTGGCGGCCACGACGAGGTCGCCGCTGGCTTCTCGCGATGCGTCCCCGGCGACCCGGCGCAGGTTGTCGCTGTCGGAGATCATTCGCTCGGCGATGGCGAGGACGTCCTGCCCGGCTCGGGTGAGCGCGACGACGCGCTTGCCGCGGCGGACGAACACGTCGAAGCCGAGCTCGTCCTCGAGCAGCCGGATGTGGTGGCTCACGCCGGGCTGCGACGTGTAGAGCGAGCGCGCCGCTTCGGTGATGTTGAGGTCGCGGTGCACGACCTCGACGAGGCAGCGCAGTTGCTGGAGCTTCATGACGGCCGATTCTACATATCAGCAAAACGTCTGACGACAGCCGATTTTGTTCTTATGCGTTGATAAGAATGTTCGCTACGATGGCCGGCCACGCTCGCGTGCGGCGGCGAAACGCGGCCGGAAACGGCCGCACGGTTCGAAAGGGCCTTCCGCGGCGGGCATCCATCGTTGGCCTTGAACCAAGGAGTCAGGCAGATGATTCTTCGCGTCGTGCACGGCGCCGTCCCGCCGGAGAAGCGGGCGGCGTACATCGATTTCATCAACACCACGCTCGCTCCGGCGATCAGGAAGATGCCGGGCTGCCACTTCATTTACGTCGCCGAGTGCGTCGAAAAGCACCACGAGCACGAAGTGATCTACGTGAGCGGCTGGGACTCGGAGGAGGCCTGCGCGGCGATGGACAACACGTCGGTCTACAAGGGGGCCGCCGTCAGCGCGAAAAGCTTCTACACGCACCGCTACCACGATGGAGCGCTGCACATTCACTACCGGACGTTCGCGGCGCTGGAGTAGACGCACGAGCACCGGCGGCAGCGCGGGCCGAAGCGCTGCCGTCGCCGGTCGAGCGCATGCGATCGAAGATCAGGCATGGGGCGCGGTCTCGCGGCCCTGCATCGACCGTGGGCTTCCTCTACGTCCGCATGCCGGATACGATGCCCGATCCAGACGTCAACGAACTTCGAGCATTGGAGGAATCGGCATGAAGCGCTTCGTTTCCCTGTCGGCGATGTTCGTCGCGCTCGTCGCACTGCCGGCCATCGCCCGCGCCGAGGTCGGCGAGATCACGATCGCGCAGCAATACGGGATGGCGTATCTCCAGTTCCTCGTCATGCAGCGCGACCATCTGATCGTCAAGCACGCGAAGGCGGCGGGACTCGGCGACGTGAAGGTGACGTGGCACAAGTTCTCGGCCAGCAACATCATGTACGACGCCGTGCTGTCCGGCGACCTGCAGATCGCTTCCGGCGGGCTTACGCCGCTCATCACGATCTGGGCGCGGACGCGGGACAACTACAAGGCGCACGGGCTCGCCGCGATGAACGCGATGCCGCTCCTGCTCAATACGCGCGAGCTCGACGTGAAGTCGATCAAGGACTTCACGAGCAAGAGCAGGATCGCGCTGCCCGCGGTCAAGATATCGCAGCAGGCGATCACGCTTCAGATGGCGGCCGCGAAGGCGTTCGGCGACGCGAATTTCGGCCGCCTCGACCCGCTCACCGTCTCGATGTCGCATCCGGACGGCATGCAGGCGCTTTTGTCGGATGCGAGCGAGGTGACCGCGCATCTCACGTCGCCGCCCTACGAGTACCAGGAACTGGCCGACCCGAAGATCCACACCGTCCTGAACTCCTACGATGTCGCTGGCGGTCCCACCACGTTCACGGTTCTGTGGTGCACGGGGAAGTTCCGCGACGAGAACCCGAAGACGTACGCCGCGGTGCTCGCGGCATTCAAGGAGGCGACGGACATCGTCAACCGGGACAAGCGGGCCGCGGCCGCGCTGTACGTCGAGATGGAGCATCCGAAGCTCACGGTGGACCAGGTCTACAGGATGCTCACGTCGCCCGGCGTCGACTATACATTGACGCCGTCCGGCGTGATGAAATACGCCGACTTCATGTACGCGCACGGTCTCATCAAGGTCAAGCCGACGTCGTGGAAGGACGTGTTCTTTCCTGAAGTCCACGATCTGCCCGGCAGCTGACACCCGTCTCTGCGGCGATGCCGCATGCATGCGGCTCGCGCGAAGCGAATCGTCACGGCCCGAGCAGGAGCCGCAGTGCACCGATCATCAGCGGCTGGTGCAGCAGGTAGACCGCGAGGCTGTGGCGCCCGAGCAGACGTAACGCGGCGGGCAGGCGCGCAAGCGGAGCGAGCACGGCAAAGCGCGTGCGGACGAGCAGATGCCCGAGCGCGATGCCGAGCAGCAGCACGCCCATCCAGGGAAAGAGCGGCACGTAATCCTCGGCCGCGGGCTTCGCCGTCATGAAGCCGACCCAGCCGAGCATGCGCCCGTCGAACAGCGGGTTCGAATAGACCGAGCCGGCCGCGATCATCGAAATGCCGGCAAGCGCCGCGAGCAACGGTCGCGGCAGCAGCGGCTTCGCGAGCAGCAGCGAGAGCGCGATGGCGTGCAGCACGCCGAACCAGATGAACGAGCCCGGAAACATCAGATAGCTGCCGGCGGTCACGAGGAGTGCCGCCAGCGCGATGACGCCGATGTGGCGCAGCCAGTGCGCAAGCGGCCACGCCTGGCGATTCGCGAGGACCGCGCTGATGCCCGCGATCAGCAGGAACGACGAAAGAATCGCCGCACGCGCGGAGAGCCAGCGGATGTCATGCTCGAAATCCCACTGCGTGACGCCGAAATAGCGGAGGTCGAAGCAGAAGTGATAGGCGATCATCGCCACGATCGCGATGCCACGTGCGGCATCGAGACTTTCGATGCGCCCGGTTCGTGCAGGCGACGTCACACGCGGCGCGTGCGCGGGCGGGGCGCCCACCGCGGCACGCGCGCCGGCGCGCGTCTTCAGCGCCGATCGCTTCGCCATGCGAGCGTGACGGCACCGGTGCTGTCGGGGGCGCCGAGCAGCGGCAACATGGCGCGGACTGCCTGCGATGCCGCGGCTGTCGGCGTGAGCTTCAGCGCTGCGCTCGCGACATTGCCGTGAAGTGCGACGCTGCCGTCGATCGCGAGATCGCCGCCTGCATTACGCACGCTGCCCGCAACGCCGTCGGCGACCGGCTTCGCGTGGACTTCGACGCGACCGAGATCGAGCGGTGCGCCGGCTGCGATGCGCGCATGCTGCCACGTGGCGTCGATCGTGCCCGTTCCGTCCTGGCTTCGCCAGGCGAACGCCGGCGCACGCAGCTCGACTTCGCCATCGAGCGCGACGCTCGTCAACGCCGGGACCAGCGCGGACACGAGCGCCGCAGGTGCGGCGACGTGGAGATCGCGAATGTCGAGCGTCTCGTGGCGAAGGGCAAACGTGCCGCTCGGCATTGCATCGTCGCTGCTGACCAGCGACACGACGAGCGCGCCGGTGAAAAGCGGCGCGAACGCGACGCGCCAGCCGATCGGCATACGCACGGCGCCATCCGGCGTCGCGACCGCACCACGGCCGCGCCACCAGAAACCGCGCGTGTCGATCAGACGCAGGCGCTCGCCGGTGCTCGCGGTGACCGGTGCGTCGAGAAGCGACGCCGGTGCAAGCAGCATGAAGGCCGCCGCCAGCACGACGAGCCCGAGCACGACCCGCAGCAGGACGCGCACGCCGCGTTATCGCGTGAACGCGAGCTCGGCTCGCACCGTTCCGTGCTCGACGCGTGCCGCGAAGGTCGCGTCGCTGACGCGCAACCCCTCCTGCCGCGCCAGCGTGTCGAGCGCGCGAACCAGCGCATCGAACGGGGCCGCCTCGATCACAATCCGCTGCGTCGAGTCGCCGCGTTGCGCATCGAGCGCCGTGTAGCGCAACCCGTTCGCCGAGAGCACACGGTCGATCGCGCCACGTGGATCGCCGTTCTTCGCGGACACGTTCGTTCGCCCCAGCGCGACGTTTTCGTCGGCGCGTGCGCGCGCGACGTCGAGCATCAGACGGTTGCGCACGACGTCTTCGCGTGAACGTGCGATCGCATCCTGCAGGCGCAATGCGGCGAAGCCGGCAACGACGAGCACGACGAGCACCGACAACGCGAGCCACAGGCGACGCTGCGCCGGATGCGCGGATGCGAACGCGTCAGCGAGGGGACGAGGCCAGTTCATCCGCGCATCAGCGGGCAGTCGTCGCGAGCGACAGACGCAGTCGCGTGCCGCCCGGCGTCGCTGCCGTCAATGCGTCGACACCCGCATCGTCGAGCCGGCGTGTGATCCGCGCGAGCGTCGACGGATCGACGTTGCCGAGCTCGAGCGTCCAGGCGTCGCCCGCATAACGTGCGGAGCGCAGTGCGGCGGACGGAAGCGCGCCCAGCGCAGGGGCGGCGCGCGCGAGCAGCGGCAGAGCGTCGGCCGGCGCCGATTGCAGCGCGCGATGGCGCAATTGCGCGTTTTGCCGGGCGATCGCGTGGAAGGCCGAGGCCGCACCCGTTGCATCGGGCAAGCTTGCGGCGCTTGCGGTCTCCACGAGCGAACGCGACAGGCGCCAGTTCTCGACGTTGAGCCATGCCCATTCGATGACGAGCCCGCCGACGTAGAGCGCGATCGCCGCGGCCCCCAACCAAAGCGCCGGACGAAAGCGTCGGACGGCGAGTGCATCGCTCGCGCCGGTCGCGCGTTCCCGGACATCGCGCAGAAAGTCGGGCGCGGTCGCGAGCGCCTGCGCCGACGCCTGTTCCCAGTGCCAGGGAGCCGCGCTCACGAACGAGACGCCGCCCGCGTGCGACCACGCGTCGAGCCGGGAACGATCGGCGCGAAACGCGACGTGCACGTGCGAAGGCAGCGCCCGCGTCCGCGCCGCTTGCGCAAGCGCCGCGGCGAGCTCGGGCGGCAGCGATGCGTCGTCGACGGGTTGCACGGCGAACGCGCTGCCGTCCGCGCGCCGCACGAAACCGTCGCCCGCGCCCGACGTGCACCATGTCCATCCGTCGGCGAGCGGTGCGAGCGCCGATTCGGGAACGATTCGCGTGACGCGCCGGTCGAGTGCCGCGATCGCGCGGATCAGCGCCTCGGAGGCGACTGCGACGATGCACGCTCCGTGGCGCGGTTCGGCGATCGCGATCGACGCGTCGTCGAGCGCGGTCGCAATCTGATCCTCGAGCGCATAACGGACGGCCCCGCGCAGCCGCTCGCGCGGCATCGGCGGCAGCGCGAGCGCGACCAGCCGGACCTGGTCGGCCGCGAGGACGCCTTCGATCGTCGCCTCGGCAGGCCATTGCGCAGCTGCGCTGTGCCCGCGCGCAATCGCGCGCCCCTCGGCGTCGCAGCGAATCCAATGCTCGGCTCGATCGGCGCGGGGCGGGGCGGAGAGGAAGACGCGCAGCATCGAGGCGCGAGTGTAATGGAAAGCAGGGATCGCGGATCGCGGATCGAGGATCGCGACTACTCGATCGTCTGCCAGACGATCGACGACGTTCCCTTGTCGCGCCTGATGAGCGCCCGCGCATTGGCCACCGTTTCGCCCTGCCGCGCGCGGACGAAGACGAGGAAATAGCCGGTGTTCACCGAGACGAGGTTGCGGTCGACGGCGGGCAGGGTCTTCGGAACGTGCGCGAGAAAATCGTCGGGTGTCATGAACGGATGCGCGTTCCGATCCGCGACGAGCGACGCGAGCGTGTCCGGCTGGATGCCGTCGAGAAGGGCCGCGAGCACTTCGGGCGGGGCGGTATTCACGTTGACCGCCACGTCTTCCGGCAGCGCGGTGACGAAGGGCGCAAGGCGGGCCATCGCGGACGGCGTCATGCCGCGCACGTTCGCGAGCTCTTCGACGCGGGTGGCGGACGCGTTCGCGGCGAGCGACGGATCGGCCTGTGCGATGTACCACGCGTCCTCGGCGCCATTCGGTTCGGCCGCGCTGTCGCGATCGACCCAGTCGATCGTGGCATCGAGCGTCGACTGCGGAAGACCGAGCGCCGCGAAGAGACGCTTGAACTGGTCGCGCGCCCGCGCCGCATATTGCGGGCTCGCGAGCATGTTCACGTTCAGCATCGCCTGCGCGTCGACGATGCGGCCTTCGACGGCTCCGTTTTCGACCGGCGTCGCGGGCAGCGGCAATGCCCACGGCGAACCGGGAGAGTCGATCGGCGAGTTGTCGGCAGCGACGATCGCACGCGCCCAGGCGACGCCTGCCAGCGCGATCGACTGTGCCTCGACCTGGTCGCGCCGGTGCTCGACCTGCGCCGACCACTGCGCCTGCGCGGTCGCGACCGAAACGGCAACGGCGGCGGCGAGCGCGGCGATCAGCATCGCGACGATCAGCGCAAGTCCGCGTTGACGCACGTCGGATCGCAGCGTTCGCATACTCGATGTCATTGCAGCGCGAGCCAGCGCTCGACGACGCTGCCGTCGGCGAGCGTCACGTCGACGCGAACGCCGCGCGGCAGGCTCGTTTGCAGCTCCGGCGCCAACCTTTGCATGTCCGGCAGCGGCCAGCGGTCGCTCCACTGGCCGTTCGGGGCAAGCTGCAACACGCGGAAGCTCGCGACGCCGCCGGCGAGCACGTACGCGGCGGGGTCCTTCGTCGTGACGTTGTCGAGGCGCGGCCAATACAGCACTTCGATGCGCCCGTCGCGCAGCCGATAGCCGACGCGCTGGCCGCCGCTGCCCGGCGCATCCAGCGCATCGGGACCTGCACGCGAGAAGACGAGCGACGTGTTCCCCGCCGCATCGTTCGTCGCGGCGACCCACGCGGGCTCGCGCGCCGAGCCGTGACGCACCGTGCGTGGTATCGCGGCGCGCATGTCGGCCTCCATCCGCGCCATCAGCGCATCGAGTTGCCGCCAGCGTGCGCTTTCACCGGCCAGCCGCGCCTCGCTGTCGGTCATCGCCGCCGTCGCGCGCCACGCGATCAGCGCGACGATCGCGAGAATGGTGACGGCGACCAGCGCTTCGACGAGCGTGAAGCCGCGGTCGCGAGACGCAGCGGCTCGCGCCGCTTTTTCTTCAATGCACCGCATTGCCGATGTAGCCGACGAGCCGCGCGAGCGCGTAATCGGGCGCGCCCGGATCGGCAACGATGATCTCGACCCGGCGGAACGCGGGGTTCGGCGTATCGCTCACGGTCTCGCGCCAGACGAGCCGCGTGCCCGCCTGCGTCTCGCCGCCGTTGGCGCTGCCGCGTGCCGGCCACGGATCGGCGAGTTGCGCCTGCGCGAGCCGGTTTTGCGCGACCCACAGGGCGAGCGTGCGAAGGCGCAGCGACGAGGCGCCGTCCGCGCTTTGCGCGACCGCGCGCATGCCGGCGGCGAGCGCGACGGCGAGGATCGCGAGCGCCACCAACACCTCGATCAGCGTGAACGCACGCGCGCCGCGCATCACGGCGCCTCGTTGCGTTCCGGTCCGACGATCGACGCGCGGCTCAGCGGGTCGAGCGCGATCGTCGTCCGATAAGTCGGCGTCGCGAGCACGAACGCGAACGGATCGTTGCGTCCCGACGCGCGCAGCGGAACGATCGCGTTCGCCGGGACTGCGCGTCCTGCATACGCGAGCGCCATCGCGTCGAGCGGCACCGGCAGTTCATGCGCGCGAAGGACGTCGTCGTCGTCGAGCACGATCCAGCGATCGTTCGCAACGTCGCGGCGCCAATAGCGCAGCATCCGATGGTCGGCGGACACGCCGAGCATCTCGTTGCGCCATTGCGCACGCGCCGCCGCGTATTCGAGCGCGCCGGCGAAGCTTCGCGCTTCGCGTGCGCTCGTGTCGCGCTCGTCGGGGCCGACGAGTGCAACCGCGAGTCCGGCGACGAGGCCCAGGATGACGATGACGACGAGGATCTCGACGAGCGTGAAGCCCGAGCCGCGTGCGTGCGAATCGCCTACAAATCCCACGAGCCGATGTCGGCGTCGGCGCCGCTGCCACCCGGCGCACCGTCGGCGCCGTACGTGAACACGTCGACGTCGCTCTTGAGTCCGGGGTTCAGGTACTGGTACGGACGACCCCACGGATCGAGCGGCAGCTTCTCGAGATAGCCGCCGGGTTTCCAGTTCGGAGGGATCGGCGGTTCGGTCGGCTTCGTGACGAGTGCCGAGAGGCCCTGCTCGTTGCTGGGATAGCGCTGGTTGTCGAGGCGGTAGAGCTTCAACGCCTGACGGATCGCGCCGAGATCGGTCTTCGCGGCGACGATGCGGGCATCGTCGGTGCGCGACAGGATGCTCGGCACCACGAGCGCGGCGAGCACGCCGAGGATCACGATGACGACCATGATCTCGATCAGCGTGAAGCCCGCCGCACGCGACGCGGCTCGCTGCGCCGCCTGCGCAACGCCGCGTTCCCGGCAACGTGGGCGCGGCGCAGACGCGATCATCGCGCCATTATAATCGTGCATGTCGTCGCGCCTGCGTCGTTTCCCCGCGCATCGCGCGCGATCCGTCCCGCATGCGCACGTCGTCCCGGATTGCAATCGTCGTCGTCCTGCTGCTCGCGGCCGCGCTCGCCGTGGCGGCGGCACTCGGCGCCGCATGGTATCGCAAACCGCTGTCGCTGCGGCACAGCCCGTACGACTTCGAAGTGCGAAGCGGCGCCTCGCTGGGAAGCGTTGCGCGCGCGCTCGCGGCGGACGGCGTCGTTCCGCACGCGGTGCTGCTGACGCTGCTCGCGCGCGTGAAGCGCGTCGATCGGACGATCAAGGCGGGCAGCTACGAAATCGAGCAGGGGATCACGCTGCCAGGTCTCCTCGCGAAGCTCACGCAGGGCGACGTGACGCAGACCGCGATCACGATCGTCGAAGGCACGACGTTCGCGGAGCTGAAGCGCGCGCTCGACGACAATCCCGACGTCGCGCACCAGCTCGACGGCCTTTCCGACGGCGAGCTGCTGGCACGCCTCGGCGCGAGCGAACCGGCACCCGAAGGGCTGTTCTTTCCGGACACTTACTATTTCGCGGCGGGCAGCAGCGATCTCGCGGTGCTGAAGCGCGCCTATCGCGCGCTGCACGCGCGGCTCGACGCGGCATGGTCGCGCCGCACGCCCGGCCTGCCGCTCGCGTCGCCCTACGAAGCGCTGATTCTCGCCTCGCTGGTCGAGAAGGAGACAGGGCGGGCCGCCGACCGTCCGCTCGTCGCATCGGTCTTCATCAACCGCCTGGCGCGCGGCATGCGGCTGCAGACCGATCCCGCGGTGATCTACGGCATCGGCGAGCGCTTCGACGGCAACCTGCGAAAGCGCGACCTCGAGGCCGACTCGCCGTACAACACGTACCTGCGCACCGGCTTGCCGCCGACGCCGATCGCGCTGCCGTCGCAGGCGTCGCTCGACGTCGTCGTGAATCCGCCGACGACACCCTATCTCTATTTCGTGTCGCGCGGCGACGGCACGTCCGAGTTCTCGGCGAACCTGATCGAGCACAATCGCGCCGTGTCAAAATACCAGCGCGGCGGCCGCTGACGTCGCTTCCGAGCCGCGACACGTTTCGTCAGACGCCATTGCCCGATCACCTGCCCCGCGGCCGCTTCATCACGCTCGAAGGCATCGACGGCGCCGGCAAGAGCACCCACGCGCGCTTCCTGGCCGGGCAACTCGCGGCCCGTGGCCGGCCCGTCGTCGCGACGCGCGAGCCGGGCGGCACCTCGGCCGGCGAAGCGATACGCGAGTGGCTGCTGCACCGGACGATGACGCACGAGACCGAAGCGCTGCTGATGTTCGCCGCGCGACGCGAGCATGTCGTCAACGTGATCGCCCCCGCGCTTGCGCGGGGCGACGTCGTGCTCTGTGACCGCTTCACCGACGCGACGTATGCGTATCAGGGCAGCGGCCACGGCGTCTCGCTGGCGATGATCGATGCGCTCGCGCAATGGGTCCACGGCGATTGCAATCCGGAGTTGACGCTGCTCTTCGACGTGCCGAGCGAGGTGTCGCGCGAGCGCCTTGCGCGCATGCACGCGAAAGGCAAGGCGCAGGACAAGTTCGAGCGCGAGACGCTTGCCTTCTTCGAGCGCGTGCGAAACGGCTATCGCGCGCGGGCGGCCGCTGAGCCCGGCCGCTTCCGGATCATCGATTCGACGCGTCCGGTCGCCGACGTCCGCGCCGAGCTCGCGCGTATCGCGGAAGAGCTGTGAGCGAGGCCGACGACCCGGGCGCGCTGCCTTGGCAGCGATCGCCGCTGACGGCACTTCTGCAGCGGCGCACGCAATGGCCGCACGCGATGCTCGTCACCGGACCGGCCGGCATCGGCAAGCGCGCGTTCGCGCAGTCGCTTGCGCGCGCGCTCCTTTGCGAGATGCCGGGCGCGGATGGTTCGGCATGCGGGTATTGCCCGGGTTGCGGCTATGCCGCGGCCGGGCAGCATCCGGACCTCCGTATCGTCGAGCCGATCGAAATCGACGATGACGAGGTGAAGTTCGTCGAATGGATTGCCGTCGATCGCATCCGTGCGCTGATCCGCTGGGCGGAGGTGACGAGCCACCGCGGCGGCGCAAAAGTGGCGCTGATCGTTCCGGCGGAGCGGATGAACGAAGCGGCGTCGAATGCCCTTTTGAAAACGCTCGAGGAGCCGCCGCCCGCGACGTACTTCCTGCTCGTCTCGCATCTGCCCGGGCGGCTGCCCGCCACCGTCGTCAGCCGCTGTCAGCGGATCGTCGCGCCGCGACCAACGCTTGCGCAAGCGCGAGCCTGGCTGACCGGACAGGGCGTCGCCGAGCCCGATGCCCCACTTGCACAGGCGCACAATGCGCCGTTACGCGCATTGACGCTCGCCGATCCCGGCTATCAGGCGGAGCGCAACGTTTGGATTCGCGCCTTCGCGGCGCCGGCGGAGCTCGAGGTCGCCGGCATGGGCGCGCGCATCGAGGCGGCGCCGCGCGACGAGCGCAAGGAGCGCGTTGCCGCCGTCATCGACTGGCTCCTCGGATGGTGCACCGATCTGGCGCGCGTGCACGCCGGCGCGACGCCCGCCGAGAACGTCGGCGCGGAAGGCACGCTGCAGGCGCTCGCCCGATCGGTGGCACCGTTCGCGCTCTTTCGCTATCATCGCCGGCTGTTGAATCAACGGGCGCTCGCCGCCCATCCGCTCTCGCCGCGTCTCGTTGCTGAGGCGCTCATGATCGAATATCGCGCGCTGTTCGGGTGACCATGGCCGACAAGAATGCATCGACTCCGACGCTCGCCCGCCCGGGCGTGCTGTCGCTCAATATCCGCGAAAAGGCGGCGCTTTACGCCGCATACATGCCGTTTCTGAAGGGCGGCGGCATCTTCATTCCGACGTCGCGGCCGTACTCGCTCGGCGAGGAAGTGTTCATGCTGCTGTCGCTGATGGACGATCCGAACCGCATCGCCGTGCAGGGCAAGGTCGTGTGGATCACGCCCGACGGCGGACAGGGCAACCGGACGCAGGGCATCGGCGTGCAGTTCACGCTCGACGACACCGGCGCGGCGGCGAAGGCGACGATCGAGCGAATCCTCGGCGAGCACCTCGCGTCGACGAGGGCGACGCATACGATGTAGTGTTCGTCGATTCCCACTGCCATCTCGACTTTCCCGAGCTGCGCGACGCATTGCCGCAGGTGCTCGACGCGATGCGCGACAATCGCGTCACGCACGCACTTTGCATCGGCGTCGAAATGGACGCCTGGCCGACCGTGCACGCGCTCGCGACCGCGCATCCGAACCTGTACGCGAGCGTCGGCGTGCATCCCGATTACGAGGATCTCGTCGAGCCGGATGTCGACCTCCTCGTCGCGCGTGCGCATGAGCCGAAGGTCGTCGCGATCGGCGAAACGGGGCTCGACTATTACCGGCGCAGCGGCGACCTGGAATGGCAGCGTGCGCGCTTTCGCACGCACATCCGCGCCGCGCGCGAAGCGGCTCGTCCGCTCGTCATCCATACGCGTGCGGCAGCCGACGACACGATCGCGATCATGCGCGACGAGCGCGCCGGCGACGCGGGCGGCGTCATGCACTGCTTCACCGAGACATGGGACGTCGCGCAGCGCGCGATCGATCTCGGCTTCCACATCTCGTTCTCGGGAATCGTCACGTTCCGCAACGCGGGCGAGATCAAGGACGTCGCGAAGCGCGTGCCACTCGACCGGATGCTGATCGAGACCGACAGTCCCTATCTCGCGCCGGTGCCGCATCGCGGCAAGCGCAACCAGCCGGCCTGGGTCCGCCATGTCGCCGAGGAGATCGCGGCGTTGCGCGAAGTGCCGGTCGAGACGATTGCGAAGGCGACGTCCGACAATTTCTTCGCACTGTTCGGCATCGACCGTCATGTCCATTGAGCGCGCAGGGCCGTCCCAGGGGCGAATCGTTGCCCCGCGGGGGATCGCGAAGCGGCAAGTCCGCGAGCGTCGGGAGCCCATCGACCGGACGCGACGACGCGTTCTCGCGGCGGGCATGCTCGGCCTGCTCGTGCCCGCCGTGCGTGCCGAGCCGTTGCTCGACGAGTTGGCGCACGCCGTCGAGAACGACCGCGTCGACGAGGTGAAGCGGCTGCTTGCGCGCGGGATGGATCCCGATTCCGTCGACGCGCAGGGCGAGCCGATGCTGTGCATCGCGGCGCGCAACGGGTCGGCGCGTGCGGCGCAGGCACTGCTCGCCGCGAAGGCGCATCCGAACGTCGCGAACCGCTTCGGCGATACGCCGCTGATGCTGGCCGCGTTGAAGGGCGACCTCGAAATCGTTCGCATCCTGCAGGCGGGTGGCGCGGCGATCAATCGTCAGGGATGGACGCCGCTCATCTATGCGGCGACCGGCGGCCACGACGGCGTCGTGACGTTCCTCGTGCAGCACGGGGCGAACCTCGACGCGCAATCGCCGAACGGCACGACGGCACTGATGATGGCGATCCACGAGCACCATCCCGACACCGCGCGGCTGCTGATCGCGAGCGGCGCGGACGTCGCGCTTCGCAACCAGGACGGCGCGACCGCGCTTCAGTGGGCGAAGCGCGGCAACGAGGACGACACCGTCAAGGAGTTGCGTCGGGCGGGAGCCACCGAATAGCGTTACCGCCCGCGCGCGGCGCGCTGCCTTCTCGCGCTCTTCGCATCGTGAACGAGCGGGCGCGTGATTTCGACGCGGTCGCCTTCGCACAGCCGTGCGCTGCGTTCGACGCGGCGCCCGAAGATCGCGCAGACGAGCGCGCCGCTGGCGACGTCCGCTTCGAGCCCGAGCTGCGACTGCGCAACGGCATCGTCGACGCTCGCGCCTTTCGGCAGCTCGAGCGTGACGATCGCTTCGCTCGCTTTGTCGGCCCAGGCGACCTCAACCCGCATCGAGTCAATCCTGCGCGTAGACGTTCTCGGCGCGCTTGACGAACGCATCGATGAACGTGTTCGCGATGTGGCTGAACACCGGGCCGATGACGCGGTCGAGCAGGCTCGTCGCGAACTCGTACGCGAGATCGAACTCGACCTTGCAGCCATGCTCGCCGAGCGCGCGAAAGCGCCACTCGCCGTGCAGATGGCGGAAGGGGCCGTCCTTCAGCATCACGATGATGGACTCGGGCGGATGATTGACGTTGGCGGTCGTGAAATGCGCGCGCACGCCGTGATAGTCGATGTCGATGCGCGCCGTCTTGCGGTTGTCCTGCTGCGCGAGCACCTCCGTGCCGCCGCACCAGGGCAGAAACTGCGGATAAAGCTCGACGCGATCGACGAGCTCGAACATCTGCGATGGAGCATACGGAACGAGGACGCTTTTCGTGACGCGCCTCATGTCGGACGAGTCGACGACGGCGCGCGGCCGACCGACACGCGCGTGGTGGATCGCCGCGTAGAATGCGCGGACGTCGAATCGCGGGAAACGTGCGTCATGAGCATTGTCGAAAATCGCAAGGCGTTCCACGACTATTTTATCGAGGAACGCTTCGAGGCCGGGATCGCGCTCGAAGGCTGGGAGGTGAAGGCGATCCGCGGCGGGCGCGCGCACCTGAAGGAGGCCTATGTGATCGTCAAGGCGGGCGAGCTGATGCTGATCGGCGCGCACATCTCGCCGCTTTCCACCGCATCGACGCACGTGCATCCCGATCCCACGCGCACGCGGCGCCTCCTGATGCATCGCGAGGAGATCAACCGGCTGATCGGCAAGGTCGAGCGTGCCGGTTACACGCTGACGCCGCTCGACCTGCATTACAGCAAGGGTCGCGTCAAGCTCGCCGTCGGGCTCGCGAAGGGCAAGAAGCAGCACGACAAGCGCGCCGCGATCAAGGAGCGCGAGTGGAATCGCGAGCAGCAGCGGCTGCTGCGCTCGCCGCAATAGCGGTCGACGTCCGACCACGCACGCCGTTTCAGGAAGCGCGCGTCAGCCGCCTGCGAGCGGCACTGCACGGCCGACGTCGCGCGCCGCCGCGATGCCGCTCCGCACCGCCGCTTCGAGCGTCGCGGGAAACGCTTCGTACGTGTAGTCGCCGGCAAGGTGGATGCGCTCCGCGAGGCGGCCGCAGCCGGGACGCGCGAGACCGGGCACGCACGCGTACGTCGCGCGCTTCTCCTCGATCACCTGCGACCAGACGAGCGCGGGCAGGTCCGGTGCGAGCCGGCGAAGTTGCGCATCCGTTGCGGCCACGAGCGCGGCGTGGTCGAGCGCGCTGTGCGCGCCGCGCGCGCTGATCACGACGGAAACGAGCATGCGCATCGGCGCGCGCGTCGGCGACGCCGCCGCGCGTTCGAGGACATCGCGACGGTCGAAGATCCACTGCCCCGGCGCATCGTCCAGGCGCAGGAGACCGGGCGGAAGGTCGATCGGCGCCGCGTAGCCAAGGTAGACCGTGGTGATCGGCTCGTAGTCGAAACGCGCGATCTGCGCGAGCGCGTCGGCGATGGGCGGATGGTCGCGCTCGACGCCCGGCGCGAAGACCGACGCGAGCTGATGCGGTCCGACGGCGACGACGACCGCGTCGACAGGCATCGTCTGTCCCGCGACTTCGAGCAGCACGCCGTGGTCGTCGATGCGCCGCACGCGCGAGCGGGTCGAGCGGCGAACGACGTGCCCGTGCGCGACGAGCCAGCGTGCGGCGGCTTCGGGCACCGCTTCGGCGAGACCTTCGCGCGGCAGCACGATCGAGGTCGCGCCCGGACCCGCGCCGAACGTCTCGCGCAGCACGTTCAAAAAGACCTGCGCCGATGCGCGCGCCGGCGGTGTGTTGAGTGCGGCGAGGCACAACGGGTACCAGAGATCGTCGCGAATGGCCGCTGGTGCATCGGCGCACAGTTCCGCGACGCTCTGGCCCGCGTCGCACGTGAAGTTCCGTTGCCTAAGCGCCATGAACCAGCGCACGGTCGCCGCGCGGGCCCCGAGCGAAAGGCCGCGCGCGCGAACGAGCACCGATGCGAGCGCGAGCGACGCTGGCGCATGACGCGTCGTCAGCGACAGGCGGTTCGGCTGCGAGCGGGCGAACGGCCGCAGTGCGAGCGGCTCGATGCTCCAGGCCGACGTCGACGTCGCATCGCGGATCGCCGCCGCGAACGCGAGCGTCTGCGTGTAGGCACCGAGCAGCAGATGCTGGCCGTTGTCGAGCGGCAGGCCGTCACGGACGACCGCGCGCGCCCGCCCGCCGAGCGCCACCGCGGCCTCGTGCAATTCGACGCGATGACCGGCTTGCCCGAGCGCGACGGCCGCCGCGCATCCGGCCCAGCCGCCGCCGATGACGACGACCGAACTCAATGCGGGCGGCCCTTCGGGGTGAGCCTTCGCGCTGCGCGCTTCGGGGCCGACTCGCCCTCGGGGCGGCCCGTCGGGCTCATGCACGCCACGCCGCGCGCGTCGCGATCCACAGCTTGCGAAGCGGCGTGAGCGCGATGCGCCGATCGAGCACGCGATAGCCGTCGCGCGCAATCTCGTCGAGCAGCGTCCGGTAGATCGCCGCCATCGCGAGCCCCGCGCGCTGCGCATGGCGGTCGCGATCGGGAAGCGCGGCGAACGCGGCGTCGTACCAGGCGCGGGCACGCTCCGTCTGGAACCGCATCAGCTCGACGAATGCCGGCGACGCACGTGCACGCAGGACGTCCGAGGGCGCGACGCCGAAGCGCGCGATCTCGTCCTGCGGCAGGTAGATGCGGCCGCGGCGCGCGTCCTCTCCGACGTCGCGGATGATGTTCGTCAGCTGGAACGCGACGCCGAGCTTTCGCGCATAGACGAGCGTCGACGCATCCTCGTAGCCGAAGATCGTGGCCGACATCAGGCCGACGACGCCTGCGACACGGTCGCAATATGTCTCGAGCTCGGTGAAGTCGACGTAGCGGACCTTGTCGAGATCCATCTGCATGCCGTCGATTACGGTCTGCAGGTTGGCGCGCGTGATCGCGTAGCGGTCGACCGCCTTCGCGAGCGCGATCGCGACGGGATGCTGTGCGGCGCCGGTGAAGATCGCGTCGACTTCGGTGCGCCACCAGGCGAGCTTCACGCGCGCGACGTTCGGGTCCGACACTTCGTCGACGACGTCGTCGACCTCGCGGCAGTACGCGTACAGCGCGGTGATCGCCGAGCGGCGCGGCGGAGGCAACAGGCGGAAGCTGTAGTAGAAGCTCGAGCCGCTTTGCGCGGCCTTCTGCTCGCAGTATGCGTCCGGCGTCATGCGGAGGAAACCGCCGCAGGCACGAGCATCCGCAGCGCGAGCAGCGCCCAGTCGCGCTTGCCGAGCACCGGACGCTGCGAAAACACGTCGCCGCGCACGCGATCGATGCGCTCCAGCACGCGGCCGCCGCCGGCGATCACCGCCTTGAGCTCGAGGCCGAGCCGCCACGGCAGGCGCCGGGAAAGCGGACGCCCTTCGTCGAAGAGCGCGCGCGTGCGTGCGGTTTCGAATGCCATCAGCCGCGTGAAGCGCTCGTCGCAGACGCCGTTCGCAATCTGCGCGAGCGTCACGCCGAAACGGTGGATGTCCTCGAGCGGCAGGTAGAGCCGCGTGTCCTTGCGCCAGTCGATCGCGACGTCCTGCCAGAAGTTCGCGAGTTGCAGCGCGGTACAGATGGCGTCGCTTTGCGCGAGCGAGCGCGCGTCGTCGACGCGATACAGCGCAAGCAGCAATCGACCGACCGGGTTCGCCGAGCGCCGGCAGTAGTCGAGAACGTCGGCGAATGTCGCGTAGCGCGTGACGTCGACGTCCTGCCCGAACGCAGACAGCAGGTCGCGAAAGAGCCCGATCGGGAGATCGTGCGCACGAATCGCCGGCGCGAGAGCGGCGAACGGCGGCTCGCTCGGCGTCTCGCCGCGCTCGATCGCGTCGAGGTGGCGGGAAAAGGCATCGAGCGCCCGGTGGCGCTCGGCGGCGGGCGCGTTGCCCTCGTCGGCGATGTCGTCGGCGGCGCGCGCGAAGCGGTAAATCGCGACGACGGCGCCGCGGCAGCGCGCCGGAACGAGCACCGACGCGACCGGAAAGTTTTCGTAATGGCCGACCGACAAGCGACGATCCCAAAGCCCGACAGGGGACCGCCGCGTTACGAGTCAAGCGTCTTTCGTGCGCGAGGGTCCGTCGGCTATACTAGCCGATTCTCCTCTCGCGGCCCTTCGAAAGTCGCGAAAGTGGCGGAACTGGTAGACGCACCAGCCTTAGGAGCTGGCGGGGCAGCCCGTGGGGGTTCGAGTCCCCCCTTTCGCACTGGAGTCAGAGGCGACTTTCGACCGGGCCGATCCGTAACGGCGATGGGCCGGTAGCGAAGTCGTCTCTGACCCTGCTTCGGGTTTTTTCACCAAGGATCCCATGCAGACCACACTCGAAACGCTCGGCGCACTCGAGCGCCGCCTGAACGTCGCAGTGCCCATCGCCGAGATCGAAGGCGAGGTGAAGAAGCGCCTGTGGCGCCTCGCGCGCACGGCGAAGGTCGCAGGCTTCAGGCCGGGGAAGGTGCCGATGCGCATGCTCGACCAGCAATACGGACCGCAACTGCGCTCCGACGTCATCACCGAGCGCGTGCAATCGACCTTCAACGAGGCGGTGCGCGCGCAGAATTTGCGCGTCGCCGGAGTGCCGCGCATCGAGCCCGCCCGCGGCGAGACGCCGGCGCCCGACGCACTCGAATTCTCCGCGGTGTTCGAGGTGTATCCCGACGTGAAGGTCGGCGACGTCGCCTCGATCGAGATTGCGCGCCCGCAGGCCGAAGTGACGCCGGCCGACGTCGACCGCACGCTCGACGTGCTGCGCAAGCAGCGCACGACCTACTCGCCGGTCGATCGCGCCGCGCAAGCGGGCGACAGGGTGACCGTCGATTTCACCGGCACGATCGACGGCGTCGAATTCCCCGGCGGTCAGGCGAAGAACTTCCCGATCATCCTCGGCGAGGGCGGCATGCTGCCCGAGTTCGAGGCGGCGCTGACCGGCATCAAGGCCGGCGACGCCAGGCAATTCGGCCTCACGTTCCCGGCCGATTATCACGGCCGCGAGGTGGCCGGCAAGACCGCGCAGTTCTCGCTCACGGCGCTCGGCGTCGAGGAGCCGCACGTGCCGGCGCTCGACGCAGAATTCGTGCACGCGTTCGGCATCGCGAGCGGCAACGTCGACGACCTGCGGCGCGAAGTCGAAGCCAACCTGAAGCTCGAGCTCAAGCGCAAGATCGAAGCGACGGTCAAGGCACAGGCGCTGCAGGGACTTCGGAAGCAGGCCAGCTTCGCGATTCCGAAATCGCTCATCGAAGGCGAGGCGCAGCTTCTTCGGCAGCGCGCGATTGCGAACCTCCGCGAGCAGCGCAACGTCAAACCCGAAGACCTCGAGGTTTCGGTCGACCTGTTCCGCCCGCAGGCCGAGGAGCGCGTCGCGCTCGGGCTCATCATCGGCGAGCTCGTGCGCAACGAGAACCTGCAGGCGAAGCCCGAGCAGGTGCGCGCGCTCGTGACGGAGACGGCGCAGACCTACGAGCAGCCGGAGGCGGTGGTCCGCTGGCATTACGAGAACCCCGAGCGGCTGCGTGACTTCGAGGCCGTGGTCCTCGAGCAGAACGTCGTCGACTGGGTGCTTGCGCGCGCGAAGGTGACCGACGAGCCGACGACGTTCGAGCAGGTGATGGGACCACGGACGGGCGGTTGACGCAGTCCGTTTGCCGGACAGCGCTTGACGAGTGCGAGCGGAGGTCCCATCTTCGCCGTTCGACGCCGCAGGCGGAATGAACCGACGCAGTGGCGGTTGACATTCGATAACGAGAGCACAAAACCCATGGAAGAACCGAAAGGCCTCGGCCTGATCCCGATGGTGATCGAGCAGAGCGGACGCGGCGAGCGCGCGTACGACATCTACTCGCGCCTGCTCAAGGAACGCGTGGTGTTCCTCGTCGGGCCTGTCAACGAGGCGACGGCGAACCTCGTCGTCGCGCAAATGCTGTTCCTCGAATCCGAGAATCCGGACAAGGACATTCACTTCTACATCAATTCGCCGGGCGGCTCGATTGCGGCCGGCTTCGCTGTATACGACACGATGCAGTTCATCAAGCCCGACGTGTCGACGCTTTGCGTCGGCATGGCGGCGTCGATGGGCGCGTTCCTGCTTGCGGCCGGGGCCAAGGGCAAGCGATTTGCGTTGCCGAATTCCGACGTGATGATTCACCAGCCGCTCGGCGGCTTCCAGGGTCAGGCGTCGGACGTCGAAATCCATGCCAAGTACATCCTGAGCCTGCGCCAGCGGCTGAATCAGCTGATGGCGGTCCACACGGGCAAGCCCGTCGAGCAGATCGCGCGCGATACCGAGCGTGACAATTTCCTCACGGCCGACCAGGCGCGCGACTATGGCATCGTCGACAAAGTCTTGCAAAAACGCCTCGCACCCGAGTAAAGTCAATCGAATCCACGAGGTGTAAGCGGTAATGGCCGAAAAATCCTCCTCCGGCGACAAGCTTCTCTACTGCTCGTTCTGCGGCAAGAGCCAGCATGAGGTGCGCAAGCTGATCGCGGGACCGTCGGTGTTCATCTGCGACGAATGCATCGAGCTTTGCAACGACATCATTCGCGAGGAGGGCACCGGCAGCGAAACCGCGCGCGCCGACCGCAGCAAGCTGCCGACGCCGCACGAGATCCGTCAGATCCTCGACCAGTACGTGATCGGCCAGGAGCCGGCGAAGAAGATCCTGTCGGTCGCCGTCTACAACCACTACAAGCGGCTCGAATCGGGCAGCAAGGACGACGACGTCGAGCTCGCGAAGTCGAACATCCTGCTGATCGGACCGACCGGCTCCGGCAAGACGCTGCTCGCGCAAACGCTGGCGCGGCTTCTCGACGTGCCGTTCGTGATCGCCGATGCAACGACGCTCACCGAAGCGGGCTACGTCGGCGAGGATGTCGAGAACATCATCCAGAAGCTTTTGCAGAAGTGCGACTACGACATCGAGAAGGCGCAGCGCGGCATCGTCTACATCGATGAGATCGACAAGATCTCGCGCAAGAGCGACAACCCGTCGATCACACGCGACGTGTCCGGCGAGGGCGTGCAGCAAGCGCTGCTGAAGCTGATCGAAGGCACGATCGCGAGCGTCCCGCCGCAGGGCGGCCGCAAGCATCCGAACCAGGAATTCGTGCAGGTCGACACGACGAACATCCTGTTCGTCTGCGGCGGCGCCTTCGACGGCCTGGAAAAGATCATCCGCCAGCGCACGGCGAAAACCGGCATCGGCTTCGGCGCCGAAGTGGCGTCACCGGACGATCGGCGCAGCATGACGATCCTGCTTCGGGAGACCGAGCCCGAGGACCTGATCAAGTTCGGCCTGATCCCCGAGTTCGTCGGCCGTCTGCCAGTCGTCGCGACACTCGACGAGCTCGACGAAGCGGCGCTGATCCAGATCCTCGTCGAGCCGAAGAACGCGCTGATCAAGCAGTACCACAAGATGTTCCGGATGGAGGGCGTCGAGCTCGAGATCCGCGAATTGGCGCTTCGCGCGATCGCGCGCAAGGCGCTCGCCCGCAAGACCGGCGCGCGCGGCTTGCGCTCGATCCTCGAGCAGGTGCTGCTCGACGTGATGTACGACCTGCCGTCGATGTCGAACCTGGCGCGGGTCGTCGTCGACGAGTCGACGATCACCAACGACGGCAAGCCGCTCTTGATGTTTGCCGATCAGCCGAAGGTGGCCGCCTCGGCCAAGTAACCGCCCGCGTCGGGCCGGTTCGTCCCGGCGCGTCCGCCCGAAGGCGCGCGTCGCGGCTACGCAGTAACTGCCCGATTGCGCCGGTCGACGCCGATTGCGCGGCGTTCCGGCATGAGGAATTCCCCGCCGTTTCAGGTTGTTAGCTACAGCGCGCCGATTCTTGCTTGCGACTTCGGGCGCTGAAGGAATTCGAAGCCGCAGCCGGGTCCCCGATCCGGTCAGCCGATGGCGCCGCTGTGCCACGCGTAGGAATGTCAACTCGCGAGGCACGGGCCCCTGGCCACCGGGTACCCTTCCGCTTGAAGGGGCCCCCCGCGGCCCAATGTAGACCGATGACTTCCCCACCCGAGGCACGAATGCCCAACGATACATCCCTCCCGACCGGACTCACGACGCTGCCGCTTCTTCCGCTGCGCGACGTGGTCGTGTTCCCGCACATGGTGATCCCGCTCTTCGTCGGGCGCCCGAAATCCATCAAGGCGCTCGACGTCGCGATGGACGCGGGCAAGCACATCCTGCTCGTCGCGCAGAAGCAGGCGGCGAAGGACGACCCGACGGCCGCCGACCTCTACGACATCGGCAGCGTCGCGACGGTCCTGCAGATGCTGAAGCTGCCCGACGGCACGGTGAAGGTGCTGGTCGAGGGCACGCAGCGCGCGCACATCAAGAGCATCGAGGAGCACGTCGAATACCTGTCGGCCCACACGCAGCCGATCCCGGGCGACCCGGGCACCGCGCACGAAGTCGAGGCGATGCGCCGTGCGCTCCTCGCGCAGTTCGATTCGTACGTCAAGCTCAACAAGAAGATTCCGCCGGAGATCCTCACGTCGATGTCGGGCATCGACGACGGCGGCCGGCTCGCGGACGCCATCGCCGCGCACCTGCCGCTCAAGCTCGAGCAGAAGCAGCAGATCCTCGAGATGAGCGACGTCGGCAAGCGCCTCGAGCACCTGCTCGGCGTCCTCGAAGGCGAGGTCGACATCCTGCAGGTCGAGAAGCGCATCCGCGGCCGCGTCAAGCGCCAGATGGAGAAGAGCCAGCGCGAGTACTACCTGAACGAGCAGGTCAAGGCGATCCAGAAGGAACTCGGCGAGGGCGACGAGAACGCCGACCTCGAGGAGATGGAAAAGAAGATCCACGCCGCGAAGATGTCGAAGGAGGCCGAGACCAAGGCGATGGCGGAGTTGAAGAAGCTGCGCATGATGTCGCCGATGTCGGCCGAGGCGACCGTCGTGCGCAACTACGTCGACACGCTGCTCGGCCTGCCGTGGCGCAAGAAGAGCAAGATCAACAAGGACCTCGCGCACGCGGTCAAGGTGCTCGACGCCGATCACTAC
>DATNGN010000024.1:0-2128 GCA_035605875.1 Casimicrobiaceae bacterium
CTTGCGCAGCCGGTCCATCCACGCCTCGAGCTGGGCGATCATCGACGCGTTGGCGGCAAAGAACGGGTTCTCGTCGACGTGTTGCCAGCCCTCGAAGGGGATCGCGTTCGCGCCGAGCTGGGTCATGTGACCGCGGATCGCGACGCCGTAACGCTCGGCGAGCCACTTTCTCGCGACCGACCCCGCGGCAACGCGTACGGCCGTCTCGCGCGCCGACTGGCGGCCGCCGCCGCGGTAATCGCGGATGCCGTACTTGTGCCAGTAGGTGTAGTCGGCGTGCCCGGGGCGGAAGGTGTCGGCGATGTTCGCGTAGTCGCGGCTCTTCGCATCCTCGTTGCGGATCAAGAGCGCGATCGGCGTGCCGGTCGTGCGTCCTTCGAACACGCCCGAGAGGATCTCGACGCGGTCGGGCTCACGGCGCTGGGTGACGTGGCGCGAAGTCCCGGGGCGGCGGCGGTCGAGGTCGCGCTGGATGTCGGCTTCCGCGAGCGCGAGGCCGGGCGGACAACCGTCGATCACGCAGCCGATCGCCGGTCCGTGCGATTCGCCGAACGAGGTGACGCAGTAGAGCGTGCCGAAGGTATTGCCGGACATGCGCGAAATGCTAGCACGCGAAAGAGCTTTCTTAGCGCGCGTCGCCGCGCAATTCGCCGACGATCGCCTGCAGCGCTTCGGGAGTCGCGCACGCGGCGTCGATCGGCGCGGCGACGACGAGATCGATCGGCGCGAACGCGCGACGCAGGCGCGCGAGCGCCCGACCGGGCTCGGCGCGCGAGAAGAGGCTCCCCCACAAGCCGCGCAGCGCCATCGGCACGACCGGCGCCGGTATCGCGTCGACGATCTGCTGGACGCCGGGACGGAAGCGGTTGATGTCGCCGCTCTCGGTGAGACGGCCCTCGGGGAAGATCCCTACCAGCTCGCCCGCTGCGAGCGCGTCCTGCGCGGCGCGGATCGCGCGATCCTTGAGTTTCGGGTCGACCTTCGCCGACGCGATCGGGATCGCACCCATCGCGCGGAAGACGAACGACAGGATCGGGATGCGGAAGATCTGGTGATCCATCACGAAGCGAATCGGGCGGTGCACGCAGGCGCTGATCACCATCGCGTCGACATAGCTCACGTGATTGCACACCAGCACGCACGGCCCGTCGTCCGGGATGTGATCGAGTCCGTGATTGCGGACGCGGTAGACGCTGTGGATCAGGAGCCAGGCGAGGAAGCGCATCAGGAATTCGGGCACCAGCGTGTAGATGTAGACCGCGACGAGGCCGTTCAGGATGCCGACGACGAGGAAGAGCTCGGGGATCGTCAGGCCCGCCTTCAGGAGCGCGATCGCCACGATCGCCGAGACGATGATGAAGATGGCGTTGAGGATGTTGTTCGCGGCGATGATCCGCGACCGGTGCGACGGCTGCGAACGCGTCTGGATCAGCGTGTAGAGCGGTACCGTGTAGAAGCCGCCGAACACGCCGAGCAGCACGATGTCGATGATCACGCGCCAGCTCGCCGAGCCGCCGAGGAACGCGGCCACGCCGCTCGTTGTCGCCGGGGCGAAGTGCCGCGTCGCGAGCCACAGGTCGAGCGCGAACAGCGTGAGCCCGATCGAGCCGAACGGCACCAGGCCGATCTCGACCTTGCGGCCGGACATCCGCTCGCACATGAGCGAGCCGACGCCGATGCCAATCGAGAACAGCGCGAGCAGCAGTGTGAACACGTGCTCGTCGCCGCCGAGCACGCCGCGGGTGAACTCGGGAAGCTGTGCGAGGTAGATCGCGCCGTAGAACCAGAACCATGAGATGCCGAGCATCGAGCGCCACACGACGAGGTTGTCGTGGGCGAGCCTGAGGTTGCGCCAGGTTTCGGTGAACAGGTTCCAGTTGATGACGAGATCGGGTGCGACCGCCGGCGTGTAGGGGATGCGTCGACTCGCGAGCCAGCCGAACACCGCGATGGCGATCGTCAGCAGTCCCGCCCACAGCGCGCCGTGCGGCTTGATCGCGACGACGAGCCCGCCGACGATGGTCCCCAGCAGGATCGCGACGAAGGTGCCCATCTCGACCATGCCGTTGCCGCCGACGAGCTCGTCGGCGCCGAGGTGCTGCGGCAGGATCGCGTACTTGATTGGTCC
>DATNGN010000025.1:0-15340 GCA_035605875.1 Casimicrobiaceae bacterium
CAGCTGATCTGGTTCTACTACGCGTTTCCGATCGTGCTCGGGCAGCAGCTTTCGCCGTTCACCGCAGCGGCGCTCGCGCTCGTCCTCAATACGTCGGCGTACTGCGCGGAAATCTTCCGTGGCGGCATCGTCTCGATCGCCCGCGGCCAATGGGAGGGCGCCAAGGCGATCGGCATGACGCGAGCGGTGACGATGCGCAGGATCGTCCTGCCGCAGGTGATGCGGCGAATGCTGCCGGCGTTCACGAACCGCGGCATCGAGCTCGCGAAGGTCACGTCGCTCGCGTCGCTGCTCGCCGTGCAGGAAGTCATGTACGAGGGGCGACTGCTGAGCTCCACCTACTACCGGCCGCTCGAGATCCTCACCGTCGTCGCGCTGATCTACTTCGTGCTGATCTATCCCGGCAGCTACCTCTCGTATCGGCTGGAGCGCCGGCTCGCGGCGCGCGATTAGGATGAACCCCCTCACGCTCGCTCCGCTCGCGTGGACGTCTTGCGGCGGCACTTCGCGACTGAGGTCGCTCCGATGAGCGACGCCGTCATCCGCGTTCGCAATCTCCACAAGCGCTTCGGCGACCTGCACGTCATCCGCGGCGTCGATTTCGACGTCGCCCGCGGCGAGCGCATCGCGATCATCGGGGCGAGCGGATCAGGCAAGAGCACGATCCTTCGCTGCATCAACTTCATGGAGATGCCGAGCGACGGAACGATCGAGCTGGACGGCAAGGTGCTCGGCACGGAACGGCGCGGCAACGGTGGAACGCCGGAACGCCGGTATTCGGAAGCGGAGCTTTGCGACGTGCGCACGCGCGTCGGGATGGTCTTCCAGCAATTCAACCTGTTCCCGCACATGACGGCGCTCGAGAACGTCATGGAAGGCCTGCTCTCGGTCAAGCACGTGCAAAAGCGTGATGCACGCGCGCGCGGCATGGAACAGCTCGCGAAGGTGGGGTTGCGGGACAAGGTCGATGCCTACCCGGGCAAGCTGTCCGGTGGCCAGCAGCAGCGCGTCGCCATCGCCCGCGCGCTCGCGATGGAACCCGAGGTGCTGCTCTTCGACGAGCCCACCTCGTCGCTCGATCCGGAACTCGTCGGGGAAGTGCTGCGCGTGATTCACGCGCTCGCCGACGAAGGCCGGACGATGCTGCTCGTGACGCACGAGCTCGGATTCGCCTACCACTTCGCCGATCGCGTCGTGTTCATCGCCGACGGCGTCGTCCACGAAACCGGGACGCCTGCCGAGGTGCTGAAAAATCCGAAGCGCGAGCGCACCCGCGCGTTTCTCGCCGGCTTCACCGAGCGGGCGTTCTGAAGCGTTTGCATGAAAATCACCGGTGCGCAGGTGCTCGAATTTCGCCGCCGCCTCGACGGACGTTCGTGGAATCCAAGCTTTCGATGGACCGAGCGACGCGCGCCGCTTCTCCTGATCGAAACCGATGCGGGAGCGGTCGGCGTCGGTGAGGCCTGGTCGCGTCAGCCGGAGATCGAGCGCGTCCTCGACGACCTCGCCGACCGCTGCGCGCCGGCGCTGCTCGGGCAGGATCCGTCGTCCCTGTCCCCGGTCGTCGCAGGCCTTGCAGCGCCCGGCGATTGGGTCGGCGCAGCGTCGGGGAGCGCCATCGACATGGCCGCCTGGGATCTCGTCGCGCAGGCGAAGGGCGAGCCATTGTGGCGAGCGCTCGGCGGCAGCTCAGGTCACGTGCGCGTCTACGCAAGCGGCGGCTTGTATCGCGATGGCGCGACGCTCGATGACCTCGCGCGCGAGTTCGCCGGCTACGTCGGGCACGGATTCACCGCAATGAAAATGAAGATCGGAGGTCTCGCGCTCGATGCCGATATTGCTCGCGTCCGCACGGTGCGCGACGCCATCGGGGACGCGACGCTGTGGGTCGACGCCGTCAATCAGCTCACTGCCCGTACCGCGCCGCAGTGGTGCGAAGCGCTCGCGCGCTTCGACGTCGCGGCGATCCAGGCACCGCTCGCCTTCGACGATGTCGCGGGGATGGCCGAAATCAACCAATCGCTGATGCCGGTCGTCGCCACCGAGGCCGAGCATCGCGAGTCCGCGTTTCGCGCGCTGCTCGATGCGAATGCCGTCGCGTACCTGCAATACTGCGTGGGCGTTTGCGGCGGATTCACCGGCGCAGCGCGGCTCGACGACGCTGCCTCGCGCCATCGCGTGCCCACGACGCCACAGTGCTTTTCCACGGCCGTGATGCAGGCCGCGAGCCTTCATTTCACCGCAGCGCGCGACAATGTCGCCGCTGCCGAATATCATCGCTTTCACGATCACCTCGCGGCGTGCCTGCCATCGGCGATGCGGACGATCGAATCCGGCGCGGTCGAGCTCGACGACACTCCGGGCTTGGGTGTTCGCATGCCGGCGTTGGGCGAACAGCCGTGCGGCGGCGAGATCGTCCTGCACCGGCACGTCACCGCGCATCCTCGAGGTTGAAACGCATGAATGCATCCGATACGCGCGCGAGCGCGCAAGGCTACGTCGCCGATCCGCGCAACGACCGCGTGCTCGTCTATATCGACGGCCGCTTCGTTCCGCGCAACGAGGCCGTCGTTTCGATCTTCGACAGCGGCTTCGTGCTCGGCGACGGCGTCTGGGAGGGCCTGCGCCTGGTCAACGGCCACCTCGTCGCGCTCCACCGGCACCTCGCGCGTCTCTACGAGGGTGCGAGCGCGATCGCGCTCGACATCGGGCTGTCGCGCGACGCGATGGCCGACGCGATCCGCGCAACGCTCGACCGCAACGGCATGACGGACGGCGTTCACGTGCGGCTGATGGTCACGCGTGGGCTCAAGACGACGCCCAACCAGGACCCGCGATTCGCCGTCGGCCGGCCGACGATCGTCATCGTCGCCGAGTACAAGACGCCGAATCCCGAGAGCAAGGCCACGGGGCTCGCGCTCTTCACGTCGACGTTTCGGTGCAGCACGCCCGACGTTTTCGACCTGCGCCTCAACAGCCACAGCCGCCTCAACCTGATCCAGGCATTGATCCAGGCGATCAATGCCGGCGCCGACGAGGCGCTGATGCTCGACCCGAATGGCTTCGTCGCCAGCTGCAATTCGACCAACTTCTTCATCGTGCGCGGCGAAGAGCTGTGGACGTCGACGGGACGCTACAGCTTCAACGGCATTACGCGCGGCAACGTGATCGAGCTTTATCGCCAAAGCGGTGGCGTCGTCCGCCAGCAGGATTTCACGCTGGCGGAGGTCTATGCCGCCGACGAAGCGTTCGTCACCGGCACGCTGGGCGGGGTGACCCCGGTGGTCCGCGTCGACGGCCGCGTCATCGGCTCGGGCCGGCCGGGAATCGTTACCGGCAGGGTCGGCGACCTGTACCGCGCCGCGAGTGCGACACTCTGAACTCGCATCGACCCTGCGATTCGGCACGCGCGTCGGCGACCCCGCAGTTAGGCGATCGCTTGCACAATCGCGCCGGCGCGTCTAGATTCGCGGTCGCGGAAAACTTCCGACCCATCCCAGGAGGACATCGATGAAAGCCATTGGCTGGCTGCTTTCGCTCGCACTCGCCGCCGCCGCTCCGTTCGCCACGGCGCAACAAGGACCGGTTCCGATCTTCGGGCTCGTCGAGTTGTCCGGCACCGGAACGACGTCCGGCACGATGTTCGACAACGGCGTCAAGCTCGCGGTGAAGGAGATCAACGCGAGCGGCGGCATCCTCGGTCGCAAGGTCGAATACACGTCGCTCGACACGCAATCGCAACCGCAGGTCGCGAAGGCGCTGGCGCAGAAGGCGATCGACCAGGGCGCCTACGTCGTGATGGGTCCGGTTTTCTCGGGTTCGATTCTCGTCAGCATGGCGGAGACGCAGCGCGCCGAAGTGCCGAACTTCACCGGCGGCGAGGCGGCGGCGATCACCCAAAAGGGCGACCCGTACATCTTCCGCACGTCCTTCACGCAAACGACCGCCATGCCGAAGGTCGCGCGCTATCTGAAGGATACGGTCAAGGCGAAGAACGTCGCGATCATCTGGGTCAACAACGACTTCGGCAAGGGTGGCCTCGACGTCATGCGCAAGGCGCTCGACGCGCAGGGCATCAAGGTCGCGATCGACGTGTCCACCGAGCCGGGCCAGCTCGACTTCTCCGGCGCCGTGCTGAAGGTCAAGCAGGTGAACGCCGATGCGCTCTTCGTCTACACGAACGAAGAGGAAGCGGCTCGCGCGCTGCGCGAGTTGCGCAAGCAGGGTTACGACAAGCCGATCGTCGGCGAAACGGTGCTCACGAGTCAGAAGGTGATCGAACTCGCCGGCGATGCGGCGAACGGCGCGACGGCGCACGTGGGTCTCACGGCCGACGCGCCGCAGCCGACGATCAAGAAGTTCGATGCGGCGTTCCAGAAGGAGTACCACACGAAATCCGATCACAACGGCATGAAAGGCTACAGCGCGATGTACATCGTCAAGGCCGTCACCGAGAAGATCGGCAAGTTCGATCAGAAGGCCTTCGCCAAGACGATGCACGGGTTGCACCTGTCGGCGAAGCAATACCCGGGCGTGCTGCTCGACGTGACGTTCGACGACAAGGGCGACCTCGACCGCGAAAGCTTCATGACGAAGGTCGAGAACGGCAAGCAGGTCGTGACGGCGACGCTGCCAGCGGCCTCCGCCAAATAGCGGTCGGGATGCGCGCCACGGGGCCGGTTTGATGCAGGCACAGTCGGCATTCGGAATCGCCGGCCTTCTCGGCTGGCCCGTCGCGCATTCGCGCTCGCCGGTGATCCACAATCACTGGCTCGCGCAATACGGCCTCTCCGGGCGCTACGTGCTGTTCGGCGTGCCGTCCGAGGCGCTCCCCGCCGCGGTGAAAGGTCTGTCGGTGTTGCGGCTTCGCGGCTGCAACGTGACGACGCCGCACAAGCAGGCGGTGATGCCGCTCCTCGACGACGTCGACCCGCTGGCGAAGTCGATCGGCGCCGTGAACACGATCGTCGTCGGCGACGACGGCTCGCTGCGCGGCTACAACAACGATGGCAACGGCTTCGTGCAGAGCGTCCGCGACGCGCAGCCGTCATGGCGACCCGACAGCGGGCCCATCGCGATCATCGGCGCCGGCGGCGCTGCGCGTTCGGTGATCGCGAGCCTCGCGGCGGAGGGCGCGCGCGAGATCCGCGTCGTCAATCGCACGTTCGAGCGTGCGAAGGCATTGCAGGATGCGTTCGGGCCGCCGATCGCCGCGGTTCGGTGGGACGATCGCGAGCGTGCGCTCGACGGCGTCGCTCTCGCCGTGAACGCGACGAACCAGGGAATGGACGGGCAGCCGGCGCTCGACGTCGCGCTCACGCGTCTGCCGGCGCACGCGATCGTCGCCGATCTGATCTACGTGCCGCGCGAGACGCCGTTTCTAAGAGCTGCGCGGGCGCGCGGCAACGCGACGTTGAATGGACTCGGCATGCTGCTCAACCAGGCCCGCCCGGCGTTCCACGCGTGGTTCGGCGTGATGCCGCAAATCACGCCGGAGTTGATCCGCGCTGTCGAAGCGACGTTCCCCTCATCGTGAAGGGCCGCCCCGAACGATGAGGGCGCCCCCATGGGGGGCAGCGAGCGGAGCGAGCGTGGGGGGACGTCCTCTCGTCGTGAAAGGCCGCCCCGAACGATGAGGCGCCCCTACGCGCTGATCGAAACCGGCGTGCGCCCCTCGAGGTGCGCGACGCCCAGCGCCGCGAGGGCTTCGTCCTCGTCGTCCGACAGTCCGCTGACCGCGACCGCGCCGGCGACGATTCCGTCGATTCGCACCGGCAAGCCGCCACCGAATCCAACATAGCGCGGATCGCCGTAGAACGCGACATCGGTGCCCTTCGCGCGAAGCGTCTCGCCGAGCACGCGCGTCGGGCGGTTGAGACGCGCCGCGGTGAACGCCTTGTTGATCGCGAGCGGGCCGGAGGCGAGCAACGCGCCGTCGCAGCGCACGAACGCGATCAACTCGCCGTGCGCATCGGCAATCGCGATCGCCGCATTCCTGCCCTTCGCCTCCACCGCGCGGCGGACGATGTCGAGCGCGTCGAGAGCGTCGCGATGGGCGAGCACGGGGTGTGAACGGATGCTAGGCTGGGACATTGGTTACATCGAACTGTAACGTAGGAGGAGGCGCAGCATGGACCGGTTCACGGGAGGCTGCCTTTGCGGCAACGTCCGAATCGTCGCGTCGGGTCTGCCATACCGGGTCGGCCTTTGCCATTGTCTCGACTGCCGCAAGCATCACGGCGCTCTCTTTCACGCTTCCGCCGTGTTCCCGGAGGACGCGGTGACGATCGAAGGCGAGACACGCGACTACGCGGGCCGGTTTTTTTGTCCGCGCTGCGGCTCGCCCGTTTTTGGACGAACCGCGGACGAAATCGAAGTGAACCTGGGATCGCTGGACGCGCCGGACCAACTGATGCCGACCTACGAAAGCTGGATCGTCCGCCGCGAGTCGTGGCTGCCGCCGTTTCCGCTGACGAGACGATACGAACACGATCGCGACGCGACGGCTCGCGTCGAGCCTACAGCGGCTCGAACTGAGCGTCCTTGAGCGACGCCGCGTAGCCGTCGATCGCCTCGTTCGTCTTGCGCCAGCTCGGAAGGGACTTCATCGTCGAGAGCCAGCGCTTCACGTTCGGGTATGCCGCATAATCGCAGCGAATCACGTCGCCGAGCGCGACGAACGGCGCGGCGAAGTAATCGGCGATCGTGACCGCGTCGCCGCACAGGTAGCGATTGCCGCCGAGCACCGAGCGATCGAGGATCTTCATCCAGCCGCTGGCGCGCTCGCGATGCCACGCGAGCGTCGCCGCCTGCACGGCCGGGTCCTCGCGCTTGAAGAAAGAGAAGATCTGCGGATAAACGAAGCCATAGGTGAAATCGCGGCTCATCTGCGTGTTGATCCAGTCCATCCGCTCGTTGACGCGAGCGCGATCGCGAAGCGGCTTCGGATACGCGGGCGAATCGATCGTATCGGCGAGGTACTTGAGGATGGCCGAGCTTTCCGTGAGACGGAAAGCGCCATCCTCGAGCACCGGCACCATATGGCTCGGGTTGATCGCGAGAAACTCGTCCTTGTACTGGACGCCAGCCAGGATGTCGACGATCTCGAAATCGGCGTTCACGCCACTTTCGGCTGCGAACAGCATGACCGGCCGTGACGTCGTCGACGCCGGATGGTAGTAGATCTTCATCATGCTTCCCTCCTCGTTCTGCGCATCAACGCGCGCGTGTGAATGACGCAATGAACCGCGAGGCCGCACGCATCACCGCTGCATCATGCCGCACGTGCGAGCGATTGTTGCATTCGTCGGATCAGCACGTCGATCAGGTCCTGACCGTCCGGCGACTTGAGCCGTTTTTCGCGCAGCGCCCGCACGAGCTCGGGCTTCGCGATCGTCTCGTAGTCCGCACGGATCAGGATGCCGGCGATCGCCCGCTGCACGTCGAGCGTCTTCGCCACGGGGAACAGGCGCGTCAGCGTCTCGAGGCTCTCGTGATCGGACAGGGGCTGCGACGCGAGTGTATCGAGCGCGCGGACCTGCGCATCGACGTCGCTCATCCGCGCAATGCGCAGCGCGACGGCGCGCAACTCGTCGACTTCCACGATCGGGCGATGCTTCAGATACACCTGCGCAAGCGCGACGTCGTGCTCGCGTGCGCTCGTCAGCGCCAGGACGACCCGATTGCGCCCGGTGCGGCTGCCTGCGCAGGCGAGAAGCGCCGCATGGCCGACGTCGCTCGCCTTCGCGCCTTGGCGGAATGCGGCTAATGCCGGTTCGAGCGCATGGTCGCCATTCAGCGTGCACGCGAGGTCCACATCCGCGGTGTCGACAGTGTTTCGCGCATAAACGTCGCTGAAGAGCCGAACCAGCTCGGCTTGCCGTTCCGATGGCGGAAGCCATCCGAAGCGTGATGCGAGCGCGATCATGCGGGCCCGGACCGACGGCTCGTCGGCGTCGCGCGCGAACGTGAGCCAGCGTTGCTTCGCCGCGGTGTCGGCGGTGATGGCGTCGAGTGCCGTCGCCACCGCCGGCGTCTGCCGTGCGACGTCGCCGAACGACGCCGAATACTTCTCGAGCGGATCGAGGAATGCCCGCACTTCCGCCATGTCGCGATCGAGCAGCGCATGCACGAACGCGACGCGCTGTTCCGCCGACAGGCGATCGTCGACGAAGCGGCACATGTCGCGCCGATAGCCGGCTTGGGGGTCCGCATCCGTCGCACCGCTTGCGACGGTCATCGAGCTGCCCGCGAAGAGCTGCAGCAGCTTCTCGCTCGGACGTCCGGTGCCGATGGCCGGCGTCGCGCCCGTGTTGAAGTAGCGCTCGAGCATCGGCCCCGCCTTCGCGCCGAGCGGCGCTTTCGATGAAAAGCCGTAGATGACCGGAACGTCCTTGAAGATCATCCGCATCTTGTCGCGGTTGCTGTCGGCGTGCTCCGCGCTCAGGAACTGCGCGATGCGCGCCGCGTCGGCGGCCGAATGACCGGAGCGCAACAGTGCGCGCGTCACTTCCGCCGACGCATTCGAGAGCTTGTCCGGGTTCAGCGTGTTGCAGCCGAAGAGGTAGACCTCCTTCAACTGCGAAAACAGTCCGGGGCACGAATCGCTGCACGAAACGCGCTCCATCTCGTCGACAGGCAGCGATTCGCGTGCATCGACGCGGTCCGAATAGAATTCGTCGCCGCCGTCGAAATGCCCGGAGATCAGCAACACGTCGCAGCGCACGCCCGCGCGGCACGCCGACGCGAGCCAGTCAGGCCGTCCGCGCTCGACCAGCTCGACGAAGTCGTACTGGTCGGCCGGCAGGTAGCGACGGAACGTCTCCTTCTCGTCGGCGGAATTGACGGTGATCGTGCACACCGTCCTGCGTTGGGCGTAGGCGTCGTGCGCGGCGAGTGCCGCGAGCATCGCGGCCGCGAAGAAGAACCTGCGGAAAGAAGGCATGAAACGCGGGCACCGGTGCGGCGAGCGGCGAAGTATTGCACGCCGCACGGCGGCCGGGCAAACCGGCAGAGCGGAAAGTCAGGCGGCGGCGTTGAGGCGGCTGATCAGGACGTCGATCAGGTCGCGTCCGTCGCGCGACTTGAACCGATGCTCGCGCAGCGTGCGCGCAAGCTCGGCCGTGTCCAAGGTCTCGTAGTCGGCACGCAGCAGCACGCCGGCGATCGCGCGCTGCACGTCGAGCGTCTTCGCGACCGGAAACAAGCGTGCGAGATCGGCGAGCGCCTCCGGATCCGACACACGATGATCCGCGAGCGTGTCGAGAGCGCGTACCTGCGCCGTCGCGTCTCGCATCTGCGCGACCCCGTTCGCGACGTCGCGGAGCTCGTTCACGTTGGCAATCGGCTGGTACTGCAGGTAAACCTGCGCGACCTGGACGTCTGCCGCGTGCGGACTTGTGAGCGCCTGCAGCAGTCGCGTGCGCTGCGAGACGTCGCCAAGGCACGCGAGAATCGCCGCATGTCCGGCATCGGCGGCGGCGCTCAGGCGGTCACGGAATGCATCGAGCGCGTGCGCCGCATCGAGCTTGCAGACGAAGTCGACGTCGGCCGCCGTCAGCTCGGCGTGCGCGTAGCGCGTGGCGACGAGCTGCGCCAGCTCGGCAAGCCGCTCGTCGCCCGAGAGCCAGCCGAGACGCTGCGCGAGGTCGATCATGCGTACGCGAAGCGCCGTGTCGTCGGTCGCGCGCATGAAGCCGAAATAGCGCTGCCGCGTCGGCGCATCGCCGGCGATCGCCGCGAGCGCTTGCGTGAGCTCGGCGCTTCGATCCGGGCGGTTCGCCACCGACGCCGCATATCGCTCGAGACGATCGAGGAACAGGCGCACTTCGGCCATGTCGCGGCGGAGCAGCGCATGGACGAACTGTGCCCGCTGGACCGGCGAGATCCGGTCGTCCAGAAACTGGCAGACGTCGCGGCGAAACGCTGCATCCGGATCGCTGTCGATCGAGCCGCGGGTCAGCGTCAGCGAATGGCCGGGAAAATAGGCGAGGAGCTTCGCGCTCGGTTTCCCCATCGCGACTTCATGCGCGCCGCCCGACTGGAAGTAGCGATCGAGATAGGTGGCGGCCAGCGGACCGAGCGGGGCGACCGACGAGAAGCCGTAGACCGCCGGCACGTTGCGGAAAATGTGACGCATCCGGTCACGACTGCTGTCGGCGAAGCGCGGGCTCATCGCGCGCGCAAGGCGCTCGGCGTCGGCCGGCGCGTGCCCCGACTGCAAGAGCGTTCGCGCGATCTCCTCGGGCGCGCTTCGCAACGCCACCGGATTCAGCGTGTTGCAGCCGAACAGGTACACCGCCTTCAAATGCGCGAAGAGGCCGTCGTCTGGATGGCTGCACGCGACGCGCTCCATCTCGTCGACCGGCAGGTACTCGCGCGACTCGACGTGCTCGGAGAAGAATTCGTTGCCGCCCGCGTAGTCGCCGCCGTCGTAGTGTCCGGAAATCACGAGGATGTCGCAACGGATGCCTTTGCGGCGCGCCGATTCGAGCCAGTCGGGGCGCCCGCGCTCGACGAGTTCGACGAACTCGAAGCGGCTCTTCGGCAGATAGCGCTCGAACGCGCGCTTCTCGTTCGACGAATTGACCGTGATCGTGCACACGGTCTCCTTGCCCGCCGCGGCATGCGCCGGTGAAATGCCGAGCGCCGCGCACAGCGCGGCCGATACGAGCGAAAGTCGGAGGAAGGACGGCAGGCGACGCATTCGATTCGGTCGTGCACCACCCGCGCGGATCGCGCGAGCGACGTCGCAATTTGAGCGGCTGGCGCGAACGTTGTACATCGGACCAACGGCGCAGATCGTATCGGCGGGCGCCGATGAAGGCCGTAAGAATCTTCCGACACCGCGAACAAGCTGTAGTGAACGCCTTTCGCACCGCGGCAGCAATTTGCATGGCACAGGCCTTGCATCGCTGCCGCGCATCCTGCTGGAATCGGCTGAAGGAGCCTCGATGTCCTCGCTTTTGATCGTCGACGACGAACCGAACGTGCTCTCCGCGATGCGGCGGCTCTGCCAGAACGCGGCGGTCATGCCGGCGATTCACAATCCGTCGATCGCGACCTTCACGTCGGCGCCGGATGCGCTCGACTACCTCGACCACCACGACGTCGACATCGTGATCTCCGACTATCGGATGCCCGAGATGGATGGCGCGTCGTTTCTCGCGCGGGTCAAGGAACGTCACCCTGACACGGCGCGGATCATCATGAGCGCGTGCTCCGATATCGACGGGATCGTCCGCGCGGTCAACCAGGCCGGCATCTTTCGCTTCGTCAGCAAGCCGTGGTCCGATCCTGATCTCAAGGCGACGATCCTCGAGGTGCTCGCACATCGGCGCCTGCTGATCGAGAATCGCGAGCTGGCCGACGAAGTGCGCGCGCAGCGCGACGTGATCCTGCGCCAGAAGCTCGAACTCGAGCGGCTCGAGCGCGAATCGCCCGGCATCACGAAGGTTCGCTGGACCGAGGACGGTGGCGTCCTCCTCGAGGAATGAACGCGCGCGGCCAGCGAAGCGCACCTCGTCTCGTCGGCGTGGAATCGCCATGACGCCGGGGCGCGGACGCATCGCCGATCTCGACTGGATCCACGCCCTCTACGAGCTCGGACAGAAAGCAGCGAACGGCGCGCATCCGCAGCAGGTGCGCCAGGAGATCCTCGAGCACATCGTGCGCGGCTTCGACGCCGAAAGCGGCTCGATCGCGCTGATCGTCGACGGGACGACCGACCAGCTCGAGCTCGCGGCCGGCACCGATCTGCCGCTCGGACTGATCGGCAATCCGTTGCCGCGCGGGACCGGCGTGTTCGGGCACGTCGTCGAAACCGGACAGCCGGTGCTCGTCAACGGCGACGCAGCCGAAACCGGATTGCCGCTGCGCGGCTCGGTCGATCGGCAGCGGTCGACGCATTCGGCGATGTGCTGGCCGCTTCGCGTAGCCGGCCGCACGATCGGCGCGGTTGCGGTCAATCGCGCCGAAACGAGTCCCCGCTACACGGCCGACGATCTCGACCAGGGGCAGGCGCTGATGAGCCTGCTCGCGCTGGTCATGGCGAACCACCGGATGCACGTCGAGCGCGAGAACCGGATCCTGGAGCTGTCGACGCTGAACGCGACGATGCAGCGGATCAACGGGATGCTCGAGGACGCGCAGAACCAGGTGATCCAGTCGGAAAAGCTCGCGTCCATCGGCCAGATGGCGGCCGGTGTCGCGCACGAAATCAACAATCCGCTCGCGTTCGCGCTGTCGAACCTGGGTTCGCTCGAAGCGTACCTGACGAAGATCTTCGAGCTGCTCGCCGCTTATATCGACGCCGATGTGGCACTCGGTTCGACGAACATTCCAGCGCTCGCCGCGGCGCGGATGCTGCGCGACGACACCGATTTCGAATTCCTGCGCCGCGACACCGCCGACCTCGTCTCCGAATCTCGCGACGGGCTTCTGCGCGTGAAGCGCATCGTCCAGGATCTGCGCGATTTCTCGCGCGGCGGTGTCGAGGAGGTGCTGCAGGCGATCGACGTGCATGCGGCGCTCGATCGGACCCTCAACATCGTGCGCAACGAGCTCAAGTACAAGGCGAACATCGTGCGCAACTACGGCACGCTGCCCGAGATCGAGTGCATGCCGTCGCGCCTCAACCAGGTGTTCCTGAACCTGCTCGTCAACGCCGGGCAGTCGATCGACGGGAACGGCACGATCACGATCTCGACCGGCGTCGACGACGACGCGTGGATATCGGTCGCGGACACCGGTTGCGGAATCGCACCGGAGAACCTCAACCGGATCTTCGACCCGTTCTTCACAACGAAACCCGTCGGCCAGGGCACCGGCCTCGGTCTTTCGGTCTCGCACTCGATCGTGCGCAAGCATGGCGGGCGCATCGACGTCGAAAGCGAGGTCGGACGCGGGACCTGCTTCACGGTGCGCCTGCCGCTCGTGCAGGCGAACGCTTCACTGGCGAGCGAAGCGGAGAAGCGCGCGGCGTAATGTCCAACGGACAGGCCCGCGCTCGCGAGCCTGTCGTGTCGGCCGTCCCGGCGTGCTCGCCGCGCGGGCCGTGATTACCTAGCTAGCGCCGGGCGCGCGAGCGCTCTTCGCCGCGCCGCGTTTCGCGCTGCGGTCGACCCGCGTTCGGCGAATGTTCTTCGCCCGCGTTTTCGGCCTCACCCGCTTCGTGAGCGGCACCGTTCGCCGTGCTCGGGGTCGGCTCGAAACGCGGCTCCCATTGATCTGCGCCCGCCTGCTCAATTGACGCATCGACGCCGGCGCCCGCCTGCGACTGCTCGTGCGGGTGGCGCGCATCGTCGCCGTAGTCGGATGATTGCTGCGTCAGATCCTCGGCCTGATCGGCCTCGGAGGCTGCGATCTGCTTGATCTGCTGCAAGCCCTGCTCGGTGTGGCGGCTGATCTGCTCGATCTGACCGCGCACCTCTTCGGTGATGCCGATCGTCTGCTGCTCGGCGAGACGTCCGATCTGGCGCTGCATTTCGACGACGGTCTCGCGCGCCTGGCGTGCCGAATGCAGCATCTGCTCGGCGCTCGTCGTGAAGAGCCGCCGCGCCCGGTCGTTGCCGATCTCGAAGAGATTGGAGCAGTCGGGAATGCCGAGCATCGCCGCAGTGCGCGCCTGCGTGCGCCACATGTTGCGCGCGGTCTCCATCTGCAGATCCCACAAGAGTGCCGTGCCGCGCAGCGCGACTTCGGCCATGCTCTGCAATTGCCGGGCGCCGAACTGCTGCTCGCCACCGCCTTGCTGCGATTGTTGCCTGCCTTGCCGCTGCCCGCCTTGCTGCCACTGCGGGCGGTTCTGTCCGCCTTGCTGCTGCCGGTTCTGTCCGCCTTGCTGCTGCGAGCCTGTGCCGCCGCGCCATTGCGACGCGTCGCCGCGATGATCATTTTGAACGTTGCCTTGCTGTTGCCGGTTGCGATCCATTGCCTGTTCCCTTTGCCTGATGTCGTGCATCCTGCGGATGCCTGGTGTCGAACTTTCGTGAAGCGTTCGCGCGAACCGATTCCACGCGATGGCCGATCATGACGGCTGTCCAAATGCACGATGCAAGATCCGTCGACGCCGGCGAGCAGGTGCGACCCAAAGGCCTGCAACGAAGTTCCGCAATGCCGCAAACGCCGTTTCATGCGTCGCGGGTCGTGCGCAGCACGGTGGAGCAACTAGAATGAAAACAGCGCGACTGCATCGCACAAGTCATGCCATCGACGCAAGCAATTGCGACGCGTGAGACAGCGTTATTTGCGCTCGACGCGGCCGCGCGGTAGCGTGTCGCCCATTCACGCAGCGTCGCGGATCGATCGAGCATGAAACGGGAGCAGTTGCAGGCGTTGCAGGCACCGCTCAAGGCGCGCTACGACGCTGCGCCGGCAGCGGCACTCGTCACGTTGCGCGCCGCGGGCCGTATCGGCGAAGGCATTACCTGCCGCGTGGAAACCGGCAAGGCATTGGCGACCGCGGGCCTGCATCCGGCGACGGGTGGCAACGGGCTCGCAGCCTGCTCCGGGGACATGCTGCTGGAAGCGCTCGTCGCATGCGCCGGCGTCACCTGCAGTGCGGTCGCCACCGCGATCGGCGTCGACCTTCGTAGCGGCATGGTCCGCGCCGAAGGCGATCTCGATTTTCGCGGCACGCTGGGCGTCGCAAAGGATGCGCCGGTGGGTTTCACCGCCATCCGTCTGCATTTCGAATTCGACACCGACGCGGGCGAGGACCAGCTGGCGACGCTTCTTCGATTGACCGAGCGCTATTGCGTCGTGTATCAAACGCTGCGCGGGCCGCCGCAACTCACGATCAGTCGGACAGAAGCGACACGACAGGACAACCGGAAGTAGCGCGCTACTCGATCGCGTCCAGATTGCCGTCGGTGCTGCCGAAGTAGACGATGCCGTCGACGACGAGCGGCGACGAGAAGATCGAGCCGACCGCGAACTGCCGCTCGACCGCAACGAGGCGGGAATCCGAGGTGGTGAAGACGGTTTGCGAACGTGAGCGTCACGTGGCGCGGATAGCCACCGAGCTCGAACTCGCCGCGCCATTCGGCTTCGACGTCGCGCGTGACGGCGGCGCTGCGCGGTCGCTGCTCGACGTGCGCGCTGCCGATCCTCGTCGCGCTGAAGCGGGCGGCATTGCCCGCCTGGCACATTTTGCCGGTCATCGACGCGGCGGTCATGCGGGCGGATCGTACGAGGCGCCGAAGGCGGGAAGACCGTCGCGAGCGAAGCGCCGCCGGCGACGAAAAATGCAGCGCCCCGTCCATGACGGAAGCATCAAAACGCGAAAAATGGTTGCCTAACGCCCCCATTTAGCGCTAGCCTGCAACACCCTACCGTAACC
>DATNGN010000026.1:0-14782 GCA_035605875.1 Casimicrobiaceae bacterium
TGCCGCTCGTCACGCCCTACCTGATCGCCGCGTTCAGTCTGAGCTTCGCGCTGTCGATGGGCGAGCTGGGCGCCACCGTCATGGTCTACCCGCCCGGCTGGGTGACGATGCCGGTCGGCATCTTCGCGCTGTCCGACCGCGGCGCGATCTTCGATGCGGCCGCGTTGACGATGGTGCTGGCGATCAGCACGTCGATCGTGCTGGTCGGCCTGTCGCACATTCCGACGCGCGCCTCGCAGCGCTGACGTCACCCACGCAATTCGAGAGGAACCGAGATGGCCAACGCAAGCCGCGATCCGATCCTGCTGACGCCCGGTCCGCTGACGACGGCGCTTTCGACGAAGGTCGCGATGCTGCGCGACTGGGGATCGTGGGATTCGGGGTTCAATGCGATCACCGCGACGATCCGCGAGCGGCTGCTCGACATCGTGTCGGCGCAAGGCTCGCACGTCTGCGTGCCGATGCAGGGCAGCGGCACCTTTTCCGTCGAGGCGGCGGTCAACACGCTGGTGCCGCGCGACGGGCACCTGCTGGCGCTGATCAACGGCGCGTACGGCAAGCGCCTCGCGAAGCTCGCGCAGATGATGGGACGCCGAACGTCGGTGTTCGAGACGCCCGAGGACGTGCTCACGACGCCCGCCGACGTCGATCGCCTGTTGAGTGCCGATCGATCGATCACGCACGTCGGGCTCATTCACTGCGAAACGTCGACCGGCATCCTCAATCCGGTGGTCGACATCGCCGGTGTGGTTGCGCGTCATGGCAAGCGCCTGATCATCGATGCGATGAGCTCGTTCGGGGCGCTGCCGATCGACGTGCAGGCGTCGCCGTTCGATGCGCTGATCGCCGCGTCGGGCAAGTGCATCGAAGGGCCGCCGGGAATGGGCTTCGTCATCGCGAACAAGAGCGCGCTCGAGGCGGCAGCCGGCAACTGCACGTCGCTGTCGCTCGACCTCCACGACCAGTGGCAGTACATGGAACGCACGACGCAATGGCGCTACACGCCGCCGACGCACGTCGTCGCCGCGTTTGCCGCGGCGCTCGACGCGCACACCGCCGAAGGCGGGCAGCCGGCGCGGCTTGCCCGTTACGAGCGCAATTGCGACATGCTGGTGAGCAGCATGAAGTCGCTCGGCTTTCGCCCGTTCCTCGATCCGGCGATCCAGGCGCCGATCATCGTCACGTTCCACGCACCAGCCGATCCGCGCTACACGTTCCGCGAGTTCTACGATCGCGTGCGCGAAAAGGGTTACATCCTGTATCCCGGCAAGCTCACGCAGGTCGAGACGTTTCGCGTTGGCTGCATCGGCGCCATCGGACCCGATGAAATGCGCCAGGCGGTGAACGCGGTCGGCGATACGCTCCGCGAAATGGGAATCGAGCGCGTCGCGCCGCACGACGTCAAGTAAGTCGGCGGTTTCCCGACACCGGTATCGGCCGCTCCTCGCTACCGTTGCCACCCGGTGCCCGGCATAGTGGACGCATTGCTATGCGACGGGCAACGGTCGGCATCGGGCCGCTCGCGTCCGCGCTGGAGGCTTGCGATGAAAAGGGCGAGCAAACTGCTGATCTGTGCGGTCCTGGCGGGATCGCTGACGGCGTGTGCAGGAATGAGCGAGCGTGATCGCGACACGGTTGTCGGAGCGGGCGTCGGCACGGCCATCGGCGCCGGCGTCACCGGCGACGTGGGCGGTGCGGCGGTCGGAGGCGTCGTCGGCGGCGTGATCGGCAACCAGGTCGGGCGTCGCGACCGATATTGACGGACGAGGCTCGGTCGGCCGCGGCCAGCGCGACCGAGACATCTGCACGCTCTCTGCCCCCGTCCGAGGCTGGTCGACGCCTGGGGGTCTGGCCCAACTGACAGCGATCCCGATCAACGACGCCCGCGGAGCAACGCGGGCAGTTAGTTAGCGGCGTGCGCGGAGCAACGCCGCCAGTTCGCCGTAGCGGGGCTGATCGGGAAGAATCGCTCCTTGGCGGATCAGGTAATCGAGCACGACGAGGCTCGCGTCGAGCGTGACCTCGTCGTCGCCATGCCCGATCGCAATCGCGCGCGCGGCATCGGCGAGACTCACGAGGCGGTGCTCGACCGCTTCGCCGTCCTGACCGTGCGGCACGAAATCGGGTGGCAGCACGAGATCGTGCACGAACAGCGTCTCGCGCTGGAGCCCGTCGAACATCGGCTTCACGGCAAAGACGATCCCCGCGGGCCTCGCGCGTCGCGCCAGCGCTTCGTCGATGCCCGCTTCTTCCCACGCTTCCTTGACCACCGTTTCGTCCACGCGGAACCCGGCGCCGATGCCGCCGCCGACCAGGTTGTCGAGAAGCCCCGGATCAACGGCCTTTTGCGCACTGCGCCGCGCGAGCCACATGCGCGCTTCGCCCTGCATGACGCCGTTGACGTGCGCCGCGTACGTGCGCACGCCGAAATAGCGCGCGGCGCCGCGTTCGATCAGGAACAGCGGCGGATCGGCGAATCCGCGTGCGACCGCGTAGAGCTCGTCGCGCCACGCGGGCAATGCGCCCTCGCTTCGCAGCCTCGCGGCGACGTCGGCGATCGCCGCCGATCGTGCGTCGGGCGTCGCCAATTCCGGGTGCAGCGCCACAGCGTCGCGCTTCACGTCGAAGCAGTCGAATGCCGCCAGGCGCGCGGCGCGCGCATCGTCGATCAGTCCGAGCGCGACGCCGCCGACGACGAACGGACGATAGCGAGCTGCGGGCAGCACGATCGCGCGTGCGATCCGCGCTTCGATTGCGGCTAGAATGGCGGCGTCGATCACTGTTCATTCTAACGGCGTCCAATCGCCGCTCCCGGAAATGGCTGCGCGGATTCTCGATGGCAAGCTCGTCGCTGCCGAGCTGACGAGCGAGATCCGCGAGCAGGTGGCGGCGCGCGTCGCCGAAGGAAAGCCGGCGCCCGGGCTCGCAGTCGTGCTGGTCGGCGAGCATGCCGCGTCGCAGATCTACGTTCGGAACAAGCGCCGCACGACCGACGCGGTCGGCATGCGGTCGTTCGCCACCGACCTGCCGGCGTCGGCGTCCGAGGACGAACTTTTGACGGCCATCGGTCGTCTCAACTGCGATCCGGCCGTCAGCGGTATCCTCGTGCAATTGCCGCTGCCGGCGCAGATTGCGCCGGAGCGGGTGATCGAGCGCATCGATCCGCGAAAGGACGTCGATGGGTTCCATCCGTACAACGTCGGGCGACTGGTCCTGCGAATGCCTACGCTTCGTCCCTGCACGCCCTACGGTTGCATGCGCCTGCTCGCGTCGACCGGCGAGACGCTCGCCGGCAGGCACGCCGTGATCATCGGCCAATCCAACATCGTCGGCCGCCCGATGGCGCTCGAGCTCCTGATGGCGCGCTGCACGGTGACGGTTTGCCATTCGGCGACGCGCGACTTGCCGCGCATCGTCCAGGAAGGCGATATCGTCGTCGCCGCAGTCGGCAAGCCGGCGTTCGTGCAGGGCGACTGGATCCGCGAGGGCGCGATCGTCGTCGACGTCGGCATCAATCGTTCGGCGGACGGCAAGCTCGTCGGCGACGTCGATTTCGCAGCAGCGCGCGAGCGCGCGTCGTGGATCACGCCAGTGCCGGGTGGCGTGGGCCCGATGACGATCGCTACGCTCCTCGCCAATACGCTGCAGGCCGCGCAAATGCAGGACACCGCGCTTGCGACGGCGGTCGCATGAAATTCCTCTGGCCGCAGATGTTGTGGTGCCTGCTGGCGGTTCCGCTCCTGATCGCCGGCTACGTCTATTGGCTGCGCCGGCGCAAGAAGGGCGCGGTCCGCTACTCGAGCCTCGACGTCGTCAAGGCGGCGATCGGTCCCGGCGATCGCATCCGCCGCCATTTGCCGCCGGCGCTCCTCTTGGTCGCGCTGATTGCGATGATCGTCGCGGTCGCGCGGCCCACCGCGCTCGTGACGCTGCCGTCGGAGCAGCAGACGATCATCCTCGCGATCGACGTATCGCTCAGCATGGGCGCGACCGACGTCGACCCGAACCGGATGACCGCCGCGCAGATCGCGGCGCGATCGTTCGTCGACGAGCGGCCGCCGAATGCGCGGATCGGCATCGTCGCATTCGGCGGGAACGCAGCGCTCGTGCAACCGCCGACCGACGACAAGGAGAAGCTGATCGAGGCGATCGACCGCTTCGAATTGCAGCGCGGCACCGCGACCGGCAGCGCGCTCTACGTCGCGCTCGCGACGCTGTTTCCCGACGCGGGCATCGACCTCGAGTCGCTGACGTTCCCCGGCGGCTTCTATGGCGGCACGTCGAGCAGGAAGCTCGAGCCGCGGCCGAAGACGCCGCCGAAGCCGTTCAAGGCGGTCGCGCCGGGCTCGAACACGAACCAGGTCATCATCCTGATGAGCGACGGACGGCGCACGACGGGACCCGATCCGCTCGACGCGGCGAAGCTCGCCGCCGACCGCGGCGTACGCGTGTTCACGGTCGGCTTCGGAACCGCGGCCGGCGGCTTGATCGGCTTCGAGGGCTGGTCGGTCTACGTGCGCCTCGACGAGGAGACGCTGAAGGCGGTGGCCGACATCACGCGCGCCGAATATTTCAACGCGAGCACGTCGGCCGAGTTGAAGAAGGTCTATCGCAACCTGAACTCGAAGTTCGTCCTCGAACGGAAGAACGTCGAGATCACGTCGCTCGTGACGATGGGCGCAGCGCTGCTCGTCGTGCTGGCGCTCGGCCTGTCGCTCTGGTGGTCGAGCCGCAACCTGCGGTAAGCGGCGCTACGTCGAGCGCAGATGCCACGCCTTCGGGCGCGTGAACGTCTGGATCCCCATCTTCGACAGCGTCAGCCCGATGCCCGAATGCTTGACGCCCGACCACGGCAGGCGCGCGCTCACGCGATCGCAGCAGTTCCAGTAGACGCTGCCTGAATTCACGCGCGCGAGGATGCGGCGCGCGCGCGTCGCATCGGGCGTGTAGACGCCCGCCGTCAGGCCGTACTCGGTATCGTTCATCTGCTCGATCGCGGCCGCGTCGTCGGCGACGGCCTGGATGCCGATGATCGGGCCGAAGCTTTCGTCGCGCATCACGAGCATCGAGTGGTCGACGTTGGTGAGCACTGTCGGCGCGAACCAGTTGCCGCTGCGCTTGATCGGTGCGCCGCCGATCGCAACCGTTGCGCCTTTGCGTTTCGCATCGGCGACCTGGCGCCGCAACACGTCGAGTTGCGCGCGTCGCGTCAGCGGTCCGATGTACGTCGACTCGTCGGTCGGGTCGCCGACCTTGTACGTCTTCACTTCGGCAACGAACGCGTCGACGAACGCATCGTGGATCGCTTCGTGCACGTAGATGCGCTCGACCGAGCAGCACGACTGACCGGTGTTGTAGAACGCGCCGTCGGCGACCGCCGCGGCAGCGGATTTCACGTCGACGTCGTCGCAGACGTAGACGGGATCCTTGCCGCCCAGTTCGAGCTGCACCTTGATCATCCGCTTGCCGGCAGCTGCGGCGATCTTCGCACCGGTCGCATACGAGCCCGTGAAGAACACGCCGTCGACGGGCTGGCGCAGCAGGGCTGCACCCGTTGCGCCGCCGCCGATCACCGGCACGAACACGTCCTCGGGGACACCCGACGCGTGCAACAGATCGGCGATGTGACGCCCCGTCAGCGTCGCGAATTCGGACGGCTTGTAGAGGACGGCATTGCCGGCGGCGAGCGCCGGCACGAAGACGTTGCTGCCGACGAAATACGGGTAATTCCACGCTGAGATATTAGCGATGACTCCCAGCGGCTCGTGCGTGATCCGCTCGTCCAAGTGCTGCGACGCATCGGCGAACACCTTCTCCTCGCGCAGCGCGCGCGCCGATTCGGCGATGAAGAAATCGAGACGCGCGACGAGCCCCTTCAATTCGTTGCGCGACTGGCGGATCGGCTTGCCGACTTCCTTCGTCAGCGTTTCCGCGAGCGTGCCGGCGCGCGCGAGGACCTGCTCGCGAAACTTCTCGATGGCGGCGACGCGCTTGCGGATCGGCGTCGCGGCCCAGCGCGGTTGCGCCGCACGCGCGTCCGCGTAGCGCTGCGCGACCTCGCGCGGCCCGTCGGCCGCAAGACGAAGGACGACGGAGCCGGTGGCGGGGTTGACGATCGGCAGCGTCGCGGCGGGCATTACCGCTTCGCCTTCCGCGCGCTCGCCGCGTCGAGGAATTCGGACAGGATCGGCCCGCCGTCGAGATGCTGATCGCCGATGCCCGGCCCGAACATGAACTCCGGATGCCATTGCACGCCGAGCACGTAACTCGGTCCGCGCCAGCGGATCGCTTCGATGATGCCGTCGGGCTCGGACACGGCCTCGACGATCATGCCGCGCCCGAGCTTGTTCACCGCCTGGTGATGGATCGTGTTGATCGTCGCCTGCGCGCGGTTCGGATAGAGCTTCGCGAGCCCGGCGTTCGGCACGAATTTCAGCGTGTGGAACTGCTGCTCGTACTTCGTGATGTCGCGATGCACCTGTGCGGCGGGCACCTGCGTCGCGATGTCCTGGTACAGCGTGCCGCCGAACGCGACGTTGATCAGCTGGCAGCCGCGGCAGATACCGAGCACGGGCTTGCCCTTGCCGACGAACGCTTCGAACAGCTCGATCTCGTAGCGGTCGCGCACGCGGTCGCCCGCCCACGCCGGATCGCGCGGCGTCTCGCCGTAGCTCGGCGGCGCGATGTCGGCGCCGCCCTGCAGCACGAGACCGTCGAGCGCCTCCGCGTAATGATAAAGCCGCATTTCGCTGCGCTGGATCATGCCCTCGCTTTCGATCGCCGGGATCATCATCACCAGCACGTTCTTCGACATCACCCAGTGCGCAACCGACTGCTCGAGGTAGTGCAGCGTCTTCGTGTAGACGCCACCAAGCTTCACGAGATTGTCGGTCGGATGATGGATGCGTGCCGATACGCCGATCAAAAGCGGCTGCGTGACGAGCGGCGGACGCCCGTCCTTCTTCGATTTACGTCGCCGGAGAATGCGCATTCAGATCACCGCGGTGAAGATGCGCCGGAAGTCGTCGGCGGTGCAGGGCCGGGGGTTCGTCTGATGGCACGTGTCGGCGACGGCGACGTCGACCAGGCGCTCGATGTCGTCGGCGGTGACGCGCCGCGGCGCGCGATACGCGGCAAGCGTCGCGGGAATGCCGAGCGTCCGCTTCAACTCGCCGAGCCAGGCGACGAAGGCCTGCGCGCGCGCCGCGTCGCTGCCGCTGTCGCCATCGGGAACGCGCGCAACGCGCGCGAGCTCGGCGAGTTTGGGCGCCGCTGCCGGCAGGTTGAAACGCATCACGTGGTCGATCATGATCCCGTTCGCCAGGCCATGATGGAGATCCGCGACTGTCGACAGCGCATGCGCGCAGGAATGCACGGCGCCAAGATCCTTCTGGAACGCGATCGCGCCCATCATCGAGCACATCAGCATGTCGCTTCGTGCCGCGAGATCGTGGCCGTTCGCGACCGCCTCCGGCAGTGCGCGCGCGGCAATGCGCACGCCTTCGACGGCGATGCCGTCGCACAGCGGATGCCACGCCGGCGACAGGTACGACTCGACGTTGTGCGTCAGCGCGTCCATGCCGGTTGCCGCGGTGATCGACGGCGGCAGATCGAGCGTGAGCTCGGGATCGGCGAAGACCGCCTTCGCGAGCAGCGCCGGCGAGAAGACGATCTTCTTCACGTGCGTCAGATCGTCGCCGATCACCGACGAGCGTCCGACTTCCGAGCCGGTACCGGCCGTCGTCGGCACGGCGACCAGGTAGGGCAGCGGCTTGTCGAGCGGCCGCACCTGCGGGTGGTCCCACGCGTATTCGAGGATGTCGCCGGGATGCGTCGCCATCACGGCGATCGCCTTCGCGACGTCGAGCGCCGCGCCGCCGCCGATGCCGATGATGCTGTCGGCCTGGTGCGCGCGATACGCCTTCGCGCCTTCAGCCACCTGGCTTCGCACCGGATTGCCCCCGATGCCGGAAAACACCGCATGCGTCACGCCGTCGAGCGTGCTGCGAAATTGCGCGAAGACCGGCAACGCAGCGAGCCCGCGATCGGTGACGACGAGAGGCCGGGTAAAACCTGCCGCGTGCAGGTGTGGCGCCACCTCGCGGCGCGCCCCCGCACCGAAGAGGATCGACGTGGGAAAGGCGAATCGGTGACCCCGCCACGCTTGCGGCTGCGCGGCTCCGCTGCCCCCCGGGGGGGCGCAATTCGCGCCCTGGGGCGGCCCTGCCGCGCTCATAGGCTCACCGTCATTGTCAGATGATCTCGAAGTAGCGCTTGCGTTCCCAGTCGGTGACCGCATCCTGCCACTGCCGCCACTCCCATTCGCGCGTCGCGGCGAAGTGGTCGACGAATTCGTCGCCGAACCAGTCGCGCGCGCGTTCCGATGCACGAAAGATCCGCGTCGTCTCGGCAAGCGTGCGCGGCGCGCGGGCGACGTTCTCCGCGCCGCGATTCGTCCCTTCGATCGGCGGCGTCGTCAGCGAGAGCTTCCGCTCGACGCCGTCGAGACCGGCGGCAATGCATGCGGCTACCGCCAGATAGCAATTGACGTCGGCGCCCGGCGCCCGCGTCTCCAGGCGTGTCGACTTGGGCGAGGCCGCGAGCACGCGAAAGCTCGCCGTGCGATTGTCGACGCCCCACGTCGGCTTGACCGGTGCCCAGAAGCCGTCGACAAGGCGCTTGTAGCTGTTGATCGTCGGCCAGAACATCGGCGCGAATTCGAGCAACGTCGACAACTGGCCCGCGAGGTAGCTCTCGAAGAGCTTGCTCATGCCATGCCGGCCCTTCGCGTCGTGGAACAGGTTCTTCTTCCCGTCGGAGAGCGACTGGTGGCAATGGCCGGAGCAGCCGGGATAGTTCTGGCTCCATTTCGCCATGAAGCTCGGCATGATCCCGAAGCGCGCGCCGATCTCCTTCGCGCCGCTCTTGAGCAGCGCGCCGCGATCGGCCGCCTCGAGCGCTTCGCAGAACACGATCGCCGCTTCGAAGACGCCGGGGCCGGTCTCCGTGTGCAGCCCTTCGATCGGCACGCCGAACGCCGCCATCTCCTCGAACAGCGCCTTGAAATAGTCGCGCGATTGATTCGCACGCAGCAGCGAATACCCGAACATTCCCGGCGTCAGCGGCGTCGGATCGACGCCCTGCTTGGCGGCCCACGACTGCGGCGTCTCGCTGAAGTTGAAGAATTCGAACTCGAGGCCGCACATCGGCACGACGCCGAGCTTTTCGGCGCGCTTCAGGACGCGCTTCAGCACCTGCCGGCCATCGAGCGGATACGGCGCATCGCGGCCGTTCTCGCGTATCACGAATTCGCCGAGAAAGAAGTCTACGTCGTCGTCCCAGGGCACCTTGCGATGCGTGCCGAGGTCGATCCGCGCCAGCGCATCGGGGAAGCCCTTGTGCCAGCCGGTGTATGTCGTGTTGTCGTAGCACTGGTCGTGGCAATCCCAGCCGAACACGACGTCGCAGAAGCCGAAGCCGCCTTCGAGCGCCGACTCGAACTTGTCCTTGTGCAGGTACTTGCCGCGCAGCACGCCGTCGATGTCGGAGACCGCGACCTTCACCCGATTGCCGGGCGACTTGCGGACGGCCGCCAGCAGGTCGGTGGCGGCGGCAGGCGAGGGCATTCTCGGATCTCCCCGGCGTTGTTGTCGTGGCGCGACGGACGCGCGCGCTGCGGCGCCCCTTCGTGTCCGGCGATTCTAGCAGCCCGTATCGGCGCTCACGGCAAGCGCCCGAAGCCGCGTGGCTTTCGTCGCATCGGCGCGTCGATCGATCGGTGTGCGATGATCGCGTGCGATCGACCGTCACGACAACCCCACGGCGATGTCACTCCTGCTCGACCGCTTCGCGCTCTTCTACCCGATGCGCATCGTGGGGACGGTCTTCATGATGACCGTCGTCGTGCTCTACGCGTCGCAGGAGCACCGGTTCGATCCGTTCTACATCGCGCTCCTCGCGATCCTCGTCGTCTACCCGCACGTCGTTCACTACGTCGCGCGGAAGTATCCGCAAAAGCGGCGCAGCATCGAGCTGCGCACGTTCCTGTTCGACTCGTTCGCGGTCGGCGTCGTCGTGCACGCGATCGGCCTCGGGCCGCTGCCCACGTTCGTGCTGATCACCGTGGCGCTCGCGAGCGCGCTTTCGGTGGATGGCCTGCGCCAGATGCTGCGGTCGGCGGCCGGCGTCGCGGCCGGCATCGCGGCTTACGCGATCGTCGAGGGGGTCAACGTCGGTGGCGGCGATCGGATCGCGATCGACATCGCATCGTCGGTGTTCACGTTCGTCTACTTCATGGCGTTCGCCTATTCGTCGCATAACCGCAGCGCGCTGTTGCAGCGATCCGAGACCGAGCTTCGCGAGCGCAGCGCGTCGCTCGAGATCGAGAAACTGCGCTCCGACCGCCTGCTCTACAACCTCGTGCCGGCACGGCTCGTCGCGCAGATGTCGGCGCCTGCCGGCATCCGTCCGACACGCTTCGACCCGGTGGTGCTGGTGGCCATCGAGCTGCGGCACCTTTCGAGCGCGCTCGCGTCGCAACCCGCCGAGGATGTCGTCTCGTACCTGACGCACTGTTTCAAGGCGTTCGACTCGATCGCCGATCGCTTCGGCCTCGAGAAGCTCAAGACGATCGGCGACACGTACATTGCGATCGCCGGCTTGCCGACGCCCGGCGCACACGACGGCGTGGCGAGCGTCGAAGCGGCGCTCGCGATGCGCGAGTTTCTCGACGACCTGACCGAATCGCGCCGTGCGCACGGTGCGTTCGTACTCGACGCCCGCATCGCGGTTCACGCCGGCAGTGTCGTCGCCGGCATCGTCGAGACGTCGAAACTGTCGTACGACGTGTTCGGCGGCGCGATGAAGACGCTGTTCACGGTGCTTCGTTCCTGCAACGACAACGAAGTGGCCGTTTCGGACGCTGCGCGCCGCCTGGCGGGTGACGGCTTCGCATGGCGCGAGCTCGACGCGTCGGCCGCTGCCGCGAGCTCCACGAGACGCCTGTATGGCGTGAAGACGCGCGGCGCGGAAAGGCTGGCGCAGAAGGCGTAGCGACCCGCGATGGAAGACGAACTGGACGACGACCTGCTGTCGCTCCTTCCCCGGTTCCTGGGACGCTTGAGTAAAGACGAGCTCGCGGCATTCGCCGCGCGCCTGGCGATCGTTCGCGTGCCAAGCGGTCAACTGCTCTATCGCCAGGGCGACGCGTCGGATTGCATGCATTTCGTCGTCACCGGACGGCTCGAGGTCTGGGTGCGCGACCGCCATGGGGATCGACGCCTCGTGGCGCATCTGTCGAGTGGCGATTGCGTGGGCGAGCTGTCGCTCCTCACGGGCGACGCCCGCGCGGCCGACGTCGTGGTGATTCGCGACACCGTGCTCGCGCGCCTCGGCCGCGACGATTTCGATGCGTTGCTGCGCGTGCACCCCGATGCGGGTCTCGACATCGCGCGCTTCGCATTGCGCACGTTGCGGCGCGGGACGACGGAATTCGTGCCGAAGGTGCGCAACATCGCGCTGGTGCCGCTGGATGCGCGCGTGCCGATCGCCGAGTTCGGGCGCCGGCTCGAGCTCGCGCTGCTGCACTTCGGCAGCACCGTCTACCTCGATCGCGCGCTGGCCGATGCGCGTCGCGGTGGCGCAGCATCGCTACGGGATGGCGTCGACGACCGGTTCGTCGACCGCCTTCTGGACCAGTCGGAGCGCGCGCGGCGCTTCGTGATCTGCGAAACCGATCCGACGCTGACGCCATGGACGCGCCGATGCGTCGCCCACGCCGACCGGGTGCTGTTCGTCGGTGACGCAACGCATCCACCGGCGCAAACGCCGCTCGAGAAGGCGTTGCGCGAGTTGTCCGCCGAACCTTCGCTGATGCATAACGAGCTCGTGCTGCTGCACGCGAACCGGCGTGAGCCGCCCGCGGGGACGGCGGCGTGGCTCGCATCGCGCGTTGGGTATCGGCATTCGCATGTGGCATGGGACGGCGACCGCGATTTTCACCGGCTCGCGCGATTGCTGTCGGGCAACGCCGTGACGCTCGTGCTCGGCGGCGGCGGTGCGCGCGGTCTCGCGGAGATCGGCGCCGTTCGCGCGATCCGCGAGGCCGGCGTTCCGATCGACGCGGTCGGCGGCACCAGCATCGGCGCGATCATCGGCGCACTCGTCGCGCTGGACTGGAGGGACGAGACGATTCTCCAGTCGTGCAAGCACGCGTTCGTCGACGATCGGCCGCTCGCCGACTTGACCGTGCCGCTGTTCTCGCTCGTCGCAGGGCGGAAGCTCGCGCGGACGCTTCACCACTACATCGGCGACGTCGACATCGAAGATCTGTGGCAGCCGTACTTCTGCGTGTCGAGCAATCTGTCCGAAAGCCGCGTCCACGTGCACCACACGGGCCGGTTGTGGCAGGCGATGCAGGCGAGCGCCGCACTGCCCGGCCTGTTGCCGCCGACGATCGCCGGTGGCCAGCTCCACGTCGATGGCGGCGTTCTCGACAACCTGCCCGTCGGTGTGATGAAGCGTTTCATCGGTGGCAACACGATCGCCGTCGAAGCGACGGTCAAGGTCGAGTATTCGGTCGACGCGCCTGAATTTCCGTCGCCGCTCGAGTACCTGCGCTCGCGCATCGTCGGCGCGCGCGAGCGTGCCGTGCTGCCGACATTGCCGAACCTTCTCATCAAGTCGACGCTGCTCGGCGGTGCGAGCGGCCGCAACGAGCTTCGCGAGGGCGTCGACCTGTACATCAATCCGCCGGTACGCGCGTACGGCTTTCTCGACTGGAACGCGATCTACGCGATCGTCGACGTCGGCTATCGCCATGCACAGGCGTGTCTGCGGTCGTGGCTCGACGAGCACCCCGAGTTGCGCTGGCGCGAGGATTTCGCGGCGCCGGCGGCCGAGGCCGTGACCGCATGATCGACGAGGCGTCGCGCTTCGACGACCTGGCCGCGCGCCGTCATCGTGCCTCCGCGCTCGTCGCACTGCACACGGCCGTTGCGTTGTTCGGTTTTGCCGCGCTGTTCGGGCAGTGGATCGCATTGCCGGCCACGGCGATCGTGCTGGGCCGTACGACGACGGCGGCGGCGACGCTCGCGATCGTCGCGCGCATCCGCGGTCAGCGGATCGGCCATGGCGACTGGCGGCTGGCCGCCAACGGGGCGATCCTCGCGTTGCACTGGGCGAGCTTTTTCGCGGCGGTGAAGACCGCCGGCGTCGCGATCGCGTTGCTGGGCTATGCCGTCTTTCCGGTCTTCGTGCTGTTGCTCGAGCGTGCGCACCGACCGGGCGGCATTCGCGAATGGATGACAGCCTTGCTCGCGACCGCCGGTCTCGTGGCGCTCGTCCCCGAGCTTTCGTGGACGAACGATGCGACGCGCGGGCTCGCGTGGGCGCTCGTGTCCGCCTTCACGTTTGCGTGGCTCACGGTCCGCAATCGTGCGCTCGTCGCAACGCGGTCCGCGACCGGCATCGCGCTGTGGCAGAACCTCTTCGCGGCGGCCTGCCTGCTGCCGTGGGTGCTCGCCGTGGCGGGACGCGCAGCGTGGCCGACGCCGAAGGACGTCGTCCTGCTCCTCGTGCTCGGCACGTTGTGCACCGGGCTTTCGCACACGCTTTTCATCGCGAGCATGCGTCGCGTGTCCGCGCATACGGCGAGCGTCGTCGCCGCGCTCGAGCCGGTGTACGGGATTGCGCTGGCCGCGCTTCTGCTCGGCGAGCGGCCCGGTTCGCGCACGATCGTCGGTGGCGTGCTGATCGTTGCCGCGGCCCTCAACGCCTCGCGTCGTACGGATATTGGCGACGCGCGCCGCGTTTAGGTAGCATGGCATCAGGGCAGTGACTGAACGAAGCTCGTGGACATCGGTCTCGTCGGCCTGGGCAGGATGGGCAGCAAGGCGCGGCGCCTTGCGCGCGGCGGCGTGCGCGTGATCGGCTTCGACCCCGATGAACGCGTCCGTCGCTCGCTCGCGGACACGATCGTCGAGGCGCGTTCGCTGCGCGACATCGTCGACGCGTTGCCGGTGCCGCGGGTCATAGGGTTGATGGTGCCGGCGGGCGAGGTGACGCAGCGCACGGTCGACGACCTCGCCGCGCTGCTTGCAGCCCAGCACCCGATCGCCTCCTGGACGGTCCAGCGGCCTTCGCCCGAGTCGGCGACGCGAGCAGGGCATGCCGGCGCCGGTCCTGTCGCTCGCGCTGATGGCGCGCTTCTCGAGCCAGGGCGGCGGCGATTACGCCAACCGGTTGCTCGCGATGATGCGCAAGGGCTTCGGCGGCCACGCCGTTGCCAGTGCCGACGATAAGCGATGAAGGGCAGGTCGAGGCCATGATCGTCGCGATCATGGGCGTTTCGGGCTCGGGCAAATCGACGGTGGGCGCCGCGCTCGCGCGCGAGCTGGGATGGACGCTGATCGACGCCGACGATCTGCATTCCCCGGAGAACGTCGCCAAAATGGCGGCGGGCATACCGCTCACCGACGATGATCGCTGGCCGTGGCTCGACCGCATCGTCGACGAGCTTCGGCGCGTCACCGCCGGCGGTCGCAGCGTCGTGCTGGCGTGCTCGGCGCTGAAGCAGCGCTATCGCGACCGGCTCGAGCGGGCCGGCGACGTGCGCTTCGTGCACCTGCGCGGCGATGCCGAGACGATTGCGGCACGCCTCGCGAATCGCAAGCACCGGTACATGCCGGCGACGTTGCTCGGCAGCCAGTTCGCGGCGCTCGAAGCGCCCGGCGATGCGATCGACGTCGATATCCGCGCAAGCATCGACGCGCAGGTGCGAACG
>DATNGN010000027.1:0-46559 GCA_035605875.1 Casimicrobiaceae bacterium
CGTTTCGCAAGTTCATTCCGCCGTTCGGCGCGGCCGGCAATCCGGTCGACATCACCGGCGGCGAGCCGCCGACGACGTACAAGAACACGATCAGGCTGGGCCTCACCGACCCGCGCATTCATGCAATCATCCTCGGCTACTGGCACACGATCATCACGCCGCCGATGGTGTTCGCGAACCTGGTCATCGAAGTCGTCGACGAGATGAAGGCGCAGGGCATTCACAAGCCGATCGTCGCTTCGCTTGCCGGCGACGTGCAGGTCGAGGAAGCGGCGGAGCATCTGTTCCAGCATGGCGTTCCGGCTTATCCGTACACGACGGAGATGCCGGTGGCCGTACTGAGCGCAAAATACAAGTGGGCGCGGGGTGCCGGGCTGCTTTGACCCGGTCGTCGCGCTCGCCTCGGGAGGAGACGTGGAGTTGGCAGCAGGAAAGCGGGTGCTCCGGCGCCCGGGAAATGCGGGCCGCACGAGCATGGCTTGCATCGTCGGCGTCAGAACTAGAAGCGGTCGTACTTCAAATCTGGAGGAATCATGAGCTCTAATCGTCGTCGCGCGCTCGGCGTTGCCCTTGGCGTCTTCGCGCTTGCCGCAGTTGCATCGGCTCCCGCCGCCGCATGGGAGCCCACGAAGCCGATCCAGTTCATCGTGCCCGCGGGTACCGGGGGCGGTGCCGACCAGATGGCGCGCTTCATCCAGGGTGTCGTATCGAAGCACAAGCTCACGAAGGAACCGATCATCGTCGTCAACGAATCGGGCGGCGCGGGTGCACAGGGATTCCTCGACGTGAAAGGCGCCAAGGGCGATCCCAACACAATCATCATCACGCTGTCGAACCTGTTCACGACGCCGCTCGCGACGGGCGCACCGTTCAACTGGAAGGACTTCACGCCGGTCGCGATGCTCGCGCTCGACGAGTTCGTGCTCTGGGTGAACGCGGACACGCCGTACAAGACGCCGACCGACTACATCAACGCGGTGAAGGCGAAGCCCAATACGTTCAAGATGGGCGGCACCGGGTCGAAGCAGGAAGACCAGATCATCACGGCCGAGATCGAGCAGCAGACGGGCGCCAAGTTCATCTACATCCCGCTGAAAGGCGGCGGCGACGTCGCGGTGCAACTCGTCGGCAAGCACATCGACTCGTCGGTGAACAATCCGATCGAAGCAGTCGCGCAATGGCGCGCCGGCTCGCTTCGGCCGCTCTGCGTGTTCGACGCGAAGCGAATGGACTATCCGGCGAAGGTGACGTCGACGATGTCGTGGCACGACATCCCGACGTGCAAGGAGTCGGGCCTCGACGTCGAGTACCTGATGCTGCGCGGTATCTTCATGCCCGGTGGCGTGTCGCAGGACCAGGTCAACTTCTACATCGATCTGTTGAAGAAGGTTCGCGAAACGCCGGACTGGAAGGACTTCACCGAGAAGGCGGCGTTCAACCAGTCGTTCATGACCGGCCCCGATTTCGTGAAGTGGCTGACCGACGCCGAAACGAAGCACAAGTCGCTGATGGAGAAGGCGGGATTCCTCGCGAAGAAGTAAGCGGGAGCCCGGGGCAGCAACGTGACGGCCGCCGCGACAGGCGGCCGTCCTGCAAGACGCGCGCGCGAAGCAGCCGGCAACGGAGGAACGATCGTGGATGAAGCAGGCGGTAACGGCAACGCAGGCCGGAGCGTCGTCTCGACGCGAACCATGGAAGCGGTCGTCGCCGCGCTGGTGTTCGGGTTCGGCGCGACGTTCGTCTACCAGAGCGTCAAGCTCGGCTTCCGGTGGGGAAGCGACGGCCCGCAGTCCGGCTTCTTCCCGTTCTACGTGGCGCTCATCATCTGCGGGTCGAGCCTCGCGGTGTTCGTGAACGCATTGCGCGGCAAGGCCGGGCGCCGCGACGAATCGTTCGTCGAGCGCGGCCAGCTGTGGAAGGTGATGCAGGTCCTGATCCCGGCGGCAATCTTCGTCCTCGGTGTGGAGCTCATCGGCATTTACGTTTCGGCAGCGATCTACATCGCGCTTTTCATGCGCTTCCTCGGCAAGTACTCGTGGGTGAAGAGCGTGCTTATCGCGGTCATCATCTGCATCGCCCTGTTCTTCATGTTCGAGGTCTGGTTCCAGGTGCCGCTCTACAAGGGCACGTGGGACCTTACGTCGTGGACCGGGTACTGAGCACGCGCTCGCCCTGAACGCCCAATACTGCCAGGAGCACTCGTGCAAGACCTCGCGTATCTCTTCCATGGCTTCGCGGTCGTTCTGACGCCGTTCAATTTCGGGTTGATGCTGCTCGGCATCGTCCTCGGCGTCATCATCGGCGTGCTGCCGGGGCTCGGCGCCGCGAACGGCATCGCGATCCTGCTCCCGCTCACGTTCACGATGCCGCCGACGTCGGCGATCATCATGCTGTCGTGCATCTACTGGGGCGCGTTGTTCGGCGGCGCAATCGCGTCGATCCTCTTCAACATTCCCGGCGAGCCCTGGTCGGTGGCAACGACCTTCGACGGCTATCCGCTCGCGCAGCAGGGACGCGCCGGCGAGGCGCTGACGACCTCCTTCACGTCGTCGTTCGTCGGCGCGTTCTTCGCGGTGCTGATGATCACGTTCCTCGCGCCGATCATCGCGCGCTTCGCGCTGCGCTTCGGCCCGGCGGAATACTTCTCGGTGTACCTGCTTACCTTCTGCAGTTTCGTCGGCATGGGCAAGGGCTCGCCGGCGAAGATCCTCGCATCGATGATGATCGGCTTCGCGCTGTCCACCGTCGGCATCGACATCGTGACCGGGCAGTTGCGGATGACGTTCGGGCTCGTGAGCCTTCTGAAGGGCTTCGACTTCCTGATCGCGGTGATCGGCCTCTTCGGCATCGGCGAGATCCTGCTCTCGATGGAGGAGGGACTGGCGTTCTCGGGCGCGACCGCACGCATCAATCCGAAGGTCGTGCTGGAGACGTGGAAGAAGCTGCCGCGGTATTGGCTCACGTTCCTGCGCAGCACGGTGATCGGCATCTGGATGGGCGTCACCCCGGGCGGCGCAACGCCGGCCTCGTTCATGAGCTACGGCGCGGCGAAGAAGTTCTCGAAGGACGGCGACAAGTTCGGCACCGGTGTCGTCGAAGGGCTCGTGGCACCGGAGACCGCGGCGCACGCGGCCGGCACGAGCGCACTGCTACCGATGATCACGCTCGGCATCCCAGGCTCGCCGACGGCGGCCGTGCTGCTCGGCGGCCTCCTGATCTGGGGCCTGCAGCCGGGGCCGCTGCTCTTTCAGGAGAAGCCCGACTTCGTCTGGGGCCTGATCGCCAGCATGTACCTTGGCAATGTCGTCGGCCTGATCGTCGTGCTGTCGCTGGTGCCGGCGTTCGCGGCGATCCTGCGCATTCCGTTCGCAATCATCGCGCCGGTGATCGTCGTGATCTGCGCGATCGGCGCCTATACCGTCAACAACTCGATGCACGACATCTGGTTCATGCTGGGCTTCGGCGTCGTCGGCTACGTCTTCAAGAAGCTCAACTACCCGATGGCGCCGCTCGTGCTGGCGCTCGTGCTCGGCAACGCGGCGGAGAGCTCGTTCCGCCAGGCGATGCTGTCGTCGCAGGGCAGCCTCGGCATCCTGTACTCGAACGGCCTCGTCGGCGGCATCACGACGCTCGCGCTCGTCATGCTGTTCTGGCCGCTGATCTCGAAGGGACTGCGAGGCGTCCTTCCGTCGCGCGCGGCGAAGGTGCCGGCGGAGCAGCCGGTGGATTGATCCCTTAGATCCTGACCTTTAGATCCTAGTCCCTGGCCCCTGCGCGCCCAAACTTCTCCCGCAGCACGTTCTTCTGCACCTTCCCCATCGCGTTGCGCGGCAACTCGTCGATGACGTGCACGCGCTTCGGCACCTTGAACGCCGCGATCTCGTCTTTCAACGTGCCGATGATCGCGGCTTCGTCGATCGCCTGCCCCGGCTTCGCGACGATGACGGCCGTGACCGCCTCGCCGAAATCGGGATCGGGGACGCCGATCACCGCCGATTCGACAACGCCCGGACACGCATCGATGCGCTCCTCGATTTCCTTCGGATAGACATTGAGCCCCCCGCTGATGATCATGTCCTTCGCGCGGCCGGCGAGTCGCAGGTAGTCCTTCGCTTCGCCTTCGGCGACCCATTCCCCGACGTCGCCGGTTCGAAACCAGCCGTCGACGGTGAATTCGTCGCGGGTCTTTTCCGGCATCCGCCAATAGCCGGCGAAGACGTTGGGTCCTCGCACCTGCACTCCACCCGCCACGCCCGGTGCGCAGACGTCGCCCGCGTCGTCGACGACGCGCACGGAAACGCCGGGCAGCGGACGGCCGACGGTGCCGGCGGCCCGCACGCCATCGAGCGGGTTCGACGTGATCATTCCGGTCTCCGTCATGCCGTATCGCTCGAGGATCGTTTCGCCCGTGCGGTCGCGGAACGCCGCGAACGTCTCGGGCAGGAGCGGTGCCGAGCCCGACACGAAGAGGCGCACGCTCTTCGCGCGCTCGCGCGTGAACGTGGGCTCGGCAAGAAGGCGCGTATAGAACGTCGGCACGCCCATCATCACCGTCGCGGCGGGCAGCCGCTCGACGACCTCGCCGGCGTCGAACTTCGGCAGCCACCAGAGCCGCGCGCCCGACAGCAGCGCGCAATGGATCGCGACGAACAATCCGTGCACGTGATAGATCGGCAGCGCGTGCAGCAGCACGTCGCCGTGCGTGAACGCCCACGCCTCGACCAGCGCGAGCGCGTTCGATGCGAGGTTGCGATGCGTGAGCGATGCACCTTTCGAGCGGCCGGTCGTGCCGGACGTATAGACGATCGCCGCAAGATCGTCCGGCTGCGATTGCACCGTCGCGAAGTCGACGGCTTCGCCGCGCGCACGGTCGCCGAGTTCGCCGCCGTGCGCGTCGACGGTCAGAACCGTCGCGCCGCTGGCGATCGTCTCGATCGTGCCGAGCGTTTCGGGCCGGCACACGATCAGGCGCGGCGTCGCGTCGGCGAAGAAATACGCGAGCTCGCTTTTGCGATACGCGGTGTTGAGCGGCAGGTAGACGAGGCCGGCGCGGAGGCATGCGAGATAGAGCGCAAGCACGTGCCAGTGCTTGTCCGCCTGCACGGCGACGCGATCGCCGGGGCGACACCCGGCGCGCGTCAGCGCGTTCGCGATTCGCGCGGACGCTTGCGCGAGCTCGTCATAATGGACGACGGGCGCGCCGGGAATGAGCAGGCACGGCTGTTCGGCGCCCGATGGGAAATGCGCTTCGATCAGCGCGTAGAGGTTCGCGTTCATTCGCCGAATCGCGCCGCGATCGAGTGTGTCGAGTCCATTCAGGGCATTATTCCACGATGACGCGACGACCGCCGACGGCCACCAACGCTCGCGCGCGAAAAGCCGACGATGTCGGCCCGGCGCTGCGCGACGCGCAGCCTGCGGCACGCATCGCCGCGATCGCCGACGCGGGCACCGTGCAGCCGTTCCCGGCGGCGGGCGCGAGTCCGCATCTCGCGCGTTTCGGCATCGCAGCGCAGCCTGACGACGGAATCGTCATTGCGCGCGCACGCCTCGACGGGGCGCCGATCCTCGCCGCCGCGCAGGACGAGCGCTATCTCGCCGGGAGCGTCGGCGAACGTCATGGTCAGGCGCTGCGCGCGTTGTTCGAGGCGGCGCAGCGCGAGCGGCCGCGCGCGGTCGTGCTGCTGCTCGCGTCGGGCGGCGTGCGGTTGCACGAGGCGAATGCGGCGGAACTCGCGCTTGCCCGCGCATTGTCGTCGTTGCTCGATGCGCGCATCGCGGGCGTGCCGGTCGTCGCGATCGGCGTTGCGAACGTATTCGGTGGCACGTCCGTGCTCGCGTGCGCGGCCGATCGGCTGGCGCTCCTCCCCGGCACGCGATTCGGCTTGTCGGGGCCGAAGGTGCTCGAATCGGTGCACGGCAAATGGCAGCTCGATGCGGAAGACGCGCGCGATGTCGATGCGGTATTCGGCGCCAACGCGCGCAACGCCGCCGGCGCCGTCGAATTGCTCGCCAACGACGCCGACGCGGTGCGCGCGTGGGTCGCGCGGGCCGTGCACGAGCGCGACGACTTCGACGTCGCGGTGCTGGCTGCGCATGCCCGGCTCGGACGCCGCGTCGCGGGCGAAGCAACGCACGTCGCGCCGTTCGATCGACTCGCGTGCTTCGATGGCGCTGCGCCCGTCGACGACGCCGGGCGGCTGTGGCGTGGCCCGAGGAGCTGGCTCACGCGCCCGAGCAGCGGCGCGCCGGTCGGCCCGGCCGACGCCTACGCGCTCGATTCGGCGCTGCTGGCGCACGTCGCGCCGGGACGCCGCGCGAACGAGACGATCGTGCTCGTCGAGGATTCGGTCGGCCACGCCGTTTCGCGCGCAGCGGAGATGAAGCTGATTTCGCAGTTCCTCGCGCACCATGCCTGCGTGCTTGCGCTGCTTCGCTCGCGCGGCGCGCGCCTCGTGGGCCTGCTCACCGGCGTGGGGCACAGCGCGGCGTTCTTCGTGCACGCGCTGCAGGCGCCGGTGCTGTACGCGCTGGCATCGTCGCGCGTCATCGCGATGGAGCCGGCGGCGATCGCGCGCGTGACCGGCATCGCGGCCGCCGATCTGATCGAGAACGATGCACTGCTCGGTCAGCCGGTGCGGCATTTCGCCGCGCTCGGCGGGGCGACGATCGTGCCCGATGCGTCGCTCGCCGAAAGGTAGGGTCAGAGACGAGTTTCGAAGGCAGCTTGCCGGTTCGCGGCGCGTTTTCCGAAAGTCGTCTCCGACCCTGCTTTTCTAATCCCGGTCGTCGACTTCGCCCGACGTGGCGCGCGCGAGGCGGTCGCCGATCGCGGCCCACTCGCGTTCCTGAGGCACTCGCTCGATCAGGATCGCATCGGCATCGGCGCGGTCGAGCGCGCGCAGGTTGGCGTAGAGCATCCGCGCATACACCGCCGCATCGTCCGGTGCACTGATCCAGACGCCGTCGAACGAGTCGGGCCGTCGCGTGCTGACGGCGAGGACTGCGATGCGCTCGTCGCGTTCCTCGAGTTGCCCGAGCTCGGCGAGCAGCACGTCCGGCGCGACGAGCGACGCCGGCGTTCGCGGCGCGTAATGCGACGAAAGCATGCCCGATGCACGTGGCGCGCTCGCATCTCGCGATGCCGGCATCCGGCCGAGCACCGCGGCGATCGCGTCCTGCGGAACGCCACCGGGACGCAGCAGCATCGGCGTGCCGGTCGTGAACGCGACGATCGTGCTCTCGATGCCGACGTCGCAGGCGCCTCCGTCGAGAATCACGTCGACAGCGTCGCCGAGGTCGTCGACGACATGGCGCGCCGTCGTGGGCGAGACATGCCCGAAACGGTTCGCCGATGGCGCTGCGATGCCGCCTCCGAAGGCACCGAGCAGTGCGCGGGCGACCGGATGCGCCGGCACTCGCAAGCCGACGCTCGATTGCCCGCCGGTGACGACGTCGAGCACGTCGGCTGCGCGCGGCAAGATCAGCGTCAGCGGTCCCGGCCAGAACGCCTGCGCGAGCGCGCGCGCGTCATCGGGCATGTCGGTGACCCAGCCTTCGGCTGCCGCGAGGTCCTCGACGTGCACGATCACCGGGTGATCCTCGGGCCTGCCCTTCGCGGCGAATATGCGCCGCACCGCGTCGGCGTTGCGCGCGTCGGCGCCGAGGCCGTAGACGGTTTCGGTGGGAAACGCGACGAGCCCGCCATCGCGCAGCATCCGCGCGGCGCGAGCGATCGAATCGGCATCGGCGCGCACGACGGTCATCGGACTGCCTCGCGGCGTCGAAAATGCCCTCTGTTAAAATGCAATGCCGAAAAATCAACCAAGCGGAGCGGCAATGAACGAATTCCTGTTCACGTCGGAGTCGGTGTCGGAAGGTCACCCGGACAAGATCGCGGACCAGATTTCCGACGGGGTGCTCGATGCGATTCTAGAGCAAGACCCGACGGGACGCGTTGCCGCCGAGACGCTCGTTTCGACCGGCCTCGTCGTGATGGCGGGCGAGATCACTTCGCGCGCGAGCGTCGATTACGCAAGGGTCGCGCGCGACACGATTCGCCGCATCGGCTACAACGACCCTGCGCTGCGCTTCGACGCCGACGGTTGCGCCGTGATGGTCTGCTACGGCCGGCAATCGCCGAACATCGCGCAAGGCGTCGATCGCGCGTCCGACGATGACCTGAACCAGGGCGCCGGCGACCAGGGCATGATGTTCGGGTACGCGTGCGACGAAACGCCGGCGTTGATGCCGTATCCGATCTACTACGCGCATCGGCTCGTGCAGCGGCAAAGCGAAGTGCGCCGCGACGGACGGCTGCCGTGGCTGCGGCCCGATGCGAAATCGCAGGTGACCGTCCGCTATGTCGACGGCAAGCCGAAGAGCGTCGACACCGTCGTGCTGTCGACACAGCACGATCCGAGCATGAACGAGCGGCAGAAGGAACTCGCCGAGGCGGTCGTCGAGGAGATCGTGCGACCGGTATTCCCGAAGGACATGCTCGCCGGGACGCGCTATCTCGTGAATCCGACCGGTTGCTTCGAGATCGGCGGGCCGCACGGCGACTCGGGCGTCACCGGACGCAAGATCATCGTCGATACGTACGGCGGCGCGGCGCCGCACGGGGGCGGCGCGTTCTCGGGCAAGGACCCGTCGAAGGTCGACCGCTCCGCCGCGTACGCCGCACGCTACGTCGCGAAGAACATTGTCGCCGCAGGCCTCGCGCGGCAATGCCAGGTGCAGGTTTCATATGCGATCGGCGTTGCGAAGCCGATCAACGTGACCGTCTACACCGAAGGCACCGGACGCGTCTCCGATGCGCGCATCGTCGAGCTCGTGCACGCGCATTTCGATCTGCGGCCGAAGGGCATCATTCGCATGCTCGATCTGCTGCGGCCGATCTACCGCAAGACGGCGGCGTACGGTCACTTCGGCCGCGACGAGCCCGAGTTCACGTGGGAGGCGACCGACAAGGTCGAGGCGCTGCGCGAGGCGGCGGGCCTGCGCGAGCCGGCATTCGCCGCCGATTGAAGCTCTTCGATCCGATCCGGTTGCGCGGGCTTTCGCTCGCCAACCGCATCGTCGTTTCACCGATGTGCCAGTACTCGGCCGTCGACGGACGCGCGACCGACTGGCATCTCGTGCATTGGGCGCAGATGATGATGTCGGGCGCCGCGATGTTCACGATCGAGGCGACCGCCGTCACGGCCGAAGGCCGCATCAGTCCCGACGACCTCGGTCTCTACGACGACGCGTGCGAGGACGCCGTCGCGCGCAACCTTGCGCGTGCTCGCGCGCAGTGCCCGCCGTCCGTCGTCGCGATGCAGCTCGCGCACGCCGGACGCAAGGCGTCGTCGCGTCCGCCATGGGACGGCGGCACGCTGATTGTTCCCGCCGATGGTGGTTGGACGCCGGTTGCACCGTCCGCGGTCGCGCACGGCGAGCACGAGCCGCCGCCCATCGCGCTCGACGAGGCGGGCATCGCGCGCATTCGCGACGCGTTCGTCGAAGCGGCACGACGCGCGCAGCGCGCGGGCATCGATGCGCTCGAACTGCACATGGCGCACGGCTACCTGCTGCACGAATTCCTGTCGCCGATCGCGAATCGGCGCACCGATCGCTACGGCGGCGATTTCGAGTCGCGCATCCGCTTTCCCCTGGAGGTGTTCGACGCGGTCCGCGCCGCGTGGCCCGGCGATCGCCCGCTCGGCGTGCGGCTCTCGTGCACCGACTGGGTCGAGGGTGGGTGGACGCTCGAGCAGTCCGTCGAATTCTCGCGCCGGCTCGTCGCGCATGACGCCGACTGGATCGACGCGTCGAGCGGCGGCGTATCGCCGGCGCAGGCGATCCCGCTCGGTCCCGGCTACCAGGTGGCTTTCGCCGGCGCGATTCGACGCGCGACGGGCGCGACGACGATCGCGGTCGGCCTCGTCACCGATCCCGAGCAGGCGCAGACGATTCTCGCCGCGGGCGACGCGGACATGGTCGCGATGGCCCGCGCGTTCCTCTGGGATCCGCGCTGGGCGTGGCATGCCGCGGTGGTGCTCGGCGCCGCGGTCGTTGCGCCCAAGCAGTACCTCCGCGGGGCACCGCGCCGCGCGAGCGGCGTGTTCGCCGACGCGAAGCCGTCCGCGCTGCGCGGCGCGCGCGAGGCTTAGTTCAGGCCCCTGCTTCGCGGGCGCTATAATCACAGGCTTTTCGCGCGGCCGTCGGCCGTCGCGAGACCGATCGACTGGAGAATCGCATGGCCGAACGCACCCGCACCCGCCGCAACACGCTCGAGCGCCGCTGCCTTCCGAAGACGTTCAAGCGCATGTTCGCCGGCGCGCCGAAGGGCATCTTCAAGATGCTCGAGAAAGTCAAGAAGGCATAATCCGGCAGCCGATCACCGCGCGCCGCGTCGGTCCCGCGATGCGGTTTGCCTACTACGATCGGCTGTCCCTCGCGCGCAAGCGCGTCTATCGAAAAAGCGACGAGATCGGGCCGCTTCCGTTGCCGCCCGGCATCGTCGTCGGACCTGCGGTGGCCGGCGTCCGCACGAGCCTCGCGTCCGACGCAGCGGTCGACGTCAAGCGACATTGCCAGGCGATCGTCGATGCGCTCGTCGCCGGCTATCACGTGCCGGCGATCCGGATGCGCGTTCTCGCGCAACGTCCGTCCGGTAACTACGGCGAGTTGCACGGCCTCTACGAGCCGATCGACGGGCGGACCCCGGCGCGCATCACCGTGTGGATGCGTACGGCGCGCAAGCGCCAGGTCGTTGCCTTCCGAAGCTTCGTGCGCACGCTGTCCCACGAGGTATGCCATCACCTCGACTACGAGCTCTTCGCGCTCGAGGAAACGTTTCATACCGCGGGCTTCTACAAGCGCGAATCGGCACTCGCGAACGCGCTGCTTGCGACGCTGCCGCCGGCGGACGGCGGATAGTCGGGTACAATTCTGAAGATCCCGAGGAGCGTTGCAACCCGGTCACACCGGGCCAGGCTCGGGGCAGGCATCCCGCCGACCAAGCGAACCGCGCTCGTTGAACCGCGACTTCTCCGCGGGCAACGGGTGGTTCGTCCTCCCCGCCTTCGCCGAAGTCGCCCGTTGACGAACGGAGTGACGATGAATGCCGTGAACGAGACGAAGCGCTTCGCCGATTGCGAAGTCGCCGATCTGTCGCAAGCCGAGTGGGGCCGCAAGGAAATCGCGATTGCGGAGACCGAAATGCCGGGCCTGATGGCGATCCGCGAGGAATTCGCGCCGGAGCAGCCGCTGCGCGGCGCCCGCATCGCCGGCAGCCTGCACATGACGATCCAGACCGCGGTGCTGATCGAGACGCTGCAGGCGCTGGGCGCGGACGTGCGCTGGGCATCGTGCAACATCTATTCGACGCAGGATCACGCGGCCGCCGCCATCGCGGCGCGCGGCACGCCGGTGTTCGCGTACAAGGGGGAAACCCTCGACCGCTACTGGGAATTCACGCACCGGATCTTCGAGTGGGCCGATGGCGGCACCCCGAACATGATCCTCGACGACGGCGGCGATGCGACGCTGCTCGTGCACCTCGGCGCGCAAGCCGAAAAGGACCGCTCGGTCATCTCGCACCCGGCGAGCGAGGAGGAGACGGCGCTGTTCGCGTCGATCGCGAAGCGCCTCGAGGCGAATCCGACGTTCTATTCGCGAGTCAAGGCGAACATCCGCGGCGTGACCGAGGAGACGACGACCGGCGTCAAGCGGCTCTACCAGATGCATCGCGAGGGCCGCCTTGGATTCCCCGCGATCAACGTCAACGACTCGGTGACGAAGAGCAAGTTCGACAACCTCTACGGCTGCCGCGAGTCGCTCGTCGACGGCATCAAGCGTGCGACCGACGTGATGATCGCCGGCAAGGTCGCCGTCGTGAACGGCTATGGCGACGTCGGCAAGGGCTCGGCGCAGGCGCTGCGCGCGCTCTCCGCGCAGGTATGGATCGCGGAGATCGATCCGATCTGCGCGCTGCAGGCGGCGATGGAAGGCTATCGCGTCGTGACGATGGAGGACGCCTGCGACAAGGCCGACATCTTCGTCACCGCGACGGGAAACGTCGACGTGATCACGCACGCGCACATGCGGCGGATGAAGAACAACGCGATTGTCTGCAACATCGGCCACTTCGACAACGAGATCGACGTCGCGTCGCTGCGCAAGCACGAGTGGGAGAACATCAAACCGCAGGTCGACCACGTGATCTTCGAGGACGGCAAGCGCATCATCCTGCTCGCCGAAGGGCGGCTCGTGAACCTCGGCTGCGCGACCGGCCACCCGTCGTACGTGATGAGCTCGTCGTTCGCGAACCAGGTGATGGCGCAGATCGAGCTCTGGACCGACGCGAAGGAGAATGGCGGACGCTATCCGGTCGGTGTCTACGTGCTGCCGAAGCACCTCGACGAGAAAGTTGCCCGCCTGCAGTTGTCGAAGCTCGGCGCGACGCTCACGCGCCTCAGCGACAAGCAGGCGCGCTACATCGGTGTCGATGCGGCGGGGCCGTACAAACCGGACAGTTACCGGTATTGAAAATGCCCGTCGCCCCAACGCTCTCCCCGCTCGCGGGAGAGGGAGCCGAGCGCGAGCGAGGCGGCTTTAGGGGATAGCGAATCGGAGCATCCATGCGGATCGCGGTTTTCGGTACCGGGGGCGTCGGCGGCTACTTCGGCGCGAAGCTCGCGCAGGCGGGCAACGACGTCGCGTTCATCACGCGCGGCGCGCATCTCGCTGCACTGCGCCGCGACGGATTGCGCATCGAAAGCGCAGGCGGCGACCTCGCGTTGCGCAATGTCGCAGCGACGGATGATCCTCCCTCGCTCGCGCCGGTCGACGTCGTCATGCTGTGCGTCAAGCTGTGGGATGTCGAATCTGCGGCCGCGCAGGTCGCGTCGCTCCTCGGTCGCGACGGCGTCGTCATCGCGTTCCAGAACGGCATCGACAGCGCGCAAATCCTGTCGCGCGTCGTCGGCGATGCGCACGTTTTGGGCGGCGTCGCCTACATCGCGGCTGCGATCCGCGCGCCCGGCGTCATCGCGCATACCGGATCGATGGCGAAACTGCGCGTCGGCGCATTCGACACCGTCGGCGCATTGCGGGGAGACGGGGGACGACTGCGCGAGCGCGCGAGCGAATTCGTGCGCGCCTGCACGACGGCCGGCATCGACGCCGAGGTGGCCCCCGACATTCGCCGCGCCATCTGGGAAAAGTTCGTCTTCCTGACCGCGCTGTCCGGCGTCACCGCGCTGTCGCGACAACCGGTTGGCACGGTACGCAGTGATCCCGATCTTCGCGCCGCCTTCACGGCTGCGATGCAGGAGACCGTCGCGCTCGCGCGTGCGCGAAACGTCGCGCTGCCCGACGATTTCCTGCCGAAGCAGATGCGCGCCATCGACGGGCTTCCGGCCGGGATGCGCTCGTCGATGCAGAACGATCTCCTTGCCGGACGTCGGCTCGAAGCGCCGTGGCTTTGCGGCCGCGTCGCCGAACTGTCGGCGGCGGCAGGCATTGCGGCGCCCGTCAACGCAACGATCTACGCCGGGTTGAAGCCGTTCGTGAACGGCGCGCCACATTGACGATCGCAAGATGCTGCGCCTGCTCACCACCTGGCTCCTGAACGCGCTCGCGCTGCTCGTGCTGCCGTACGTGATCCCGTCCGTGCAAGTCGAGAGCTTTCGCAGCGCGCTGTTCGCAGCGCTCGTGCTCGGCTTCATCAATACGCTGATCCGGCCGCTCCTCGTCGTCCTGACGCTGCCGGTGACGCTGCTCACGCTCGGACTCTTCATCTTCGTGATCAACGGGCTTTTGTTCTGGTTCGTCGGCTCGTTCGTGCGCGGCTTCGTCGTCGGCGGCTTCTGGAGCGGCGTGTTCGGCGCGATCGTCTACAGCATCATCTCGTGGCTGCTCGCATCGCTCGTGCTCCGGCGTGGCAGCGAACGATCATGAGCAACGGCCACGCGGCGTACAGCGTTGAGTTCTTCCCGCCGAAGACAGCCGACGGCATCGCGAAGCTTCGCGCGACGCGGCGCGAGCTCGCGAGGCTCCGTCCCGCGTTTTGTTCGGTCACCTTCGGCGCCGGGGGATCGACGCGCGAAGGAACGCTCGCGACGGTGCTCGAGATTCGCAGCGAGGGCTTGGAAGGCGTGCCGCACCTGTCGTGCATCGGGTCGACGCGCGACGGCGTACGCGACGTGCTCCGCCAGTATCGCCAGCACGGCATCCGCCATCTCGTCGCGCTGCGCGGCGACATGCCGTCCGGCACCGTCGACGTCGGCGATTTCCGCTATGCGAACGAGCTCGTCCGCTTCATCCGCGATGAAACCGGCGACTGGTTCCACATCGACGTCGCGGCATACCCCGAATATCACCCGCAGGCGCGCAATCCCGACGACGATCTCGCGAGTTTCCAGCGCAAGATCGACGCCGGCGCCAACTCGGCGATCACGCAGTACTTCTTCAACACCGACGCGTACTGGCATTTCGTCGATGCGTGCGCGAGCCGCGGCCTGCACGTGCCGATCGTGCCCGGCATCATGCCGATCGGAAGCTTCACGAAGCTCGCGCGCTTTTCGGACGCGTGCGGCGCCGAGATTCCGCGCTGGATCAGGCGCCGCCTCGAAAGCCTCGGCGACGATGCGGCGTCGATCCGCGCATTCGGCCTCGATGTGGTGACGCAGATGTGCGCATCGCTGATCGAGCGCGGCGCGCCAGGCCTGCACTTCTACACGCTGAACCACGCGCCGCTGACGGTCGCGATCTGGGACAAGCTTGGCTTGACGCCGAAGTAGGGTCGGAGACGACCAAAGCAGGGTCAGAGATGAATTTCCGGGGCGTTTGCCTCCGGTCGCGACAATGTGAGCCGCAAAGTCGTCTCTGACCTTCTCTGAAACCCTATTTGGTATAGGAAACGAGCTCGATAACCGTATGCTGCGAGCGGATCGCGCCGGTGCCATCGAACTCCTCGCCCTTTTCGTAGTATTGCGCTTCCTTCTCCTCGCGCACCGGCGCGCCGACCGCGGGCGCGTACCAGATCAGGTAGTTGCACGTCGTCGGATAGCGCCAGAACTCCTCGTCGTCGAGCCGCATCAGCACGCGCATGCGGATCGCGTCGAACACGCCTGCCGGCGTCGACACCTTCTCCCATCCGCCGACGCGCACGTAACGATTGATCTGTCCTTCCTTGTTCGTCGTCTCGTTGAAGTTGTTCACCCACTGGTTCCACGTCTCGCCGCTCGCGAGCGGGAAGCGGAAGCGATCGAGCGGCGTCGCGAAGCGGCGCGTTTCGATGTCCATCAGCGCGCCCTGCCGAACGACGCCGGGCGCGGCGAGGATCTCCTCGCGGGCGCCACGGACCCGCTCGCCCTCGAGCGTCACACGCACGGTGATGCCGTCGGCGGCGACGCGCGTCACCTCGTGCGTCTCTTCCCATACGAGCGGCGAGCGAAACCCTTCGCGGCCGCGGTACGTCCAGCGCTCGCCGACGTCGAATTTCGGTGCGATCGCGACGGGCCCGGAGACGTCGCCGCGCTGATCGAGTTGCGCACAACCGGCGATGATCGCAACGAGTGCGACGAAGGCGATGCGGACGAGGATTCGTGGCGACATGGGCATCGATGAACGCGATCCGGTGAAGCGCCAACAGGCGCGGGAGCGTGCGTGTTCCACCGCGTGTTCCACCGATGGGCAGCGGCGCGAGCCGCCGGTTCCCACGCTTCGTCAGCCGGGCACGTCGGTGATCGCGCCGCGGCTCGCCGTCGACACGAGGCGCGTGTATTTCGCGAGCAGTCCCCGCGTATAGCGCGGCGGCGGCGCCTGCCAGCGCGCGCGCCGCGCCGCGAGCGTTGCTTCGTCGACGTTCAATTCGATCAGCAGCCGATTGGCGTCGATCGTGATGGAATCGCCTTCCTCGACGAGCGCGATCGTCCCGCCGACGTACGCCTCGGGCGCGACGTGGCCGACGACCATTCCCCAGGTGCCACCGGAGAAGCGCCCGTCGGTGATGAGCCCGACCGATTCGCCGAGTCCCTGGCCGATCAGCGCGGACGTGGGCGCCAGCATCTCCTGCATCCCCGGGCCTCCCTTCGGGCCTTCGTAGCGGATCACGATCACGTCCCCCGGCCGGATCCTGCGGGCGAGAATCGCCTCCATGCACGCGGGCTCCGAATCGAACACGCGCGCAGGCCCGGTGATCGCCGGATTCTTGAGGCCCGTGATCTTCGCGACGCAGCCTTCGGGAGCGAGGTTGCCACGCAGGATCGCGAGGTGGCCGTGCGGATACATCGGCTTGTCGAGCGGCCGGATCACGTCCTGGTCGGCGCGCGGCTTCGGTGAGACTGCGACGAGTTCCTCGCCGATCGTGCGGCCGGTGATCGTCATGCAGTCGCCGTGCAGAAGTCCCGCGTCGAGCAGCATCCGCAGCACCTGCGGCACGCCGCCGGCCGCGTTGAAGTCGACGGCGACGTAGCGCCCCGACGGCTTCAGGTCGCACAGCACCGGGACGCGTTTGCGAATGCGCTCGAAGTCGTCGATCGTCCACTCGACCTGCGCGGCCGCCGCGATCGCGAGGTAATGCAGCACCGCGTTCGTCGAGCCGCCGGTCGCCATCACGAGCGAGATCGCGTTCTCGATCGACGTGCGCGTGATGATGTCGCTCGGCTTCAGATCCTTCTCGATCGCGCGCACGAGCACGCGTGCCGACTGCGCCGACGAATCGGCTTTCTCCGGGTCGGGCGCCGCGAGCTGCGAGCTGCCGAGCAGGCTCATCCCCAGCGCTTCGAACGACGACGACATCGTGTTCGCCGTGTACATGCCGCCGCACGCACCGACGCTCGGGCACGCGTTGCGCTCGATGCCGTCATAGTCTTCCTTCGGAAGTTTGCCCGCGGTATACGAGCCGACGGCTTCGAACGGCGACACGATCGTCAGCGTCTGGCCCTTCCAATGCCCGGGCTTGATCGTGCCGGCGTAGACGAAGATGCCCGGCACGTCGATCCGCGCCATCGCCATCATCGCCGCGGGCATGTTCTTGTCGCAGCCGCCGACGACGAGCACGCCGTCCATCATCTGGCCGTTCACCGACGTCTCGATCGCGTCGGCGATCACTTCGCGCGACACGAGCGAATACTTCATGCCCTCGGTGCCCATGCCGATGCCGTCGGTCACCGTCGGAATGCCGAACACTTGCGGCATCGCGCCGGCCTCGCGCAACGCCGTCATCGCACGATCGACGAGCGGCTGGATCCCGGCGTTGCACGGATTCATCGTGCTGTGCGCATTCGCGACGCCGACGATCGCCTTGTCGAAATCGCCGTCGCCGAAGCCGACGGCGCGCAGCATCGCGCGATTGGGTGAGCGGGCGATGCCCGCGGTGATCAGGCGAGAGCGGCGATTCTGCGGCACGGCGTTTCTCCAGGCGAAAGGTGCGGCGAAACCGCCAATGATACCGGCCGTCGGAGTGTGATATATCGGGGCGCATGCTCGTCTTCCCGCAATTCGACCCGGTCGCGGTTCGCATCGGCCCGCTCGCCGTCCGCTGGTACGGACTCATGTATCTCGCGGGCTTCATTCTCTTCGTCGTGCTCGGGCGAAGACGCGCGCGCGCCGAAATGCTCACCGGATGGCGGCCGTCGGACGTCGACGACATGCTGTTCTTCGGCGTCTTCGGCGTGATCCTCGGCGGCCGCCTCGGCTACGTGCTGTTCTACAAGGCGGCGTACTACTTCGCGCATCCGCTGGAGATCTTCGAGGTGTGGCACGGCGGGATGAGCTTCCACGGCGGCTTCCTCGGCGTGCTGATCGCACTGTGGTTCTTCGCGCGCCGGCGGCACAAGGCGCTCCTCGACGTCACGGATTTCGTCGCGCCGCTCTGCCCGCTCGGACTCGCCGCGGGCAGGCTCGGCAACTTCATCAATGGCGAACTCGTCGGCCGGCCGAGCAACCTGCCGTGGGCGATGGTGTTCCCGCAGGTCGACAACGTGCCGCGGCACCCGTCGCAACTCTACGAGTTCGGCCTCGAAGGCGTGCTGCTCTTCGCCGTGCTGTGGATCTACTCGTCGCGCAAGCGTCCGCGCGGCGCGGTGTCGGGATTGTTCCTCGTCGGCTACGGCTGCGCGCGGTTCATCGCCGAGTTCGCGCGCGAGCCGGACAACTTTCTCGGCTTTCTCGCCGGCGGACTGACGATGGGACAGTGGTTGTCGATGCCGATGATCGTCATCGGCATCGTGATGATGCTATGGGCGTACCGTCGCGCGCGTAAGGATCAGCCGACGCTGCTCGACAGGATGAAGGGTTAGGCCCTAGTCGAGCCGGCGATAGTCGCCGTCGAGCGTGCGGTTGCCGCGATGCCCGGCGGCGACGGGCGCCGGACCGCCGAAGGCGCCACGCTGGTTGATCGGCAAAAGCAGCAGCAACAGGGCGAGAACGTCGCTCAGGACTCCGGGGGCGATCAGCAGGACGCCGGCGAGGACGCGGCGGCCGCTGTCGAGCAGGCCGCGAAACAGCGAATCGCCGCGAAAGGCAGCAAGCGCGCGAGCGCGAAACTGGACCCGCTCGTTAGCGAGCACCCACAAACCTGCAATGGCCGAGCCGGTCAGCCACATCCACATCGGCACGCCGGTCCAGCGCGCGAACCTTGCGGTGACCAGGAGGTCCACCAGCGGGAACAACAGTACAATGGCCAGCATTACGAAACGCATTACGACTCCTTCTTCCGACGCGGCGCTCCTCGTCGTCACCCACGCACCCGACCGCGCCGTCGCGACGGCGCTGGCGAACGCGCTGCTCGACGAGCGACTCGCGGCGTGCGTCAACATCGGCGCCGCGGTCGACTCAATTTATCACTGGCGCGGAGGAATCGAAACGGCGACGGAGGTTCCGGTCGCCATCAAGACGCGGACCGCGTTGTATTCGAACGTGGAGGACGTCATCCGAAAAATCCACCCCTATGACACGCCCGAGATCGTCGCAATTCCCATCGTCGGCGGCGAGGCGCGGTATCTCGGCTGGCTTGCCGCCGAGACGACGCGCGCGACCTGACTTCGCCGTGCGCTGGCTCCTTCCGCTGTTTTCGCTGCTGCTCGCGACCGCGCATGCGGAGGGCGTCTCCTCGCTTGCGCCGAAGCTGCTGCCACCCGAGCAGGCGTTCCGGTTGTCGGCGCGTGCGCTCGACGCGAATACGATCGAGGCTCGGTTCGACGTCGCCGACGGCTACTACCTCTATCGCGACCGGATGCACTTCGCCACGGAGCCCGTGCCCGCCGCCAACGCGGTGCTGCCGCCCGGAAAGCCGAAGCACGACGCGTTCTTCGGCGACGTCGAGACGTATCGCGGCGAAGTGGTCGTGCGCGTCCCGCTCACGAAAACCGCCGCAGGACAGAAGATCACGCTGCATGCCGACTCGCAAGGCTGCGCCGACGTCGGCGTCTGCTATCCGCCGAACCCGCAGCAATTGACGCTCGTCGTGCCCGCCGCAGGCGACAAGCCGGGCGCGTTCGTCGAGCCCGGAAGCAAAGGCTGGTTCAAATGAACGGCGGCGACGCCACTGCGATCGGGCCCGCACCGACAGGTCAGCCACGGCGCCGGGCGGCGATCGTCGGCGTCGTCGCCGTCGTCGCGCTCGTCCTCGGGATTGGCGTTGCGTTTCTTCATCGCGACAGCGCCGACGCAGTCCGCGACGGCTCCGCCGTGCTGAAGCTCGTGCTGCCCGACACGAACGGCCGGCAGCAGGCGCTCGCGCAATGGCGCGGTAAGGTGTTGGTCGTCAATTTCTGGGCGACGTGGTGCGCGCCGTGCCGCGAGGAAATGCCGGAGTTCGTTGCGGCGCAAGCGCGCGATGGCGCGAAAGGCGTGCAATTCGTCGGGATCGCCGTCGATGATCCCGACAAAGTGCGCGCATTTGCGAAGGAGCTGAAGCTCAACTATCCGGCGCTGATCGGCGGCTTCGGTGCAATCGAATTGTCGAAGACGCTCGGCAACGACCTGGCGGCGCTGCCGTTCACGATCGTCCTCGACCGTCAGGGCCGCGTCACGCATACGCAGCTCGGACCGCTCAAGCAAGCCAAACTCGACGCGCTTCTCGGGCGCCTTCTGTAGCCCACGTCTGTCGATCGTAGGCAAGGCGCCGCTAAGTCCGGCTATCTGCTGGACATTTTCCGCCATCTGCGTCAAACTCGCGGCCTCATCCGCGCGGCCGGCGCATGAGGCACCGCCATGGACCTGCGTAAGCTCAAAACACTGATCGATCTCGTCGAAACGTCGGGGATTGCTGAGCTCGAGATTCAGGAGGGCGAAGAACGCGTGCGGATCACGCGTGCGTCCGCGCACGCGCCGCAACCGGTGATGTTCCAGGCGCCTGCGCAGTTGCCGGCGGCGATCGCCGTCGCGAGCACGCCGGCCGTCGAGGCGCGGCCAGCGCCGGCCGATGAAGGGCACACGGTGAAGAGCCCGATGGTCGGCACGTTCTATCGCTCGGCGTCGCCGGGCGCGGCGCCGTTCGTCGAGGTCGGCGACAGCATCGCCCAGGGCGACACCCTCTGCATCGTCGAGGCGATGAAGCTGATGAACGAGATCGAAGCCGATGCCGCAGGGACGATCAAGGCGATCCTCGTCGAGAATGGACAGCCGGTGGAGTTCGGGCAGCCGCTGTTCTTGATCGCCTAGATGAAACGACCCGCACGCTCGCCGCGCTCGCTGCCCCCCGAGGGGGCGCTTCCGTGGCTTGGGGCGGCCCTGCGCGACTAGACATGGCCTCGCGCGGCACCGACAAGCTCTTCGACAAGGTCCTGATCGCCAACCGCGGGGAAATCGCGCTGCGCATCCAGCGCGCATGCCGCGAGCTCGGGATCAAGACCGTCGTCGTGCATTCCGAAGCGGATCGCGACGCGAAGTACGTCGCGCTCGCCGACGAGTCGGTCTGCATCGGTCCGCCGCCGTCGGCGCAGAGCTATCTCAACATTCCGGCGATCATCGCCGCGGCCGAGGTGACCGACGCGCAGGCGATCCATCCCGGCTACGGATTCCTGTCCGAGAACGCCGACTTCGCCGAGAAGGTCGAGCGTTCGGGCTTCGTCTTCATCGGTCCGCGTCCGGAGACGATCCGGCTGATGGGCGACAAGGTGAGCGCGAAAGTCGCGATGACGAAGGCGGGCGTCCCCTGCGTGCCGGGGTCGGAAGGCGCGTTGCCCGATGATCCGAAGGAAATCGTGCGCGTCGCGCGCTCGATCGGCTATCCGGTGATCGTCAAGGCCGCCGGTGGTGGCGGCGGCCGCGGCATGCGCGTCGTCCATACCGAGGCGGCGCTGCTGCCGGCGGTTGCCTTGACGCGCGGCGAGGCGCAAGCCGCGTTCGGCAATTCGACGCTTTACATGGAGCGGTTCTTGAGCAATCCGCGGCACATCGAAATCCAGGTGCTCGCCGATGAGTTCAAGAACGCGATCTGCCTGTTCGAACGCGACTGCTCGATGCAGCGGCGGCATCAGAAGATCATCGAGGAAGCGCCGGCGCCCGACGTGAACGCGCGCGCGCTGACGCGCATCGCCGAACGCGCCGCCGACGCCTGCCGCAGGATCGGCTACCGCGGCGCGGGAACCTTCGAGTTCCTCTACCAGGACGAGGAGTTCTTCTTCATCGAGATGAACACGCGCGTGCAGGTCGAGCATCCGGTCACCGAGATGATCACCGGCATCGACATCGTGCAGGAGCAGATCCGGATCGCCGCCGGTCAGAAGCTGCGCTTCCGCCAGCGCGACGTGCTGCGGCGCGGCCACGCGATCGAATGCCGCATCAACGCCGAGGATCCCTGGACGTTCGTGCCGTCGCCCGGACGCATCACCGCGTGGCACGCGCCGGGCGGCCCCGGCATCCGCGTTGATTCGCACGTCTACCAGAACTATTTCGTGCCGCCGAATTACGATTCGATGATCGGCAAGGTCATCGCGTACGGCGAGACGCGCGAGCAGGCGATGGCGCGGATGCGCGTCGCATTATCGGAGATGGTCGTCGGCGGCATTCGCACGAACATTCCGCTGCACCAGGAATTGCTGCTCGACGAGAAGTTCCTGCGCGGCGGCACGTCGATTCACTATCTCGAGGAGCGGCTCGCGAAGCGCAAGCAGGCCGCATGAGACATCCCGTGTCAACCTGCCACGGATCGAGCGAGCAGTTGCGCGGCGCGGCGGGGGAGGCGTCAGCCGAGCCGAGGCCCGAAGGGCGCGGCGCCGCGCGTTTGCGGCGAGGCCGACGCGCTGACATTGCGACTGACTGATGCATTCAAGGAGGCCGGGGCTGGTCAGTGGGTCACAGACGACTTTTGCGCAAACGACTTCGCCGCGGCGATGATGGGAGCAGCAGAAGTCGTCTCTGACCCTACTTTCTGGGCGCTGCGCTTCGACGTCGCGGCGGACGACGCAGATCGATGGTCCGATGCGCTGCTCGATGCAGGCGCGCTGTCCGTCGATGCGGCCGATCCGTTCGCGGGAACGGACGGAGAAAGCCCGATCTTCGGCGAGCCGTCCGAAGCGCCGCGCGGGTGGTGGCACGTCACCCGGCTAACGGCGCTTTGCGGCAACGACGCCGATCCCGCGACCCTCGTTCGCTCGGCTGCCGGCGTGCTCGCTGCCGCCGAGCCGCCGTTCGAGCGCTACCGCGTGCCCGATCGCGATTGGGTCCGCGCGACGCAGGCGCAATTCACGCCGCTTCGGGTCACCGATGCGCTGTGGATAGTGCCGAGCTGGTGTGCACCGCCGTGTCCCGACGCAACGAACATCCTGCTCGACCCCGGACTCGCGTTCGGCACCGGCGCGCACCCGACGACGCGGCTTTGCCTGCGCTTTCTTGCCGACGAGCTGAAGGACCACGAATCGGTGCTCGATTACGGCTGCGGATCGGGCATTCTCGCCATCGCTGCGGCGAAGCTCGGTGCCGGTCGGGTCACCGGCGTCGACATCGATCCGCAGGCGATACGCGCGAGCATCGATAACGCGCGCGCGAACCGCGTGCGTGCCCGGTTCGTGCACGTCGACGCACTCGCGGACGAACGCTTCGCGATCGTCGTCGCCAACATCCTCGCCAATCCGCTGCGCGCGCTCGCACCCGTCCTCGCCGCACGAACGGAGGATGGCGGCCGCATCGCGCTTTCCGGCATTCTCGCGGCGCAGGCCGACGCGGTCGCGCGCGATTACACGTCGTCGTTCGACATCGCGGCCCATGCCGAAGACGACGGATGGGTGCTGCTGACCGGCATTCGCTGTAGCGGCAATTGATGAGCCCCAACGGCGAATTCGATCCGCAGCGCAAAGCGCCGGCGGCAGTCCGATGACGACGCCGGCAACGACGCTCTATACGCGCTGTCCCGGCTGCGCGACGATCTTTCGCGTGAGCCCGCAGCAGCTCGCGCTGCGCGAAGGACAGGTGCGGTGCGGACATTGCCGTGCGGTCTTCGATGCGCACCGGGAGCGGGTGTCGCTCGATGCGGCGCGAGGCGACGACGATCACGACGAGCTCGCCGCGGGCCGGCCCACGGTGACGCTGCGTAGCGCCGAGGCGCTGCAGCCAGTCGAGCCGAAGCGCCAACCCGTCTCGACGGAGGGAGCCGAGACGACGTCGCCGTCCGTCGAAACGGGTCACGTCGCTGCCACGCCCACCGAAACCCTGCCGGAACCGGCAGCGGGCGCGGCGACGAGCGGCGAGCCGACGAGCGACGCGGCGACCATCGATGCAGCGACAAGCGATTCGGCGACGACCGATGCAGCGACGACCGATGCAGCGACGGCCGATGCAGCGACGGCCGATGCAGCGACGGCCGATGCAGCGACGGCCGATGCAGCGACGACCGTATCGTCGGCGGAGACGACGACACCCCAGGACGAGCCCGAGACCGCGTCAGCCGAACGGGATGCGACGATCGAAAGCACCGAGCCACCGATACGCGTCGACGACATCGGCCTTCGCGCCGCGCGTTTCGAGTGGAAGCCGCGCAAGCCGTTGCGCGAGCGGCCCAGATCCCTTTACGCGATGGCGATCGTCGCGCTCGTGCTGGCGCTCCTCGCGCAGGCGCTTTTCGAATATCGGGACGCGCTCGCCGCACATGCCCCGTTCACGCGTCCGGTACTGCAAGCCGCTTGCAGCGTGTTCGGCTGCGACGTGGGTCCGCTGCGCGACGCGGGCGCGCTGTCGATCGATGCATCCGATCTGCGCGCCGATCCCGCGCATCGCGGCTTGCTCGAGCTTTCCGCTACGATCCGCAACCGCGCAGGCTACGCGATCGCCTGGCCCGATCTCGAGTTGACGCTGACCGACGTTTCGGAGCGGGTCGTCGCGCGGCGCGCGCTTCCACCGACGGAATATGCGGGCGCTGGCACCGACGTCGCGCGCGGCATTCCCGCGAACGGCGAAGACGTCGTCAGGCTGTATCTCGACGCGAGCTCGACGTCGCAGTCGGGCTATCGCCTCTACCTGTTCTATCCGTAGCGCTTGCACCGAAATAAGGCAATCGCTAAAGTGATTGCCCCATGTTGGCGCATCCGCCTGCGCCGAAGTGCGTCGCTTGCCGCGATTGCGTTTGCAAAACAAGCGCTTGCGATCGATTTTCGCTTGGCATACAACTCGCTAACCTGTTCGTGTTCGCGAGCGGTCCGCGCGCTCGCCGCCCTCGATTCCCAGGAGACCTTCGCATGAGCATGACCGTCGCCGACGTACTCAAGATGATCAAGGACAAGGAGGTCAAGTTCGTCGACCTTCGCTTTACGGACACGCGCGGCAAGGAGCAGCACGTTTCGGTGCCGTCGAAGGCGTTCGACGGCGACAAGTTCGAGTACGGCCACGCGTTCGACGGTTCGTCGATCGCCGGCTGGAAGGGCATCCAGGCGTCCGACATGCTGCTGATGCCCGATCCCAACACCGCGAAGCTCGATCCGTTCATGGACGAGGCGACGCTGCTTCTGACCTGCGACGTGATCGAGCCGGCAGACGGCAAGGGCTACGAGCGCGATCCGCGGTCCCTCGCGAAGCGGGCCGAGGCGTATCTCAAGTCGACCGGCCTGGGCGATGTTTCGTACTTCGGTCCGGAGCCGGAGTTCTTCATCTTCGACGCGGTCGAATGGTCGGTCGACATGTCGGGCAGCTACTGCAAGGTGTTCTCGGCGGAAGCATCGTGGTCGTCGGCCGAGAAGTTCGAAGGCGGCAACATGGGCCACCGTCCGTCGGTGAAGGGTGGCTACTTCCCGGTGCCGCCGACCGATTCGCTGCAGGACATCCGCTCGGCGATCTGCATCGCGCTCGAGCAGATGGGCGTCGAGGTCGAAGTCCATCATCATGAAGTCGCCACTGCAGGCCAATGCGAGATCGGCACGAAGTTCGCGCCGCTCGTGCAGCGCGCCGACTGGCTGCAGATCCTCAAGTATTGCGTCCACAACACGGCGCACGCGTACGGCAAGACCGCGACGTTCATGCCGAAGCCGATCGTCGGCGACAACGGGTCGGGCATGCACGTGCACCAGTCGGTATGGAAGGAAGGCAAGAACCTGTTCGCCGGCGACGGCTACGCGGGACTCTCCGACTTCGCGCTGCATTACATCGGCGGCATCATCAGGCACGCGAAGGCGCTGAACGCGATCACGAACCCCGGCACCAATTCGTACAAGCGGCTCGTGCCGGGATTCGAGGCGCCGATCAACCTCGCCTATTCGGCGCGCAATCGGTCGGCTGCATGCCGGATCCCGTATGTGAGCAGTCCGAAGGGGCGCCGCGTCGAAGTCCGCTTCCCGGACCCGACGTGCAATCCGTATCTCGCGTTCTCGGCGATGCTGATGGCGGGGCTCGACGGCGTGCAGAACCGCACGCATCCGGGCGACCCGATGGACAAGAACCTTTACGACCTCGCGCCCGAGGAGGCGGCGAAGGTGCCGCATCCATGCGCGTCGCTCGACGAGGCGCTCGCGAACCTCGATCAGGACCGTGAGTTCCTGACGCGCGGCGGCGTCTTCACCGACGACATGATCGACGCCTATATCGAGCTCAAGATGGAGGAGGTCACGCGCTTCCGGATGACGACGCATCCGGTCGAGTACGAGATGTATTACAGCCTCTGATGTTGCACAGGGCCGGTCTCGCCCGTCGGCGTGGCCGGCCGCGCCCTTGGGATTCCCGGGGTGCTTCGATAAACTCCGGCGGATGACACGACGTGACCCCTCGCGCGCATTCCGGCCGGGCCGCATCGCAGCGATCGCGGCTACAGCACTCGCCTTCACCGTCGCGATGCCCGCGGCCGATGCAACGATCTGCAAGTACAAGGACGCCGACGGCAACGTCGTCTACTCGAACGTCCCGCCTGCGAAGGGATTGCGCAAACTCTCCTGCGAGATCGCCGACGACACGCCGCGCCGCGCGAGCGGAAGCGGCACCGCGCGCGTATCGACGACACCGTCGACCTTTCCCCGCGTCGATGCCGACACGCAGAAGAGCCGCGACGAAAAGCGGCGCAAGGTGCTCGACGATGAACTCGCCAGCGAGCAGAAGCTGCTCGCCGAGGCGCGCGAGGCCTACGACAACGGTGCGCCGCCGCCGTTGCCCGCCGAGAAGAACGACGCCGAGAAATACCGCGAGCGGATCGCGCGGCTGCGCCAGACCGTGCAGGTGCACGAGCGCAACGTCGAGGCGCTGCGCAAGGAGATCGCGACCATTCGTTAGCCGCAAGCGTGGGGGGATGTCTCCTTGTTGCGCCTGATGCCGGCGCCGTCGGCGGCGCCGCCCCCCGGCGAACGTGCGCTCGAGTGGCTTGCCACCGCCGTGCTGTTGCAGGACGACGCGCGGTGCGTCGTCCATGCGAACGCCGCGGCGGAGAACCTGTTCGAGCTGTCGCGGCGCACGTTTGCCGGGCGTACGCTCGCCGAGCTCTTCGGATCGTGCCCCGCGCTCGAAGCGGCTGTCGACAAGGCGATCGCCACCGGCGCGTCGTACGCCGAGCAGGAAGTCACGCTTTCGCCGCCGGGCCGCGCGAGCCTTTCGCTCGCGTGCACCGCATCGCCGGTCGACGCGCCGGGCGTCGCCGTGCTGCTCGAGTTCCGGCCGATCGACCAGGCGCTGCGGATCGCGCGCGAGGAACGCCTCGCCGAACAGCAGCAAGCCAATCGCGAATTGATTCGAAGCCTCGCGCACGAAATCAAGAATCCGCTCGGCGGCATTCGCGGCGCCGCGCAATTGCTCGAAGGCGAGCTCGACCGGCCCGCGCTCGTCGAATACACGCAGGTGATCATCGCCGAAGCCGATCGGCTGCGCTCGCTCGTCAACCGCCTGCTCGGACCGCATCGGGCGCCGGCGTTTCGCCTCGTCAACGTGCACGAAGTGCTCGTTCGCGCGAAGGGGGTCGTGCAGGCCGAATTTCCGGCGATTCCGATCGCCTGCGATTTCGACAGCAGCCTGCCGGAGCTCGACGCCGACTACGAGCAGCTGATGCAGGCGGCGCTCAACATCGTGCGCAACGCCGCACAGGCGCTGTCGGGCAGCACGACGGCGGCGCCGACGGTTCGCCTCGTCACGCGCGTCGCGCGCAGCGTGACGCTGGCCAAACGCTGGCATCGCCTCGCGGTCGCCATCGCGATCGAGGACAACGGTCCCGGCGTGCCCGAGGCGATTCGCGACCGGATCTTCTTTCCGCTCGTGTCGGGGCGCGAAGGCGGCAGCGGCCTCGGACTCACGATTGCGCAAACACTGATTGCGCAGCACGGCGGGACCATCGAATGCGCCAGTGCGCCGGGGCGCACCGTCTTCAGCGTGCTGCTGCCGCTTTCGTGCGCGGCGAAGGGAGAAGGATCGTGAACGTGAATGTGCAGCCGTTCCGCGAAGGCGCGGGAAGGGGCGATGCCGGCGCGGTCTGGGTCGTCGACGACGATCGCTCGATTCGCTGGGTGCTCGAGAAGGCGCTCGCGCGCGAAGGTATCGCGCATCAGACGTTCTCGTCGGCCTACGAAGTGCGCCAGGCGCTGACGCTCGCTGAGCCGCAGGTCCTGATCTGCGATATCCGGATGCCCGGCGAATCGGGACTTGCGCTGCTCGCCGATCTCAAGGAGCGGCACCCGCAGGTCCCGATCATCATCATGACCGCGTATTCGGATCTCGACAGCGCGGTTGCCGCATTTCAAGGCGGCGCGTTCGAATACCTGCCGAAGCCGTTCGACGTCGATCACGCGTTGGCGCTGATCCGCCGCGCCGCGAGCGAGGCGCGGCATGCGCCCGCGGCGGCGCCGCTTGCCGGCGAGGCACCGGAGATTCTCGGCCAGGCGCCGGCGATGCAGGAAGTCTTCCGCGCGATCGGACGGCTGTCGCAATCGACGGCGACCGTGCTGATCACCGGTGAGTCGGGCACCGGCAAGGAGCTCGTCGCGCGCGCGCTGCATCGGCACAGCCCGCGCGCTGCCGGACCGTTCGTTGCGATCAACACGGCGGCGATTCCGAAGGACCTGCTCGAATCGGAGCTCTTCGGCCACGAGCGTGGCGCGTTCACCGGCGCGCAGACGGTGCGCCGTGGCCGCTTCGAGCAGGCCGAAGGCGGCACGCTGTTCCTGGACGAGATCGGCGACATGCCGCTCGACCTGCAGGTGCGTCTGCTGCGCGTGCTCGCCGACGGCGAGTACTACCGTGTCGGCGGCCATGCGGTGCAGCGCGCGACCGTGCGCATCATCGCGGCGACGCATCGCGACCTCGACGAGCGCGTTCGTCAGGGGACATTTCGCGAGGACCTGCTGCATCGGCTGAACGTCGTGCGCCTGCGCCTGCCTGCGTTGCGCGAGCGTTCGGGCGACATTGCGCCGCTGGCGCGCCACTTCCTGCGCAAGAGCGCGCGCGAGCTCGCCGTCGAGCCGAAGGATCTATCGGAAACGGCGATGCAGGCGCTCGCGGCATTCGCGTTTCCCGGCAACGTTCGTCAGCTCGAGAACGTCTGTCACTGGCTCACCGTCATGGCGCCGGGCCAGCGGATCGACGTGACCGATCTGCCGCAGGAAGTTCGCACGGGCACCGGTCACGACGGGTCGTCCGCCGTCACGGAAGGCTGGATCGAAGCCCTCGACCGTGAGCTCGCACGCGCGCTCGCCGGCGGCGAGCCCGCGGTCGGCGATCGGCTGCAGCACGATTTCGAGCGCGCGCTGATTCGACGCTCGCTTGCCTTCACCGGCGGACATCGGATGGAAGCGGCGGCGCGCCTCGGCTGGGGGCGCAACACGCTGACGCGCAAGATCCAGGAGCTGGGACTCGAAGCGGAGCTGCGCAAGGGCGGCAAGCGTTACGCGCGCAGCTGACCGCGCGTAGTGCGCCACCCGCTGACCGCGTCGAACGACGTCGACTACTTCGGGTAGCCGCTCCCCGGTCCGGAAGAAGTCTGATCGTCGGCGGCCTGTGCCGGCGCAGTCGTCGTGTCGGCCTTCGCCGTCGAATCGGCCTTCGCCGTTGCGTCGGTGCCGGCCGGCGCGGGACGCGCGCGCGGCGCGGTGCGCGGATAGCCGGCCTCGTCGAGCATCGCCTGCCAGCGTTCCTCGTTGTAGCCCTGCATCACCTGCTTGTCGCCGATCGTCAGAACCGGGGCGGCCTGCTTGCCGGTCAGCGCCTTCAGTTTCGCCGCGCCCTTCTCCTCGGTGACGATGACCGTCTGGAACGGGATGCCGCGCTTGACGAGCAACGCCTGCGCTTCACGGCAGATGTCGCAATCGAACGTGTAGAGCGTGACCGGGAAGTGCTCGGCCGCCTGGCGCGCCTGCAACGGCGTCTGGTCGGTCTCGATCACGTTGTCGAGCAGTTGCCGCGTCTGGGCGTCCTTCGCGGTCGCCGGCGGTGGCTGGTCCGAATAGACGACGCGACCGTTCGCGTCGAGGTAGCGGTAAAGCGTCTGGCCGGCGGCGGCGCTTGCGAGCGCGGCGGCGACGACGAACGACGAGACGGCGATGATCGAGCGGCTCTTCACCATGGAAGGCGATCCCCTCAGGATGCGACCATTCCATTATGGCGCAGAAGCGCGTCGAGGGAAGGCGGACGCCCCCGGAAGGCGACGAACGACTCGAGCGCGGGACGACTTCCGCCACGCGCGAGCACTTCGTCGCGAAAGCGTGCACCAATCTCGGGCGACAGTACGCCCACTTCCTCGAACAGGCTGAACGCGTCGGCCGACAGCACTTGGGCCCACTGATAGCTGTAGTAGCCCGCCGCGTAGCCCCCGGCGAAGACGTGGTCGAACGCATGGATGAAGCGGTCGTACGGCGGCTTCGGGACGACCGCGACCTCGCGGCGCACGTCGTCGAGGATCGCCTGAAGATCGTTGGCATCGCCCCACGCTTGCGGCTCCGCCGCTGCGCTGCTGCCCGCGGGGGCGGAACTCGCGGCGCGGGACGGCCCTTCGCCGCTCGTGGATTCGCGGCCGCCGGGGATGTAGTCGATATGCACGCGCATGTCGAACAGCGCGAACTCCGCCTGGCGCAGCATCGCGAGTCCCGTGCCGAAATTGCGCGCGGCGAGCATTCGCTCGAAGAGTTGTCGCGGAAGCGGCGCACCCGTTTCGCGATGCGCGGTCATGTGCGACAGCACGTCCCACTGCCAGCAGTAGTTCTCCATGAACTGGCTCGGCAACTCGACCGCGTCCCATTCGACGCCCTGCAGGCCGGATACGGCCGCGACATCGACGCGCGTCAGCAACTGGTGCAAGCCGTGTCCGAATTCGTGGAACAGCGTGATCACTTCGCGATGCGTGAAGTACGGCTGCGCGCCGTTCACCGGCCTGGAGAAATTGCAGGTGAGGTAAGCCACCGGATGCTGCAGTCGATCGTGCACGTAGCGGCGATTGATCGCGTCGTCCATCCAGGCGCCGCTCTGCTTGCCTTCGCGCGCATAGAGGTCGAGGTAGAACTGACCGACGAGCGCGCCTTTCGCGTCGACGATCTCGAAGAAGCGGACCGTCGGGTGCCAGGTCGGCGCGACCGATGGCCGCACCTCGACGCCGTAGATCGTCTCGACGACGCGAAACAGGCCCGCGAGCACGCGGTCTTCGGGGAAGTACTGCTTGAGGTCCTGCTCGGAATACGCGAAGCGGTGCGCCTTGAGTTTCTCGCTCACGTACGCGAGGTCCCACGCCGCCATGTCGTCGATGCCGAGCGCGTCGCGCGCGAACGCCTTCAGATCGTCGTATTCGCGCGTTGCGAACGGGCGCGCGCGGTGCGCGAGATCGCGCAGGAACGCGAGCACTTCCGACGGCGTCTGCGCCATCTTCGGCTCGAGCGAAAGCTCGGCGTAATTCCTGTAGCCGAGCAGCCGCGCTTCCTCGTGCCGCAACGCGAGAATGCGCAGGATTACGTCGCTGTTGTCGAACGAAGGCGATCCGCCGAGGTCCGACGCGCGCGTCGCCGATGCGCGGTGCATCGTCGCGCGAAGCGAGCGGTCGTCGGCGTACTGCATCACCGGCACGTAGCAGGGGGAGCGCAGCGTCAGCTTGTAGCCGGCGCGTCCGTCGGACTCCGCCTCGTCACGCATTTGCGCGATCACGTCGGCCGGCACGCCGCGAAGCGCCTGCCGATCGTCGACGTAATACGCCCATGCGTTCTCGCTGTCGAGCACGTTGTCGTCGAACTTCGCCGACAGCGACGCAAGCGCTTCCTGAACCTCTTTGAAACGCGCCCGGTCGCGGTCGTCGAGCTCGGCGCCGCCGAGCCGGAAATCGCGCAACGCGTTGTCGACGACCTTGCGTCGCGCGTCGTCGAGCTGCGCGAAGCCGGGACCCTCGGCAAGCGCGCGAAAGCGCGCGAACCAGCGCCGGTCCTGCGCGATGTCGGCATAGAACGCGGTGACTTTCGGCAGCGCGGCGTTGTAGGCATCGCGTATCGCCGGCGCGCTCACCACCGCATTCAGGTGCTGGACGACGCCCCACGCGCGGTCGAGATGGTCGAATGCCGTTTCGGTGGGGACGACGACGTTCGCCCACGAGGCAGGATGGGCATCGTCGTCGACGCGCTGGATCGCCTCGCGCGCGTTGCGCAGCAATGCGTCGACCGCCGGCGCGACGTGCTCGGCGCGGATGCGATCGAAGCGGGGAAGGCCCGAGAAATCGAGCAGCGGATTCGCGTTGTCGTTCATCTGGACTTCGGAAGCGACGCATCGAGCGCCGCGAGGTCGGCCGGCGTGCCGGCGTTCGTCCACGGGCCCTCGTAACGCTCGCCGGAGACGATGCCGCGCGCGATCCATTCGCGATAGAGGGGCAGCATTTGGAGCTTCACCCCGCGCGGAAGTTCGCGGAAGAGCGCGCTGTCGTAGATGCCGATGTTGCCGAACGTCAGCCGATCGTCGCCGCGATCCTCGATGCGATCGTCGGCGAGCGCGAAATCACCGACTGGGTGATACGGCGGATTGGGCACCATCACGAGGTGCACGCGCGGCGCAGCGCCCGCATCGCGCATCGTCGCGATGCGCGGGTGAAGCGATGCGTAATCGAAACGCGTGAAGATGTCCGCCGACACGATCAGCACGGGGCCCCGCGCAAGCAGTTCGATCGCCGTGGCAACGCCGCCGGCAGTCTCGAGCGGCTCGGCTTCACGCGAGTAACGGATGCGCGCGCCAAACGCGGCACCACCGCCGATCGTATCGACGATGGCATCGGCAAGATGCGACACGTTGATCGCGATGTCGCGAAAGCCGGCGCGCGCGAGCGCGTCGATCTGCCAGGCGATCAGCGGCCTGCCGCCGACGCAGAGCAGCGGCTTCGGCGTGGTGTCCGACAGCGGCCGCATTCGCTCGCCGCGTCCCGCGGCGAGGATCATCGCCGATGCGAGCGGCATTGCGCGTCAGGCCACCGAAGCCGTGCTCGCGCGCGGCTCGAGCGTGTCGAGCAGCGCGAGCAGTCCGGCAAGCTCGCCGTAACGCGCCGCCGCGCGTCGCAGGTAGCGCATCACGCGCGGCATGTCGTCGATGTAGCCCGCCTTGCCGTCGCGGTGCTTCAACCGCGCGAAGATGCCCAGAACTTTCAGTTGCCGCTGCACGCCCATCCATTCGAAGTCGCGCCAGAACGCGCCGAAGTCGGCCCGCACCGGAAGGCCCGCCGCGCGCGCGCGTTCCCAGTAGCGCGCCGCCCAGTCGAGCTCGCGCTCCTCGCCCCATTCGACGTACGCGTCGCGCAAAAGCGACACGAGGTCGTACGTGATCGGGCCTTGCACGGCATCCTGGAAATCGAGCACGCCGGGATTCGGCGAGGCGACCATCAGGTTCCGCGAATGATAGTCGCGGTGCACGAACACGCGCGGCTGTGCCAGGTTGTTCGCGATCAGCGCATCGAAGGTCGTTGCAAGCGTCGCACGCTGCGCGTCGGACATCGCCCGCTGCAGGTGACGGGCGACGTACCAGTCGGGGAAGAGCGCGAGCTCGCGGCGGAGGAGCACGTCGTCGTACAACGGCAGATCGTGTTCGCAGCGCATCTTCTGCATGCGCACCAGCGCGTCGAGCGCATCGGCGTAAAGTCCGGCAGCGTCGCCGGCCGCGAGCGCCGACGCATACGTCGTTGTGCCGAGGTCGCTCATCAGCAGATAGCCTTGCGCGAGATCGGTGGCGACGATCCGCGGCACGTGGACGCCAGCGTCGCGCAGCATCCGCGCGACGCGCAGATAGGGGCGGCAATCCTCGTTCGCCGGCGGCGCGTCCATCGCGATCAGCGTGTCGGCACCCGGCGCCTCGGACCACGGTTCGCCGAGGATCACGCGGAAGTAACGGCGGAAGCTCGCGTCCGCGGACGCGGGCTCGATCGACGCGACCGGCGCGGCGAGCGTTGCGAGCCATCGCGAAAGCGCGCAGGCGCGCGGGTCGGGGCTGGGTTGCGTCACGGCGAGAGTTAACCGGCTAGAATTGCGCGAATTCTAGCAACCCGCCTCTCTCCAATTTCCTGCCCGCGATGAAGCTTCGAGCCGGCCCGATCGTCGCATGGGCCGCCGTCTGCGGCGCGCTGTGCGCGCAGGCTGCGCAGTGCGAGCCGTTGACGCTCGAGCTGTCGCGCGAGATCGCCGCACCGGCGCCCACGCCGATATCGCCGGGTACCGCCGTCGCGCCTTCGCGGACGGCAGCGCCGGCTGCGCAGCAGGAAAAGCGCGAAGTGCGCGGTGCGCTGTTCCTGCGTGCCGACCGCGTCGAAGGTGACGACAAGCGGATCACCGCGTTCGGCAATGTCGAGCTCCGCGGTCACCACGAGACCGTGCTCGCCGACGAGCTCGCGTACGACATCCAGACGCAGACGGTCTACGCCGACGGCCGCGTCGTGCTGCGGCGCGACTTCGACTGGATCACCGGCCCGCAGCTCCAGTACAAGCGCGATACCGAAGTCGGCTTCTTCAGGAAGCCGCGCTTTTTCATCGCCGAAACCGACGGTCACGGCGATGCGTCGAATATCCGCTTCACCGGGCCGAATCACTACGAGGCGACCGATGCGAGCTACACGACGTGCATCGCGCCCGATCCCGACTGGTACCTGCGCGGCGACGAGATCGAGGTCGACAACCTGCGCAAGGTCGGCACCGCGCACCGCGTCTCGGTGCACTTTCTCGACGTGCCGGTTTTCTACACGCCTTGGCTGCAATTCCCGTTGTCGAACGAGCGCAAGTCGGGCTTCCTCACGCCGACCCTCGGCTCCACCGGCGTGCGCGGCTTCGAAATCACGGCGCCGTACTACCTGAATCTCGCGCCGAACTACGACGCGACGATCACGCCGCGGCTCATGACGAAGCGGGGCTTGATGATCGGCACGCAGTTCCGCTACCTGCTCGGCGACGGCACGGCGCCGTTCGGCAGCGCGAACGGGGAGATGAATGCCGAGATCCTGCCGCACGACCGGCAGACCGGCGAGCGGCGCTACGCGCTCGCATGGGCGCACAACGAGCAATTCACGCCGTGGCTCGCCGGCTACTGGAACGTGAACCGCGTCTCCGACGACAACTATTTCGCCGATTTCGCCGACCGCATCGCGATCACGTCGCAGAAGACGCTGCCGCGGGAAGCCGGCCTCGTCGCCAATACCGGCCCGTGGTCGGTATCGGCACGCGTGCAGAGCTTCCAGACGTTGCAGGACCCGAATGCGCCGGTGATCCCGCCATACAACCGCGTGCCGCAGATCCTCGGCACGTTGCGCGACACCGACTGGCTGGGCCTCACGTGGAACGGCTTCGGCGAATACGCGCGCTTCGCGCAGGAGGCGCTCGTCCCGACCGGCGAGCGCGTCGTCGCCTACCCGACCGTCGCGTGGATGCGGCAGGGGCCGGCATGGTTCTTCACCGCGCGCGCCGGCATGCACATGCGCGAATACCTGCTCGACCAGACGACGACGGCGCTGCCCGATCGTCATCCGGGCTACGCGATTCCGATCGCGAGCATCGACACCGGCCTCACGTTCGAGCGCGACCTCGACATCTGGAAGATCCCGCTCACGCAGACGCTCGAGCCGCGCGCGTTCTATGTCTACATTCCGTATCGGAACCAGAACAACGCGCCGGTCTTCGACACCGCGCTCGACGACTTCAACTTCTCGCAGCTCTTCGCCGAGAACCGCTACATCGGCAACGACCGCGTCGGCGACGCGAACCAGCTGACGCTCGCGCTCAGCTCGCGCTTCCTCGATCGCGATACCGGCGCCGAACGGTTGCGGCTCGCGGTCGGCGAGCGCTTCTACTTCGCCGACCAGAAGGTGAGCCTGAACGAGCCGCTGCGCTCGGCTTCGACGTCCGACTTCCTCGTCCAGGCCGAGGGGCGGCTGTCGAACCAGTGGTCGCTCACGAGCCTCCTGCAATACAACTTCGACGCGCACGAGGTCGAGCGGCTGAACGGTGGCGTCCGCTATACGCCGGCCCCCGGCAGCGTGATCAATGCGTCGCTGCGCTACACGCGCACGCTGATCGATCCGACGGGCGTCATCGGCCAGATCAAGCAGATCGACCTCTCGGGCCAGTGGCCGGTCACCTCGCACTGGAATCTGATCGGCCGCTGGAACTACTCGTTCACCGACCGCAAGACGCTGGAGGCAGTGGCGGGCATCGAGTACAATGCCGACTGCTGGGTGCTGCGCGTCGTCGGCCAACGGCTGACCACCACGACACAGCAGGCGACGACCTCGGTTTTCGTGCAGCTCGAGCTCAACGGGCTTGCGCGTGTCGGAACGAGCCCGCTCGAGCTCCTGCGGCGCAGCGTGCCGGGCTACGTGCCCACCAACGATCCCTCGCTGCGCGAACGCGATCGCCGCTTCGAAGCGCTCCCCGAATTCTGAAAGGCTCGAGTCCGATGGTAATGCGAAAGTTTCGCCTGGCGCTTGCGCTGCTCGCCGCGCTCGCCTGTGTCGCGCCGTTCGCGCGGGCGGCGGTCCATCCGGTTCCGCTCGATCGCGTGCTCGTCGTCGTCAACGACGAGGCGATCACGCAGTGGGACATGAACGAGCAGCGGCGCATCCTGGTGTCGCAGATGCAGGCGTCGAAGATCACCCCGCCGCCGCCCGACGTGCTCGACAAGCAGGTGCTCGAGCGGCTGATCGTCGAGCGGGCGGTGCTGCAGTATGCGAAGGAAACGGGCATCCGCGTCGACGACACGACCGTCGAGCGCACGATCCTGCGCGTGGCCGAGGAGAACAAGCTGTCGCCCGAGGAGTTCCGCAAGGTGCTCGAGCGCGAAGGCGTTCCGTACGCGAACTATCGGGAGGACATCCGCCGACAGATCACCGTGCAGCGCGTGCGCGACCGCGAAGTCGACAGCAAGGTCACCGTCTCCGACGCGGAGGTCGACAACTACCTCGCGACGGTCGCATCGCAGGCGGGCGGCGAGAACGAATACCAGCTGTCGCACATCTACGTCGGCGTGGCCGAGCAGGCGCCGCCCGACCAGGTCGAGGCGAGCCGCAAACGCGCCGAGCAGGCGCTCGCCGAGATCAAGGGCGGCAAGGACTTCGCTGAGGTCGCGGCGGCGTACTCGAGCGCCCCCGATGCCACGTCCGGCGGCGACCTCGGATGGCGTACCCGCGCGCGGCTGCCGTCGGTGTTCGCCGACGTCGTGCAGAAGATGAAGCCGGGCGAGGTCTCGCCGGTGCTGCGCAGCACCAGCGGCTTTCACGTCGTGAAGCTCGTCAACGAGCGCAGCCGCAACACGCCGACCGTCGTCGACCAGACGCATGCGCGCCACATCCTGATCAAGGTCAACGAGCAGACGTCGGAAGCCGACGCGAAGGCGAAGATCGACCGGCTGCGCGAGCGGCTCGTCGCGGGCGCCAAGTTCGAGGACATCGCGCGGGCGAACTCCGAGGACACGTCGAGCGCGAAAGGCGGCGATCTCGGCTGGCTTTCGGCCGGCGACACGGTGCCCGATTTCGAGCATGCGATGGACAGGCTCGCGGTGAACGAGATCTCGCAGCCGGTCCGCACCCCGTTCGGCTGGCATCTGATCCAGGTGCTCGAGCGGCGCAAGGAGGACGTCACGCTGCAGCGGCGCCGCGACGAGGCGCGCAAGGCGATCCGCCAGCGCAAGAGTGACGAGCAGTTCGAGGAATTCGTGCGGCAGCTGCGCGATCGCACCTACGTCGAATACAAGCTCGACGACCGGTAGAACCCATCGCAAAGCGCGGAGGACACGTCCAATGAGTGCCGAGCCGGTCATCATCACGGTCGCGATCACCGGGTCGCAGCCGCGCAAGAAGGACAATCCGGCGGTACCGGTCACGCCCGCCGAGCAGATCGAGTCGACGCACGAAGCGTACGAGGCGGGCGCTTCGCTCGTGCACGTCCACGTGCGCAACCCCGACGAGACCCCGAGCTCGGCGCCCGAGCTGTACGGCCGCGTGCAGGAAGGCGTGCGCAAGCACTGCCCGGGGATGATCGTGCAATTCTCGACCGGCGGCCGCGGCCGCGACCAGGCCGCACGCGGCGCGATGCTTCACCTGAAGCCCGACATGGCGTCGCTTGCGACCGGCTCCGTCAATTTCCCGACGAGCATCTACGAGAATCCGCCCGACTTCGTCGAAGGTCTCGCGAAGTCGATGCTCGACAACGGCATCAAGCCGGAGATCGAGGTCTTCGATCTCGCAATGCTCTACAACGCGGCGAACCTCGTGCAGAAGGGATTGTTGAAGAGTCCTCCGCACGTGCAGTTCGTGCTCGGCATTCCGAACGCGCTGCCGGCGCGACGTGAAGTGTTCGATTTCCTGCGCACCGAGCTCGCGGCGGTGCTGCCCGGCGCGACGTGGGTCGCGGCCGGCATTTCGCGTTACCAGTGGGACGTGAACCAGTGGTGCCTCGAAGCGGGCGGCCATTGCCGCACGGGACTCGAGGACAACACGCGGTTCGACCGCTCACGGCTCGCGGCGAGCAACGCCGAGCTCGTCCGCAAGATCGTCGACGTCTGCGGCGAATACGACCGCAAGGTCGCAACACCTGCCGAGGCCCGCCAGATTCTCGGGTTGCACTAGGGTCTGTTAACAGGCGCTGGCCGATTGCGCGCGCCGCAGCACGGCGACGCGCGAAAGCGTGACCGCGGCGTTCGGCGCCACGCGCAACGTGAGCCGCAGCCGGTCGACGACGAAAGCGCTTCCCGACGCGCGCGCGTGCACGACGAGCCCGGCATCGCTGCGGATCGCTTCGCTGCCCTTCGCGCGCGCAACGCCGTGCCACACGTCATCGGTCGCGGCTTGCGCGCCAATCTCGATCATTCCGACCTCGGCGTCGCTGCGAATGCCGACGACGAAGGCGTCGATCGCATCGCTTCGCACTTCAACTTCGGGCGGCGAGACGAGCGTCAGCAGTCCAGCGGCGTCGGCGATCGCGTCGAGGCGGCCTCGCCCCGCGCGCATCGAGCCGTTGCCGTTGCCGACCGCCCATCCATCGTCGCTCGCATACGCGGCGGAACCGAACGTCCACAGCCGGCTGCCGAGCGGCAGGCCCGACCGTTCGAGCAGGAAGTCGCATGCGGCTTCCTCGAGCGGGGTGTTGCGCCATGCAGTGAACGTCACGTAGTCGGGGCTCGCCGCGTGCACGCCGTTCGATCCGTTCCATGCCATCGGCGAGACGAAGCGCGCACCGGCGTTCCATAGGTCGCGCAGCGCCCGGTAGGCGTCGGCGTACGTCGGATGCCGCGCAGGATCGCGCAGATCGGCCGTGTTGAACTCCACGATGCCGAATCCCGGATCGATCGCGGCAAGCGTCGCGTAGAGCGAGCGGCCGTTCTCCATCGGCATCGCGTTCGTCGCCGCGGCGCCATAGACGATCGCGCCGAGATGGCCGTCGCGCGGCTTGCTGCCTTCGATCGACACGCCGCCCGAATCGTGATTCTTGACCGGGCTCGTGAGCCACAGCGCGAGCGGCTGCGCATCGTGCGCCGGCGCCATCAGTCCCTGCGACGACCAGATGCGATCGCGCGGAATGCCGGCTTCGACGAGCCACTGTGCGAGCTCGTCGTAATGAAGCGCGACGAGATGGCGGCGGAAATGCTCCCATTCGCGCACCCATGGATCGCGCCAGTACGCATTCGCGGGGTCGCGCGGGAACGTGCGCGGCGGATCGACGTCCGGCCACGCGGAAAACGTCCGCCGCGCGAGCGACCGGACGTCGACGAGCGAGAGCGGCACCGTCCGTCGATACCGTGAAAGATCGGGCACGCCGGCGTCGCAGTCGCCCGCATACGGCCCGCTGGCCGCGAGCCAGTGGCGGAACTGCGTGAGCGTCTGCGGGTTGTAGTCGTACCACTGCGCTTCGGCGAAGAACGGATTGACGTAGACGTCCGGATCGAGATTGACCCCGATCAGGAGCTCGTCATGCTCGTGCATGAACGCGACGAGGTGGCGCGCGGCTTCCTGCAGATTGCGCCGCTTGCAGTCGCGCACGCGGTGCGCGTAGGCGTTGAGCGTCAGCGCGCGCGCGAGCTCGGGCGCCTGCTGTGATCCCGGCAGGTGCGACAGGAAGTCGTCGGGCATGACCTCGTCGCGCTCGTTCCACTGGCAGTTCGCGGCGTCCTCCTCGAGATGGTCGATCGCGTCGAAGTCGGCGCACGTACCCGACGCATCGGCCCAGATGCCGCCGTTCAGCGTGACGAGCACCGGCAGCGCGTGCGCTCGCGAATGCGCGAGCACGTGCGACAGCGCGTCGTCGGCGATTGCGCGGCCACCACGACGGCGGCGCACGTCGAAGTCGGGATCGAAGCGATAGTCGCCTTCCGCGCCTCTCGTCGTGCGCAGATAGAGAATCGGCACGCGCATGCCGATGCGCGCCGTCGCCGACGCATATGCGGCGTAACGGCGTTCGAGACCTTCGGCGCTTCCCGCGGCGACGCCCGAAAGCGCGGGAAGCAGATGAAACGCGGGGCCTTCGCAATGGCCGACGAAGTGCCAGCGCCGGTGCGACGAAGGCTCGATCAGCGAGCGTCGTCCAATCTCGGCTTCGCGTCCGTCCTCGTCGATTGCGACGACGGACAACGTACGGCGCAACGCGTCGCACGGCGGCCACGCGGACGTATCGAGCAGGCATTCGAAGCCGCCATGCGAGCCGTCGGGATAGCCAGGATGGACGCCGGCAACATCGTCGCGAGGCAGGCCGTAACGTGCGGGGACCGACCGATCGGCGACGCGCACGACGATCTCGCGGATGCGAGCGGAACCGAGCGCCCAGCCGCTGATGCGCACGCGCGGACCGACGACGTCGTCGCGGGGTTCGTCGATCCAGCCGAACGCCGCCGATGCGTTCGCGGTGGGGGGCGTCGGCATCCACGCATTATCGCGTGTCGTAGAATCGAACGATGGAGCAGGGGAACGCCGCCACGGCCGATTTGGACCTGGTCGTGCCGCGGCTCGTCGCCGAGCCGTGGTACGTCGACCGCGTCACGATCGACGGGCAGCGCTTCGCGGCTGCCGGCTGGTCGATGCCGGTGACCGACAACGAGCCGGCCGCGGGCTGGTTCATCGTGAACGGCAGGCGCTTCGATCGGCTCGCGTATCCGTTGCTTCGGAGCGACGTCGGCGCGCTGTTCTGGCAGCGAGAGCGATCGGCGCAGTCCGGTTTCGACGGCGAGATCGACGAGATGCGCGAGGCGTATCCGGATGGCGTCCTCGAGTTTCGCCGCGTGATCGACGACACGCCGGCCGTCGAGCTTGGCCGCGACGCGTGGTTCCTGCCCGATCCCGCGCGCCATGCGAATCTCCCGGACGGGGATCGCCGCTTTCGCGTGATCGGCGATCGTGATCCGCGCGGATTTGTCGTGTCGGGCGCCACCGACTATCACCGGATCGACCGCGTGCTCGCCGCCGTGACCGGGCGGCACCTGCATGCGTTCGATCGCGTGCTCGACTGGGGCGTCGGCTGCGGCCGGCTCGCCCGTCACTTTCCATCGGCGCATGCGCACGCGTTCGTCGGCTGCGACATCGACCGCGAAAATGTCGCGTGGTGTGCGGCGAATCTGCCGGGAACGTTCGTCGCGTCGCGGATCGCGCCGCCGCTGCCGTTCGAGCGGGAAAGCTTCGACGTCGTCTACGGGATCTCCGTGTTCACGCACCTGCGCGAGCCGATGCAGCGGCGCTGGCTCGACGAGCTCGCGCGCATCACGCGCCCGGGCGCCCTCCTGCTGATGACGACGCACGGCGAGACGGCGATCGATTTCGCGCGGCTCGCGCCCGTCGATTACCGCAACACGCGTGAGCGCGTCGCGCGCGAAGGCTTCGTCGTCAGCGGAACGAACTCGCAGCTGGACGGCCATGCCGAACACGACGGCGAGTACGTCAACGTCTATCACAGCGCCGACTACGTGCGGCGCACCTGGGGGCGCCACTTCGACGTGTTGCACGTGCTGCCCGGCTACATCCTGCATCACGATCTCGTCGTGATGCGTCGACCATGAACGATCGCGACGATCGGGCGCTGCTCGACGATCAGATCGCGTACTACCGGGCCCGCGCACCGGAATACGATGCGTGGTGGTTCCGCACCGGGCGCTTCGACCGGGGCGCCGAGAACAACGCGGCCTGGAATGCCGATGTCGCGCACGTCGAGCGTGTCGTTGTCGACATGCTCGCGAAGATGCGGCCTTCGCGCGTGCTCGAGCTCGCGTGCGGCACCGGGCTTTTCACGCGCCACCTCGCCCCGCGCGTCGAGCACGTCACCGCGGTCGATGCGTCACCGGAGGTGATCGCGATCAATCGCGGCCGGACCGGTGCAGCGAACGTCGATTACGTGCAGGCCGACCTGTTCGATTTCGAGCCGCCGGCACGCTACGACCTCGTGTTCATGGGCTTCTGGCTGTCGCACGTGCCGCACGCGCGGTTCGACGCGTTCTGGGCGATGGTGCGCCGCGCATTGAAACCCGGTTGTTTTGCGTACGTCGTCGATTCGGCGCACGACCCGACGTCGCACGCGGTCGATCATGCGACGCCCGATCGGCATGCGGCCGTCGCCACGCGCCGTCTGGACGACGGGCGCGAGTTCAAAATCGTCAAGGTGTTCTGGGAACCCGCGACGCTGGCAACACGCCTTCGCGCGTGCGGCTTCGCCGCGCAACTCGCGCAGACGAAGCGCTACTTCATTTACGGCACTGCGACGCCTACTTGAGCGAGTAGTAGACGTATCCCTTCTGCGGCACGCATCCGGCGTTCATGTCGCGCTGCGCCTCGACTTCGGAGGGCAGCTTGTCCCACCAGATGTTGCGGCCGACGCGCTGCGACGTCTCGATCTCGGGCTTGTTCTCGATCAGGTCGCGAATGAATCGCGTATGGTCGGAGACGTAGTGGCGTGCAGGAAGGAGCGGCATCGTCGGTAGCAGCGGGTCGTGCCGTCATTTTATCATCGGCGCATCGCGCCCTCGACGACGCGGAACAGGAAAAGGCGGCATTCGATCGCGCCGTTCGACAATGGAATCCGCCGGTCGGGCTTGAGCCCGATCAGCTTCGCGAGCCGCAGGTCGCCGGTGAAAAAGCCGGCGGTCCAGCCGGTGAAACGGTGCTTCAGCGCATCGCCGAGCTTCGGGTACAGCGCCGCCAGCCGCGCAGCATCGGCGAGACGAACGCCATACGGAGGATTGGCGAGCAGTAGACCCTCGGCCGCGGGCGCAGAACGCGTGAGCACGTCGACTGTTTCGACGCGAACGAAGCCGTCGACGTGCGCGGCACGAAGCGTCGACGCGGTGCGCGCGACGGCCGCAGGCGCAATGTCGCTCGCGAAGAGTGAAGTCGTCTGCGGCGCAGCGCGGACACGATCCCGCGCACGCTGCCTGATCCGTTGCCACGTCGGGCCGTCGTACCACGCGAGCTTCTGGAATCCGAACGTCCGCGCGAGTCCCGGTGCGCGATCGGCGGCGATCTGCGCGGCCTCGGCGACGATCGTGCCGCTGCCGCACATCGGATCGAGCAGCGGACGCGCCGGCGTCCATTGCGCGAGCGCCAGCAAGCCGGCGGCCAGGTTCTCGCGCAATGGCGCGTCTTCCGCGTCGCGGCGATGACCTCGCTTGAAGAGCGGCTCGCCAGACGTGTCGAGGTAGATCGTCGCCTCGCGTTCGGTCAGGTAGGCATGCACGCGGACGTCGGGCGCGCGCTTGTCGATGGAGGGCCGCGTGCCGCCTGCATTCCGAAAGCGGTCGCAGATCGCGTCCTTGATCCGCAGCGTCGCGAACTCGAGGCTGGCGAGGGGAGACCGGGTGGCCGAGATATCGACGCGCAGCGTGCGCTCGGGCTTGAAGTGGCGCGTCCAGTCGACGCCGTGAACGAACGCATGAAGGTCGCGCTCGTTGCGATACGGGGCGCTCGCGACGCGCCACAGGATCCGGCTCGCGATCCGCGATTCGAGATTCGCGTGGTAGGCGAGGTCGATCTGCCCTTCGAACGAAACGCCGCCTTCGGCCGGAACGATGCTGTCCGCGCCGAGCGTCGCGAACTCGCTCGCCAATGCCGCCTCGAGCCCGCGCGGGCACGGCGCGAAAAACCGCTCGCTCATCGAGCTTCCGCTAGAACGGCTTGGCGACGACGAGCCAGACGATCGCGAGCAGCAGCGGCAGCGCCGGGATTTCGTTCAGCCATCGATAGAACGCATGGCCGTGGCGATTGCGATCGTCGGCGAAAGCGCGCCGAAGCACGCCGAGATACACGTGCAGCGCAATCAGCACGAGCACGAGCGCCATCTTGGCGTGCAGCCATCCGCCGCCGATGCCGAAGCCGAGCCAGAGCCACAAACCGAGCGCGATCGTCAGCACCGCCGCCGGCGTCATGATGCCGAAATAGAGCTTGCGCTCCATCAGCTTGAAGCGGTCGATCCCGATCCGATCGTCGGCGGGCGCCATCGCGTGATAGACGAAAAGCCGCGGCAGATAGAAGAGGCCCGCGAACCACGTGACCATGAAGACGATGTGCAGCGTCTTGACGATAGCGTACATCGATCAGCGACGCCGTCTCACGCCTGCTCGACGACCACCGCGGTGCCGTAGCACAGCACCTCGGTGACGCCATTCAGCACCTCGGTCGCATCGTAGCGAACGCCGATTACCGCGTTTGCGCCCTGCTGCTCGGCGTGCGCGAGCATCAGGTCGAAGGCCTCGGCGCGCGTCTTCTCGCAGAGGCTCGTGAAAAGCGAGATGTTGCCCCCGACGAGCGTCTGCAGCGCCCCGCCGACGGTGCCGACGATCGAGCGCGAGCGCACCATGATGCCGCGCACGACGCCGACATTGCGCACGATCCGGTAGCCGTCGAGGGTGAAGCCCGTCGTCGTCATCGCGTGGTCCATGCGTTCTCCCTGCTGTTGCGTCACTTGAGCAATCGCCGCCGCGTCAGCGTCAGCGCGGCGTAGTAGGCGACGAGCGCGTACGCGGCGATCACCGCGACGTGCAGGCCGATGTCGTCCGGCACCCGATCGAGCATCAGCGGGCGCGCGAGGTCGATCGCGTGCTTGAGCGGCAACGCCGAGGCGATGTGCGCGAGCCACGCCGGCATCTGGTTGACCGGGAAGTAGACGCCGGAGAAGAGCAGCATCGGCGTCAGCACCAGCGTGAAGAAGTACGTGAAGAAATCGTAGCCGGGCGCGAGCGAGTTCATCACGAGCCCGAATGCGCCGAAGCAGAGGCCGACGAGAAAACCGAGCGGCAGCACCCACAGCGCGAGCCACGTATGCCCGAACCCGAGCGCCTCGATCACGATCAGGATCGCCGCCGTCGACATCACCGCCTTCGTCGCGCACCAGATCCACTCGGCGAGCACGACGTCGTCGAGCGCGATCGGCGCGTTGATGATCGCCTCCCACGTGCGCTGCACGTGCATCCGCGAGAACGCCGAGTACATGCCTTCGAAGCTCGACGTGAACATCGCGCTCTGGCACACCATGCCGGTGCCGATGAACACGACGTACGACATGCCGTCGACCTTGCCCACCATTGCGCCGATGCCGTAGCCGAGCGCGAGCATGTAGAGCAGCGGATCGGCGATGTTGCCGAGGACGCTCGCGATCGCGAGCTTGCGCCAGACGAGCAGGTTTCGCCGCCACACGGGGACGAAGCGCGTCGAGAAGCGCGGCAGCCGGACGATCGAAGCGGTGTTCATCGGCAACGTTCCTAGTCGCGCAGCTCGCGGCCGGTCAGCTTGATGAAGAGGTCCTCGAGATTCGCGGGCCGGTGCAGATAGCGTACGCCCGCGTGCGTCGCAAGGTCGGCGAGCAGCGGCGCCGCGTCGTCCGCATAGCAGAAGGCGGTTTCGCCGGCGAGCTCGAGGCGCGTCGCCAGCAAGCGCCCGCGGGTTTCCGCCCACGTCTTCGCCGCCTCGCCGTAGACCTCGACAACTTCCGGTTCGACGTAGCGTGCGAGGAGCGCGCGCGGGGCATCGCACGCGATCATCGTGCCGTGATCGATGACGGCGAGCCGCGTCGACAATCGCTCGGCCTCGTCCATGAAGTGCGTCGTCAGCAGGATCGTCTTGCCCTGGTTCAGGAGTTGCCGCAACCCATCCCAGATCAGATGTCGTGCCTGCGGATCGAGGCCGGTCGTCGGCTCGTCGAGGATCAGCAGGTCGGGGTCGTTGACGAGCGCGCGCGCGAGCGTCAGCCGACGCTTCATGCCGCCCGACAGCGTGCGGATCGACGTGCCGGCCTTGCCCGCGAGCCCCGCGAATTCGAGCAACTGCGGAATGCGGGCGTCGAGGTCGGATCGCGGGAGCCGGAAGTAGCCGCCGTAGATCAGCAGGTTTTCGCGAACGGTGAAGTCGGGATCCAGGTTGTCCATCTGCGGCACGACGCCGACGCGGATCCGCGCTTCGCGCGCCGCCTTCGGCACCGGCTCGCCCACGAGCTCGATCGTGCCGCCGTCGGGATCGATGAGGCCGAGGCAGCAGCGCAGCGTCGTCGTCTTGCCGGCACCGTTCGGACCGAGCAACGCGAAGCACTCGCCGCGGTGGATCGCGAACGAGAGGCCGCGGACGACTTCCTGATCGCCATAGCGCTTGCGCAGGCTTTCGACGCGCAGGATCGGCGCCGTCGCCGGCGCCGTGCGCGGCGGGGTCAACGCGGCTTCGGGTATGGCGGCGCCGTTCATCGCGTCGCGTCCTTCGGCCACAGCGCCGTCACGATCCGCTGCAG
>DATNGN010000028.1:0-49940 GCA_035605875.1 Casimicrobiaceae bacterium
CGCAGCATCAGGTACTCGATGTCGAGACCCTGGCTCTTGCAGGTGGGAATGTCGGCCCATGACACTTCGCCGGCGATCTTGTCTTTGACCGGGAGGTTGGTGCTGTCGAACACGCAGAGCGGCTTCAACTGCCCGCCGCGCCACTGCGCCACCGCCTCGATCGGATTGTTGACGGTTGAGTTGACGTGTTTGCCGACGAGCTGCACGGCGACTTCGCCACCGCCCTTGTAGGGGATGTAGGTGAACTTCGCGCCGGTCGATTTCTCGATGGCGACGGTGATGATCTGGTCTTCCTGCTTCGAGCCGGTGCCGCCCATCTTCATGCTGCCCGGCGTGGCTTTGGCGGCATCGATGTAATCTTTCGGCGTTTTGTACGGCGCATCGCCTGGCACCCACAGCACGAACTCGTCCAGCGCCATCATGGCGACCGGCGTGAGATCCTTCCACGAGAACGGAATGCCGGTCGCGAGCGGCGTCGTGAACAGGTTCGACAGCGTGATGATGATCGTGTTGGGATCGCCCTTCGCTCCCTTGACGTCGAGGAAGCCCTGGGCACCCGCGCCGCCTGATTCATTGACGACGATGATCGGTTCCTTCGTGAGCTTGTGCTTCGATACGACGCCCTGGATGAAGCGCGCCATCTGGTCGGCACCGCCGCCGGTACCCGCCGGCACGATGAACTGGATGGGCTTCGTGGGCTCCCATGCGGCGACGGGAGCGGACGCAACTGCAGCAAGCGCAAAGACGCTCAGGGCAACGCCGAGCGCGCGACGACGATTGAAGTTCATGATTCCTCCAGTTTTGAAGTACGACCGCTTCTAGTTGTGATATCGACGATGCAGGCCGCCTCCCGTGCGGCCGGCATTCCCCGAGCGCCCCCGCGCCCGCTTTCGTGCTGCCAGCTCCACGTCTCCTCCCGGGGCGATGGCTGTGCCGCCGTTACAGCAGCCCGGCACCCCGCGCCCATTTGTATTTTGCGCTCAGTACGGCCACCGGCATTTCCGTCGTGTACGGATAGGCCGGAACGCCATGCTGGAACAGATGCTCCGCCGCTTCCTCGACCTGCACGTCGCCGGCGAGCGACGCGACGATGGGCTTGTGAATGCCCTGCGCCTTCATCTCGTCGACGACCTCGACGACGAGATTCGCGAACACCATCGGCGGCGTGATGATCGTGTGCCAGTAGCCGAGGATGATCGCATGGATGCGCGGATCGGTGAGGCCGAGCCTGATCGTGTTCTTGTACGTCGTCGGCGGCTCGCCGCCGGTGATGTCGACCGGATTGCCGGCCGCGCCGAACGGCGGAATGAACTTGCGAAACGCCGCGTCGAGATCCTGCGGCATCGCCATCAGGTTGAGGCCGTTGTCGGACACCGCGTCGGACAGCAGCACGCCCGACCCGCCGGCGCCGGTGATGATGATGACGTTCTCGCCTTTCGGCGTCGCGAGCAGCGGAATCGCGCGCGCGTATTCGAGCATGTCGCGCAATCCCGGCGCGCGGATCACGCCGGACTGCCGCAGCACGTCGTCGTAGATCTTGTCGTTGCCGGCAAGCGCCGCCGTGTGCGACGCCGCGGCGCGGGCGCCCAGGCTCGTGCGTCCCGCCTTCAGCACGACGATCGGCTTCTTCTTCGACACGCGCTTCGCCACCTCGGCGAACGAGCGGCCGTCCTTCAGGTCCTCGCAGTGCATCGCGACGACGTTCGTGTTGTCGTCCTGCTCGAAGAACGTCAGCAGATCGTCCTCGTCGAGATCGGCCTTGTTGCCGAGGCCCACGATCGCGGACACGCCCATCTTGGCCGAGCGCGAGAAGCCGATGATCGCCATCCCGATGCCGCCCGATTGCGACGACAGCGCCGTGTGGCCCTTGAAGTCGTAGGGCGTGCAGAACGTCGCGCAGAGGTTCTTCCACGTGTAGTAGAAGCCGTAGATGTTCGGGCCCATCAGCCGCACGTTGTACTTGCGGCCGATCGCCTGGATCTCCTGCTGCCCTTCGACGTTGCCCGTTTCGGCGAACCCGGATGGAATCAGCACCGCGCCGGGGATGCCCTTCTCGCCCACTTCCGTCAGCGCCTGCGCGACGAACTTCGCCGGAATCGCGAACACCGCCACGTCGATGTCGCCCGGGACGTCCTTGACGCTCCGGTACGCCTTGTAGCCCATGATCTCGTCGGCCTTCGGGTGGATCGGGTAGATCTGACCCTTGTAGCCGCCATTGATCAGGTTCTTCATCACCGAGTTGCCGATCTTGCCGGCCTCGGGTGAAGCGCCGATCACCGCAACCGAATCGGGCTTCATGATGCGGTTCATCGACCGCACGATCTCCTGCTGCGTCGGCCGGTACTTGGCGGGCAGCGGCTCGCCGATCACGATGCGCACGTCGGCGGCGACGGCGCCCTTCGCCGTCGCGAACACCGGATTCAGGTCGAGCTCGGTGATTTCCGGAAAGTCCGACACCAGCGCTCCAACGTGCGTGAGGATCAGCGCGAGCGCTTCGCGATTGACCGGCGGCTGGCCGCGCACGCCCTTCAGCACGTCGCGCGCCTCGATGCTGTCGAGCATCCCGAGCGCTTCGTCCTGCGTGAGCGGCGCAAGACGGAACGTCACGTCCTTCAGCACCTCCACCAGCACGCCACCCAAACCGAACGCGACGAGCTTGCCGAACGACGGATCGGTGACCGAGCCGACGATCACTTCCTGGCCGCCCTGCAGCATCTGCTGGACCTGCACGCCGACCAGGTTGGCCTTGTCGTTGTACTTGCGTGCGTTGTCCATGATCGTCTTGAAGCCCTGCTCGACGGAGCCCGCGTCCTTGACGCCGACCAGCACGCCGCCGGCCTCGGTCTTGTGCAGGATTTCCGGCGAGACGATCTTCAGCACCACGGGGAACCCCATCTGCGTGGCGAGCCGCACCGCTTCCTGTGCCGACTTCGCGACGCCTTCCTGCGGGACGGGAATGCCGTACGCGTCGCAGACGAGCTTGCCTTCGGGTGCCGTCAGCGACGTGCGCCCTTCGGCCTTGACCTTGTCGATGATGTTGCGGACCGTCGTCTTGTCGTGCGCCATGGTTTGTCCTAGATGACTCTTTCCGCGCGAAGCGCTTGGATTTGGTCGGGCGAGTAACCCAGTTCCTTCATCACCTCCTCGGTGTGCTCGCCGAGCAGCGGCGAGCGCTTCACCTCGGTCGCGCTGTCGGACAGCTTGATCGGGTTGCCCACGGTCAGGTACTTGCCGCGCTTCGGGTGGTCGACCTCGACGACGGTGCCCGTCTTGCGCAGCGACGGCTCGTCGGCGATCTCCTTCATCGACAGGATCGGGCCGCACGGGATGTCGTACTTGTTCAGGATTTCCATCGCCTCGAACTTCGTCTTCGTCATCGTCCACTTCTCGATTTCGTCGAAGATCTCGGTCAGATGCGGCAGCCGCGCCTTCGGTGTCGCGTAGCGCGGATCGGTGAGCCATTCCTCGCGGCCGATCACCTTGCAAATCTCCTTCCAGACCGGCGCCTGCGTGATGAAGTAGATGTACGCGTTCGGATCGTTCTCCCAGCCCTTGCACTTCAGGATCCAGCCTGGCTGCCCGCCGCCCGATGCATTGCCGGCGCGCGGCACCGCTTCGCCGAAGTGGCCGTTCGGGTATTGCGGATACTCCTCGAGCACGTGCGTGCGGTCGAGCCGCTGCTGATCGCGCAGCTTCACGCGACACAGGTTCAGCACGCCGTCCTGCATCGCGGCGTCGACCTTCTGCCCGCGGCCGGTGGCCTTGCGCTGATAGAGCGCGCAGACGATGCCGAGCGCCAAATGAAGACCGGTGCCGCTGTCGCCGATCTGCGCGCCGGTGACGAGCGGCGGTCCGTCGTCGAAGCCGGTCGTCGACGCGGCGCCGCCCGCGCATTGCGCGACGTTCTCGTACACCTTGCAGTCCTGGTAAGGCCCCGGCCCGAAGCCCTTGATCGAAGCGACGATCATCTTCGGGTTCAACTGCTGGATGCGTTCCCAGGTGAACCCCATCCGGTCGAGCGCGCCCGGCGCGAAGTTCTCCACCAGCACGTCGCATTGCCTGACGAGCTTTTCGAGGATCTCCTTGCCCTTCGGGTTCTTCGCATCGATCGTGATCGAACGCTTGTTGTGGTTCAGCATCGTGAAATAGAGGCTGTCCACGTCGGGAATGTCGCGCAGCTGCCCGCGCGTGATGTCGCCTTCGCCGGCGCGCTCGACCTTGATCACGTCGGCGCCGAACCATGCGAGAAGCTGCGTGCACGTCGGGCCCGACTGCACGTGCGTGAAATCGAGAATCCTGACTCCGTCCAGCGCTTTCGCCATGAAGACCTCTGTCGCGTGTCGCGCGCGTCGCGCATGTCACGTCATGCGCTCGTGCGATATATTTTGTTAAGGTATGTGATATACCAAACGCCGTCAATGCATCGGCCGTTGGAGCGGCAATGCGCTTCGCGGTGATCGTTCGCGAAGCGCGCGCACGCTGAATCAAGCCTTCTTCACCGTCGGATTGAGGCTCGTGATCCGACCGCTTTCCGTACCTGCCTTCTCGTCGATCATCGCGTTGATCAGCGTCGGCTTGCGCGAACGGACCGCCTCTTCCATCGCGCGGCGCAAATCGTCGGGTGTCGTCACGTACGCGCCGACGCCGCCGAACGCCTCGATCAGCTTCTCGTAACGCGCGCTCTTGACGAACACGAGTGGCGACGGATCGCCGTCGACCTCGCCCGCCCAGTTCGTTTCGTCGCCGCGGTACACGCCGTTGTTGTTGAGGATGACGATGCACACGGGCAACTTGTAGCGGCAGATCGTCTCGACTTCCATGCCGGAGAAGCCGAACGCGCTGTCGCCCTCGATCGCGATCACCTGCTCGCCGCCGACGACGGCCGCCGCGACGCAGAACCCCATTCCGATGCCCATCACCCCCCACGTGCCGACGTCGAGGCGCTTGCGCGGCTTGTACATGTCGACGATGCTGCGCGTGAAGTCGAGCGCGTTCGCGCCTTCGTTCACGAGATACGCGTCGGGGTTGGCCTTGACGATGTCGCGCACGACGTTCAACGCACTGTGGAAGTTCATCGGCGTCGGATTCTTCGCCAGCGTATCGGCCATCTTCGCGACGTTCCTGCTCTTGCGCTCGGCGATTGCCGAGAGCCAGTCGGACGGCGGCTTCGGCCAGTTCGCGCCGATGCCGTCGAGCATCGCCTTCACGCAGGAGCCGATATCGCCGACGACCGGCGCATCGATCCGCACGTTGCTGTCGGCCTCGATCGGCGAGATGTCCACCTGCACGAACTTCTGTCCGCCCCACGCCTTCGGGCTCTTGCCACCCCACGTCTTCCCCTTGCCGTGCGCGAGCAGCCAGTTCAGGCGCGCGCCGATCAACATCACGACGTCGGCTTCCGGCAGCACGTAGGAGCGTGCGGCGGCTGCCGATTGCTCGTGCGTATCGGGAAGCAGGCCCTTCGCCATCGCCATCGGCAGATACGGAACGCCGGTCTTCTCGACGAGTGCGCGAATGTCGGCATCGGCCTGCGCGTATGCGGCCCCCTTGCCGAGGATGATCAGCGGCCGCTTCGCGCCCTTCAAAAGATCGAGCGCGCGCTTCACGGCTTCCGGCCCCGGAATCTGGCGCGGCGCCGGATCGACGACCTCGATCAGCGACTGCTTGCCCGCCTCCGCGTCCATCGCCTGCGGAAAGAGCTTTGCCGGCAGGTCCAGATAGACGCCGCCGGGGCGGCCGGACACCGCTGCGCGAATCGCGCGCGCGACGCCGATGCCGATGTCCTCGGCGTCCAGCACACGGAACGCCGCTTTCGCGAGCGGCCTGGCGATCGCGAGTTGGTCCATTTCCTCGTAATCGCCCTGCTGCAGGTCGACGATCTCGCGCTCCGACGAGCCGCTGATCAGGATCATCGGAAAGCAGTTCGTCGTCGCGTTGGCGAGCGCCGTCAGGCCGTTCAGGAAGCCAGGCGCCGAGACGGTGAGACAGATGCCGGGCCTTTGCGTGAGAAAGCCGGCGATCGACGCGGCGTAGCCCGCGTTCTGCTCGTGGCGAAACGACACGACGCGAAGGCCCGCTGCCTGCGCCTTGCGCGTCAAGTCGGTGATCGGAATGCCGGGCACACCGAAGATCGTGTCGATGCCGTTCAGCTTCAGCGCGTCGATCAGAAGATGAAAACCGTCGGTCTCCTGGCGTGCGTCGGCGTTCGCCTGGGCGGTGCCCGCCGCAGGGGCTTCGGTCGCGCCGGTCGGCGATTGCTTGCGCGCTACGGTCACGCTTTCCATGGGGATCTCCTCAATCGAATCGGCCGCGGCGCGCCCGGTTCGGATGGCGTTCGATGTCCGGACTGTGCGGACTCATGGATGCTTGGGATGCTCCGCACGGCAGACGTTCGGGCGACGTGCTGGTCCGGCTTGCCCGCCCGCGCGGAATTCCTATAAAGTATTTGATATACCACGCGTCGTCAATTGTTCCTTTGTTCATGGCGATGCCCGAAGGCGCGGCCTCGGCGGTCCTGACGTTTGCCTTACAGTAAGTGCTCGCTGCGGTAGCAGCGGCCACGGCATCATGCCGGCCATACCGCGGCCGGTACGGCTCGATGCATGCCGCTTGCCTCCGTCGTCGCTCGCGCGCCGAGCATCGCCGGCGAACCCAACTACCCTCGTCCTGGCTTTTGGTATATAAGATACGGAAGCACTGCGGCGCCGTCGAAGCGCCGAGAAAGGACTGGACCGGTGGCAACGATTCCCGCGGGAGCCGGCACGGCGGCGATTCCTCTCACGCTGCGCCCGCTTTCCGCCAACGTCAGCTTTCGCGATCAGGCGTATGCCGCGCTGAAGCAGGCGATCACCGAAGCCGACATCTACTCGCATCCGCACGAGCTGCGGCTCGACGAGCGGCAGCTCTCGCGCTCGCTCGGTGTGTCGCGGACGCCGATTCGCGAGGCGATGACGCTGCTCGAGCAGGAAGGATTCCTGCGGACCGTGCCGCGCCGTGGCATCTTCATCGTCCGCAAGACCAAGCGCCAGATCATCGAAATGATCGAGATGTGGGCGGCGCTCGAAAGCATGGCGGCGCGGCTCGCGACTGTGAACGCCTCTGACGACGACATTGCCGGCCTGCGCACGATGTTCGACGAGTTCCGCACGTCGACGCCCGCCGAGCACATCGAGGAGTATTCGGAAGCCAACATCGCCTTCCACCAGGCGATCATCCGGCTCTCCGGCTCGCACCTGATGGGCAAGACGATCGACAACCTGTTCATCCACGTGCGGGCGATCCGCCGGCTCACGATCTCGCAAAGCGACCGTGCCGCACGCTCGATCGTCGACCATATGCGCATCATCGAGGCCCTCGAGCGCCGCGATACCGAGCTTGCCGAGCGCCTCGTCCGCGAGCATTCGCTGGATTTGGCCGCGTTCGTGGACAAGAACTGCGATTTTCTGGACTGAGCCATGACCGATTCCGTCATCGTCGATACCTCCCGGCTGCGCGGCGGCCGGGGCGTGAAAGCGCGGCCGAAGGGCCGTCATGTCAATGCCGAGGCGCTCGCCGACGTGCAGCGCCTGCTGGGCGACGCGCCGCGCGAGCGGTCGCTTCTGATCGAGCACCTGCATCGGATCCAGGACGCGCGCGGCTACCTGCCGGCGTCGTATCTCGTCGCGCTCGCTCAGGAGATGAAGCTCGCGATGACCGAGGTCTACGAGGTCGCGACGTTCTATCACCACTTCGACGTCGTCGACGCCGATCAGGCGGCGCCGCCGCCGGTCACGATCCGCGTCTGCGAGACGCTGTCGTGCAAGATGGCCGGCGCCGATGCGCTGCGCGACGCGCTGCTCGCGCACGGCGATGCGAACGTGCGCGTGCTCGGCGCGCCGTGCATCGGCCGCTGCGAGCAGGCGCCCGCCGCTGTCGTCGGACGCAATGCGATTGCGCACGCGACGCCGCAGAAGGTGCTGGCCGCGCTTGCTGCGGGAGCCACCGAAGCGACGCCGCCGGCGTACGTCGATCTCGCCGAGTATCGCCGCAATGGCGGCTATCGCACGCTGATCGATTGCATCGAGGGCCGCCGCAGCGTCGAATCGGTGATCGGCGAGATGGAGGCGTCGTCGCTGCGAGGCTTGGGCGGCGCGGGCTTCCCCGCCGGACGCAAATGGAAGATCGTCCGCGCCGAGGCGTCGCCACGCCTGATGGCGGTCAACATCGACGAAGGCGAGCCCGGCACGTTCAAGGACCGCTATTACCTCGAGCGCGATCCGCATCGCTTCGTCGAGGGCATGCTGATCGCCGCGTGGGCCGTGGGCATCGACGAGTGCTACGTCTACCTGCGCGACGAATACGCGGCGTGCCGGCAGATCCTCGCGCACGAAATCGACGCGCTGATCGCCGATCCGCCATGCCCGTTGCCGCGCATCGAGCTGCGCCGCGGCGCGGGCGCGTACATCTGCGGCGAAGAGTCGGCGATGATCGAGTCGATCGAAGGCAAGCGCGGAATGCCGCGGCTTCGCCCGCCGTACGTCGCGCAGGTGGGCCTGTTCGGGCGTCCCACGCTCGAGCACAACATGGAAACGCTGTACTGGGTGCGCGACATCCTCGAGCGCGGCGCCGCGTGGTTCGCGGACCAGGGCCGCAACGGTCGCAAGGGATTGCGCTCGTTCTCGGTGTCCGGCCGGGTGAAGAAGCCCGGCGTGCATCTGGCAGCCGCCGGCATCACCGTGCGCGAACTGATCGACGAGCATTGCGGCGGCATGCAGGATGGCCACACGTTCTACGGCTACCTGCCGGGCGGCGCGTCGGGCGGCATATTGCCCGCGTCGCTTGGCGACATCCCGCTCGATTTCGATACGCTGCAGCCGTACGGCTGCTTCATCGGCTCCGCCGCGGTCATCGTGCTGTCGCAGCACGACCGCGCGCGTGACGCCGCGCTGAACCTGATGGAGTTCTTCGCCGAGGAATCGTGCGGCCAGTGCACGCCGTGCCGCGTCGGCACCGAGAAGGCAGCGGGGCTCATGCAGAAGGCGACGTGGGACAAGACGCTGCTCGACGACTTGTCGCAGGCGATGGCCGACGCCTCGATCTGCGGGCTGGGTCAGGCGGCACCGAACCCGATCGCGTGTGTCTACAAGTACTTCCCGCACGAACTTGCAACGGAGACCGGTCAATGAACGCGCCCTACGATGGACAGCTCGGCTTTCGGCCCACCGGAACCGGTCGCAGCGTCAAGGCGCGCGGGCGCGCCGAGCCGGCACCCGACGCGTTCCGCTCCCCCGGTCCCGACGTCGCGTTCAAGCTGAACGGCGAGGAGGTCCTCGCGAAGCCGGGCGAGACGATCATCGAGGTCGCCGATCGTCTCGGCGTGTCGATTCCGCGGCTCTGCTACAAGCCCGGGTACCGGCCCGACGGCAACTGCCGCGCGTGCATGGTCGAGATCAAGGGCGAGCGCGTGCTCGCGCCGTCGTGCTGCCGGCAGCCGAGCGCCGGCATGGAAGTCACGAGCGACAGCGCGCGCGCCGTGCATTCGCAGAAGATGATCGTCGAGCTGCTCGCGTCCGACATGCCCGACCGCTCGTACAGGAAGGATTCGGAGCTCGATTACTGGCAGCACGCGCTCGGGCTGACGCGCCCGCGCTTCGCGCGGCGCGCCGAGCCGCCGGCCGATCTTTCGCATCCCGCGATGGCGGTGAACCTCGACGCCTGCATTCAATGCACGCGCTGCGTCCGCGCCTGCCGCGAAGAGCAAGTCAACGACGTCATCGGTTATGCGTTTCGCGGCGCGCATTCGAAGATCGTGTTCGATCTGGACGACCCGATGGGATTGTCGACGTGCGTCGCGTGCGGCGAATGCGTGCAGGCGTGTCCCACCGGCGCGCTCGCGCCGGCACAAGAGGCGTTCCTGCAGCCGATCGACCGCAAGGTCGCGTCGTTATGCCCGTATTGCGGCGTCGGCTGCCAGATCACCTACAACATCGACGACGACCGCATCGTTCACGTCGAAGGCCGCGACGGTCCCGCAAATCGCGAGCGTCTTTGCGTCAAGGGCCGCTTCGGCTTCGACTACGTGAACCATCCGCAGCGACTGACGAAGCCGCTGATCAGAAAAGCCGGCTTTCCGAAATCCGCCGACTTCAAGGTCGACCCGGCGAATCCGCTGTCGGTATTCCGCGAGGCGACGTGGGACGAGGCGCTCGCGCTCGCCGGTGGCACGCTGCGCCGCATCCGCGATGCGCATGGCGGCGGTGCGCTCGCGGGCTTCGGCTCGGCCAAGGGCAGCAACGAGGAGGCGTACCTGTTCCAGAAGCTCGTGCGCACCGGCTTCGGCACGAACAACGTCGATCACTGCACGCGGCTTTGTCATGCATCGAGCGTCGCCGCGCTGCTGGAAGGCATCGGCTCGGGCGCCGTCTCGAATCCGGTGATGGACGTGCTGCAGGCGGAGGTCGTGTTCCTGATCGGCGCGAATCCGGTGTCGAACCATCCGGTCGCCGCGACATGGATGAAGAACGCGGTCAAGAACGGCACGAAGCTCATCTATGCCGATCCGCGCCGCTCCGAGCTTTCACGCCACGCGACGTACATGCTGCAGTTCAAGCCCGACACCGACGTCGCGCTGCTGAACGCGATCATGTGCACGATCGTCGAGGAGAACCTCGTCGATGCGAAGTTCATCGAGGACCGCACGTCGGGTTATGCGGAGCTTCGCGACAACGTGCTGCGCTATCCGCCGGAGGCGATGGCGCCGCTCTGCGGCATCGATGCGCCGACGATCCGTGCGGTCGCGCGGATGTTCGCGAAGTCGCGTGCGTCGATGATCCTGTGGGGCATGGGCGTGTCGCAGCACGTGCACGGCACCGACAACGCGCGCTGCCTGATCGCGCTTTGCATGATGACGGGCCAGATCGGCCGGCCGGGCACCGGGCTGCATCCGCTGCGCGGGCAGAACAACGTGCAGGGCGCCTCCGACGTCGGGCTGATCCCGATGGTCTATCCCGATTACCAGCCGGTGGACAACCCCGAGGTGCGCGCGAAGTTCGAGGCGCTGTGGGGTGCCACGCTCGATCCGATGCCGGGTCTGACCGTCGTCGAGATCATGCACGCCGTGCATGCCGGCAAGATTCGCGGCATGTACATCATGGGCGAGAATCCGGCGATGTCCGATCCCGACGTCGAGCACGCGAGAGCTGCGCTCGCCGCGCTCGAGATGCTCGTCGTGCAGGACCTGTTCCTGACCGAGACCTGCTATCACGCCGACGTGATCCTGCCCGCCTCCGCATTCCCCGAAAAAACCGGCACGTTCACGAACACCGATCGCAACGTGCAACTGGGCCGCGAGGCGCTGCCGCTGCCGGGCGATGCGCGCAAGGACCTCGACATCATCGTCGCGATGGCGCGCGAACTCGGCCTCGACTGGCATTACACGCATCCGCGCGAGGTGTTCGACGAGATGCGCAAGGCGATGCCGTCGATCGCGGGCATCACCTGGGAGAGGCTCGAGCGCGAAAGCGGCGTCACGTATCCGTGCGAGCACGAAGGCGATCCGGGCGACCCGGTCGTGTTCATCGAGAACTTCCCGACGCAAAGCGGGCGCGCGCAGCTCGTGCCCGCGCAGCTCATTCCGGCGGCCGAGAAGCCCGATGCGCAGTTCCCGTTCGTGCTGATCACCGGGCGCCAGCTCGAGCACTGGCACACGGGCAGCATGACGCGGCGCAGCCGCGCGCTCGACGCGATCGAGCCGTTTCCGGTCGCGTCGCTCAATCCGGCCGATCTTGCCGCACTCGGCGTCGCGCCGGGTGGCGCCATTACCGTCGCATCGCGGCGCGGCGAAGTTTCACTCTATGCGCGCGCCGACGACGGCACGCCGCACGGCAGCGTGTTCATCCCGTTCTGCTATTACGAGGCCGCGGCGAACCTGCTGACGAACCCCGCGCTCGATCCGTTCGGCAAGATCCCCGAGTTCAAGTATTGCGCGATCCGGGTGACGGCTGGCGGGACACCGGGGGCGACGCCGGGGTACAGCGAAGTCGAGTCGATGGCGGCGGATTAGCGGCAACCGGCGTGGGCCGCGTTGCACAATGCGGCGAGCAAGCCGGGAGCGATCCAGCGTCTTTCGGCTCGCATAGCCCATTTCGATGAACAAGGGTCGGCTCGAGGCGTTCAGCGATGGCGTGATCGCCGTGATCATCACGATCATGGTCCTCGAGCTCAGGGCGCCGCACGGCGAGGACGTCGCGGCGCTTGCCCCGCTCGTGCCGGTGTTCCTGTCGTACGTGCTGAGCTTCGTCTACGTCGGCATCTATTGGAACAACCATCACCACATGCTGCACGCGACAGCGAAGGTCACGGGCGGCATCCTGTGGGCGAACCTGCATCTGCTGTTCTGGCTGTCGCTGTTTCCGTTCACGACCGCGTGGATGAGCGAGAACCACTTCGCGAGCGCGCCGTCGGCGCTCTACGGCTTCGTGCTGCTGATGGCGGCCGTCGCCTATTGGCTGCTGCAGCAGTGCATCATTTCGGTTCAGGGACGCGAATCGCTTCTGCATCGCGCGATCGGAGGCGACTGGAAAGGCAAGCTGTCCCCGGCGCTCTATCTCGTCGCCATTCCGCTCGCGTTCGTCTCGCACTGGATCGCGCAGTCGATCTACGCCGTGGTGGCGCTCATTTGGCTCGTGCCTGATCGGCGCATCGAGCGGGCCGTCGCGAGTTAATGCCGCAGCGCCTTCCACCACATCCAGGCGCCGAGGATCGACAACATCAGCGAGAAAGTCTTCCGCAATCGCCGCACGGGCCACGCATGCGCGACGCGCGCGCCGAGCGGCGCGAACAGCGTGCTCATCACGACGATCACCGCTATCGCCGGCAGGTAAACGTAGCCGAGCGAATAGCGCGGAAGGTCGGGGGCGGACCAGCCGGCGAACGCATAGCCGATCGCCGATGCGAGCGCGACCGGCAGGCCGATCGCGGCCGACGTGGCCACCGCGTTATGCACCTTCACGTTGCAACGGGTCATGAACGGTACGGACAGAAACGCACCGGCCGTGCCGACCATGCCGGCCGCGAGTCCGATGCCGGTGCCGACGGCGAACATCACGAGTCTGCCCGGCAATTCGCGCGTCGCCTTCGGGGGCTTCGACGACACCATCCGTATCGCGGTGAACCAGGTGAAGCTGCCGAAAATCGCGGCCATCACGCGCATCGGCAGCGCGCTCGCGATCTGCGGTCCGATCAACGAGCCCACGACCAGCCCGGGCGCCATCGACGTGACGATCGGCCACAGCACCGCACCGCGGCGATGATGCGCGCTTGCAGAGGAGAACGCCGAGAAGACGATCGCCGCCGCCGACGTACCGATCGCGAGCGACAGCAGGTGTGACGTCGCGATGCCTTGCCGCTGGAAAACCTCGGTCAGCACCGGAACCATCGTGAAGCCGCCGCCGATCCCGAGCAGGCCGGCCAGGAATCCGACGAACGCACCGAGCAGCAGGAAGACCGGAATCAGCGCGAGGCTCAATCGCGCGCCTTCGCGAGCTTCTCGACGATCTTCCACTCGGAAGGCGTCACCGGCGTGATCGACAGCCGGTTGCCGACGCGAAGCGTCACCATGTTCTCGAGTCCCGGCGTCTCGCGTAGCACCGGCAGCGTGACGAGCTTCGTCTTGCGCACGAGCCTCACGTCGACGTGCAACCAGCGCGGCGCGGCGCGCGTCGATTTCGGATCGTAGTACTCGCTCTTCGGGTCGAACTGCGTCTCGTCAGGGTACGCGGGCTTCGAGATCTCGACGATCCCCGCGATGCCGGGCTCGGGACAGCTCGAGTGATAGAAGAATGCGAGGTCGCCGACCCGCATGTCGTCGCGCATGAAATTGCGCGCCTGGTAGTTGCGCACGCCGAACCACGCGGTCGTGCGGTTCGGCGCCGCGGCGAGGTCGTCGATCGAGAACTCGTCGGGCTCGGATTTCATCAGCCAGTGTCGTCGCATCGCGCCTCCCGCAGCGAAAGCGGAAGTTTCGCATGACGCGTCACGCCGACGACACGGCGGCGTCGGTGCCGCCATGAGCGGACGACCGAGCGCGACAGCGTTCAGACGTCCCGGGAAGAGGGTCCCCCGCCTGTGCCGTTCCGGCCGGTCATCCTGAACCGGGGTTCAAGATTCGGCGGCCTACCGGGACCATCAGGCGCTTCCGCGTGGGAACGCACACCGGTCCGCAGGCTCGGCCACCTCGCTACGAGAGCATTGGTTCAAAGAACGTAAGGCCGGATCGAACACCGCAGGGGTTTGATGACTGTCTGTGCGCTTCGCGTACCGCGAACCGCTTCAACCTCTCAGAAAAGATTTTCCTGCCCGGCAAGCGTCTCGTCGATCGTCGCCTGCATTGCCTGGATTCTACGCCGCGCGGCTTCCGCATCGAACGTCTCGCCGACGTTCGCCGGCACGCTGGTCGCGGCGACCGCCGCCGAACGGCGCTCGCGCAACAACTCGTGCGCGATGTTGAGCCCCGCCATCACGGCGATGCGATCGGTGCCGCTCACCCTGCCGGCATCGCGAATCTCGCGCATGCGCCGGTCGAGCAGCGCAACCGCTTCGAGCAGCGCGTCGCGCTCGTCCTCCTTGCACGCGACCTTGAAATCGCGGCCGAGGATCGTGACGTCGAGCGTCGTCGTGCGCGCAGGGTTGTCCGCCATTCGGTACTCCTAATCAGCCGGCATTCGCGCGATCAGCGCGTCGAGACGCTCGGTCGCCTGTGCGACGCGCGCGCTCAGTTCGCGGTTGCGCTCCTGCGACGCCAGCAGCTCGCTTCGCAGCAGCTCGTTCTCGGCGCGCAATTCGCGCGCATGAGCGATCAGCGTCCCGATCCGTTGTTCCAGCGCGGCGAGCTCGGCATCCATCGTTGCGGCACTATAGAAGCCGCACGATCGGCGCGTCAACCACCGAACATCGGCAGCGCGCAGGCGCGGTCAGCGGTCGGTCGCGAGCGCAACGTAGCGCACGTCGACGACGTCGAGCTCGTCGACGCCGGCCGGCGTGCGCACGGTGACCGTATCGCCTTCGCGCGCCTTCAGGAGTGCGCGCGCCATCGGTGAAATCCAGCTGATGTAGCCCCGCTCGGTGTCGATCTCGTCGATGCCGACAATGCTGACGGTTCGTTCGTCGCCGTGCGCATCGGCGACGGTGACCGTCGCGCCGAAATAGACGCGCGACGCCGCGTCGTCGTCGCGCGGCATCGCCGGATCGACGACTTCCGCGATGTCGAGCCGACGCACGAGAAAGCGGATGCGCCGGTCGATTTCACGCAGCCGCTTCTTGCCGTAGATGTAGTCGCCGTTCTCGGAGCGGTCGCCGTTGCCGGCCGCCCACGACACCGTCGCGACGAGCTCGGGCCGCTCCTTCGACACGAGCGCATCGAGCTCACGCCGCAGCCGCGCGAATCCACCGGGCGTCATGTAGTTGCGCGCACCGGCGGGCAGCGGCGACGGATCGGGCATGTCGCCGTCGTCGCTTTCGGTGGGCTCCTCGCTCGTGAATGCCTTGCTCATCAGTGGTCGGCGCGTTTCTCGCCCGAACGATCCTAGGGCTTCGACGCGATTGCGCGACGCGCGTTCGCGAGCGTGCGGCACAATTGCTCGACGCCGTCGACGAAGCGCGGCCCCGCCCGGTGCAGCAGGTTCGCGTCGACGGTGAAGAGCGCGTGATGCCGCACGGCGTCGAGCGCGGGCCAGCGCGTCCACGCGTCGAGCCATGCAGGCCGCTTCGCGTCGCGGGTCCCGGCGATGATCACCTGCGGATTGGCGGCGAGCACCGCTTCGACGCCCACCTCGGGCGCCGGAATCGACAGGTCGGCGAAGACATTCTCGCCACCGCACAACGACAGCGCCTGCGTCACGAGGTGCTTGCCGCCGAGCGTGAAGAGTGGCGCGTCCGAGACTTCGTAGAACACTCGCAGCGGCGCTCCGGCGCGTTGCAGATGTGCGAGTTGCGCGACGCGCGTGCGAAAGGCATGTGCCGCGGCGTCCGCCGTCGCTTCGGTCGCGGTGAGGCGTCCGAGCTTTTCGATATCGGTCGCGATGCCGTCGATCGTGCGCGGGTTCGCTTCGAAAACCGCGATGCCCGCCGCGCGAAGCGAGTCGGCCTGGCGCGGGGTCGTCCACGGCCACGTGACGATCAGGTCGGGCGCCAGCGCGACGATGCGCTCGAGGTCGAGCGAGGCGACGTCGCCGACGATCGGGAGCGCCTTCGCGGCAGGCGGGTAGTCGGTGCCCGCGATGACGCCGACGACGCGCGATCCGGCACCCGCTGCGAAAGCGAGCTCGGCCGCGTTCGGCGCCAGCGTGACGATCCGCTTCGCCGGCCGCGCGATCTCGACGGTTGTCGCGGTGTCGTCGACGACGCTGATCGACGCGAACGCCGGCGCCGCGACGAGCAGCGCGAGTGCGACGAGACACCTCACAGCCGCCATCGCGCACCCCCGAAGATGCGCGCACCGCCGGTTGCGAAATCAGCGGCGAGCTCGTAGTGGTGGTCGAGCACGTTGTCGGCGCGCAGGAACAACGTCGTCGACGCATCGACGGCCCACTCGAGGCTCAGGTTGACGAGCCCGTAGCCGCCCATCCGGCGCAGGTTCTCCGCGTCGTCGAAGCGTGCCGACGATCCGACGAGCTCGGCCGTGACGCGCGCGGGGCCGAACGACTGCGCGATCGACACCACGCCGTGCCGCCGTGAACGGCGCGGCAGCAGCAATCCGCTCGCCGTGTCGGTCGGCGACTGAAGATCGAGCGATGCGTGAACGACCGTGTCGCGCCATTCGACGTCGCCGTAGACGCTGACGCCCTTCAGCGTCGCGTCGGCGACATTCTGCGGCGCGCAAACGAAATTCGCATCGCACTGGAAGACGATCAGATCGTCGACGCGATTGCGAAACGCGACGGCGTGCATCTGCCATGCGTATTCGCCGGCGCGCGACGTCCAGTGCACGCCCGCCTCGACGTTGCGCGATGTCTCCGGCCGCAGGCCCGGATTCGAGAACCCGGGAAAATACAGATCGTTGAACGTCGGCACCCGGAAAGCAGTGCCAGCGCTCGCCGTCACGCGCCACGCCGGCGTGATCCGGTAACCCCATGCAAGCGCGCCGGTCGTCTTGCCGCCGAACTGGTTCGAGTCGTCGTGCCGCACGTTCGCCTGCACGGCGTTCGCGTCGACGTCGATGCGGTAGATGGCGGTCACCGCGTTCGTGTCGCGCCCGGTCACCGGGAATCCCGAATCGGTGGCGACCCGCTCCTCGCGCCGCTCGAGCGCGAGCGTGAGATCGCCCTTCGGCAGCGCGAAGTCGTTCTGCCATGCGAATTGATGCTGGTGGGTGTCGAACGGAAAATCGCCGGACCCCGTCTTCGACACCGACCGATCGCTGCCGTCGCCGAACGAGAGGCGCGACGTCCAGTTGCGCGCGAGGCGATTGCTCGACGCCACCTGCCACGTCTCGAGCGTCGTGATCGTGCGATCGTCGAAATGGTCGCCGGCATCGAACTGGTCGTTCAGGCGGCTTTTGAAGTATTGCAGCGACAGCGTCTGTTCCCTCGCGAAGTCCAGCGAGCCTTGCGCGGTGACGCTGGCGTCGCGGTAACCGTCGCGATCCGGGTCGTAGCTGAAATTGCCCGGGTTGACGATTGCGTTGAACCCGCGGCTGCGCCGGTCGGCGATCTCGGCGCTGCCGCGCGCGAAATCGTTCCCGCCCGAGACACCGACCGTTGCGGCCCACGTATCGAACGTTCCATAGCCAACGGACGCGTTCGCGTTCGCGCCCTTCGCGCCACGGCGCGTGAACACCTGGATCACGCCGCCGATCGCGTCGGCGCCATAGAGGCTCGACGCTGGGCCGCGCAGGATCTCGATGTGATCGATCTGCTCGAGCGGAATCGCCTCGAGCGCCGTCGCGCCGCTCGAGGCGGATGCGACGCGCATCCCGTCGATCAGCACGAGCGTCTGCGCCGCGTTTGCGCCGCGCACGAACACGCCCGACGTCGAGCCGGGGCCGCCGTTGCGAACGATCTCGACGCCGGGCTGCCGCGACAGCAAGCCGGCGACGCTTTGTGCGCCGCTATGGGCGATCTCGTCGGCGTCGATCACCGTCACGTCGGCAACCAGGTCGAGCAGGCGCTGCGGCGTGCGCGTCGCGGTGACGACGATCGGGTCGAGCACGGCAGGCGGCAGCGGCTGCGCGTGCGCGAACGATGCAAGCGCGACGAGCGGCGCGACCCGGCAAAGCGGCTGCGCCGTCGACTTCGAAACGAAAGGAGGCATTGCGAGCGGTCCGCGTCATGCCGTGAGTACCCCGCACGGCTCACCAGGTAACAGGGAACGGGCAACAGGTAACAGCCGAGCGCGCTTACGCCGCGACTGAATCGAATGCCGCTTCCCCACGCTTTGTGACACCGGGGAACAGGACCGGGACAGGCGCATGCTTGACGCGCATTTTCTGTTCCCTGCTTCCTGACCTCTGTTCCCTGGCTCGCAGGCCGGTCTCCGGGCTCGCCTTGCGGCTTACCGTTGCGGGGGCAGCTGCGGAATTGCGCGGCTTTGCGCGCGCACCGCATTCCCGTTTCACCCACCGGTCGACTCGACGACGCCGTCCGGCGGACACCTGCAGCGTCGATTGTACGATGCTTTGCTATAATTGCGCCCCTCCGTGATGATTTCCCCCATGCTTGCGGCGTCGCCGCTGCACTGACTCCCATGCGGGCGCAGTTCGGGGTTCGGGGCGGCCCTGCGCCCCTCACGCATGACTGTGGCGCGCAAGCTTTTTATTCGCACGTTCGGCTGCCAGATGAACGAGTACGACTCGGACCGCATGTCCGACGTGCTCGCGCGCGAAGGTTTCGAACCGACCGATCACCCCGACGACGCGGACGTCATCCTGTTCAACACCTGCTCGGTGCGCGAGAAGGCGCAGGAGCGCGTGTTCCACGATCTCGGCCGTGTGCGCGCGCTCAAGTCCGAGCGCCCCGACCTGCTGATCGGCGTCGGCGGCTGCGTTGCGTCGCAGGAGGGTTCTGCGATCGTCCGGCGCGCGCCGTACGTCGATCTCGTATTCGGTCCGCAGACGCTGCACCGCTTACCGGCGATGATTCGCGCGCGGCGCGAATCGGGTGTGCCGCAGGTCGACATATCGTTTCCCGAGATCGAGAAGTTCGATCACCTGCCGCCGCCCCGCGTCGAAGGCGCGACGGCGTTCGTCTCGATCATGGAAGGATGCAGCAAGTACTGCTCGTTCTGCGTCGTACCGTACACGCGCGGCGAGGAAGTGTCGCGGCCGTTCGACGACGTGCTGACCGAAATCGCCGATCTCGCGCTCCAGGGCGTGAAGGAGGTGACGCTGCTCGGGCAGAACGTGAATGCGTATCGCGGCCCGACCGAAGCTTCGAGCGGACCTGCCGACCTCGCGCAGCTGCTCGAATACGCGGCGGAGATAACGGGCATCGACCGGCTGCGCTACACGACGTCGCATCCGAAGGAAATGACGCAGCGGCTGATCGACGCCTATGCGTCGGTTGAAAGGCTCGTCTCGCATCTGCACCTGCCCGTGCAGTCGGGATCGGATCGCGTGCTCGCGGCGATGAAGCGCGGTTACACGACGCTCGAATACAAGTCGATCGTGCGAAGACTCCGCGCGCGGCGGCCCGACCTGTCGCTCACGTCGGACTTCATCGTCGGCTTTCCCGGCGAGTCCGACGACGACTTCGAGAAGACGCTGCGCCTCGTCGACGACGTCCAATTCGACGGCGCGTTCAGCTTCGCGTACAGTCCGCGTCCGGGGACGCCGGCCGCCGACCTGCCCGACCAGGTCCCGGCCGACGTGAAGCAGGCGCGGCTTGCGCGTCTGCAGGCGTTGCTCGACAGCCAGTACAAGGCCAACAGCGAACGGATGGTCGGCACGCGACAGCGCGTGCTCGTCACCGGAGCGGCCGCCAAGAACCCGCGCGAGCTGGCCGCGCGCACTGACAACAACCGGGTCGTCAATTTCGCAGGCGACCGGGCGTCGATCGACAACTACGTCGACGTCGACATTACGGCGGCGCTGCCGCATTCGTTGCGCGGCGAACTTACGCCCGCTTGAACGGTCTTCGCCGCGGTCGCCCTTGCGACCTCGCGAAACCCCGTGTCGATTCAGGAGATATCTCGTTCATGTCGTACCGTGCCTTTTCCCGCGTGAGCGTTGCGCTCGGCATCCTCGCTCCGTTCGTGATGTCCGGCTGTGCGACGATTTCGGGCGGCGATGCCAACGCCAGGGCGAGCGACACCGCGGCGATCGCCGCGGCGGTCGCGAGTGCATCGCATGACGACCCGCCCGGCAACAATCGCGCGGAAGCGCCCGGTGCCGCGCGTCCCGGCGCCGCCGCTGCGGCCGCCGCTGCAGCCGCGCAGCAATCCGCAAAACCGTTTGCCGACGTCGTGAAGGATGCGAACGAAACGAAGGGTCTTCTCAACATCTGGCGCAAGGACGACAAGGTCTGGCTCGAGCTTGCGCCTGACCAGTTCGACAAGCCGTACTTCTTCAAGTCGGCGATCAATCAGGGCATCGGCGAGAGCCGTATCTTCGGCGGCGCGATGACGTACCCGATCGGTGTCGCGCAGATCGTCGTCTTCCACAAGCACGGCAACGCCGTCCAGCTGATCGCGAAGAACGTCAAGTACACGGCGAAGCCGGGCACGCCCGAGGCGTACGCGGTTGCGGCCGGATTCTCCGACAGCCTGCTCGCCGTCGCGCCGATTTCGTCGCAGCCGTCGCAGGAGCGCAAGTCGGTGCTGATCGACGCGAACGCGCTGCTTTTGTCCGACATCCCGGCCGGCGCCGCGATGCTCGATCAAACGTATCACCAGTCGTACGGCTTCGACCCGCGCAACTCGTCGATCGGCACGACGCGCGGCGAACCGGACAACGTGACCCTCGAAGTCTCCGCGCATTACGCGGTCGGCCGGCTCGCGGTGCCGATGCCTGGTCGCGGATCGGGACCGCAGCCTTCGCAACCGATCACGCTGCCCGATCCGCGCAGCATGTTCATCGGCTACCACTACACGTTCGCGAAGCTGCCCGACGAGCCGATGCGGCCGCGCCCCGCCGACGAACGCGTCGGTTACTTCACGACCGAAGTGCTGGACTTCACGTCCGACGTGCCGCGCGTGCCCGTCGAGCGTTTCGCGAATCACTGGCGGCTCGAGAAGAAGGACCCGGCGGCCGCACTCTCCGAGCCGAAGCAGCCGATCGTGTTCTGGCTCGACCGCAACATCCCGGTCAAGTATCGCGAGCCGATCAAGGAAGGCATCCTCGAATGGAACAAGGCGTTCGAGCGCATCGGCTTCAAGGACGCGATCAAGGTCGAGATACAGCCCGACGACGCCGATTTCGACACCTCCGACATTCGCCACGCGTCGGTGCGCTGGCAGACGGTCGCGAAGACGGCGTACGGCGCGATCGGACCCTCGGTCGTCGACCCGCGCACCGGTGAAATCCTCGATGCCGACATCGGCATCGACGCGAACAACGTGCGCGTCGTGCGCAGCTTGCGCAGCGAGTACCTGCCGCCCCGCCGCGACGCCTTCGCGGCGTTCGCCGCGGCGACGAGCGGCAATGCGCGTGCGTTCTCCGACGCGGAAACCTGCGACTACGACGATGCGGCGGCCGAGGAAACGGCGTTCGGCATGTCGCTGCTCGAGGCACGCGGCGACCTCGATCCGAGCAGCCCCGCCGTCGACAAGTTCGTCGACCTGTTCCTGAAGAGCGTGACGATGCACGAGGTCGGTCACACGCTCGGCCTTCGGCACAACTTCCGCGCGTCGACCGTATACACCGAAGCCGAGCTGTCCGATCCCGCGTTCACCGCGGAGCATGGGATCTCCGGGTCGGTCATGGAATACAACCCATGGAACCTCGCGGTGAAGGGCGAGCGCCAGGGCGAGTACACGATGTCGACGCTCGGGCCGTACGATTACTGGGCGATCGAATACGCGTACAAGCCGATCGCGCCCGAGCACGAGAAGGCCGAGCTCGAGAAGATCGCATCGCGCTCGAGCGAGCCGTGGCTCGCCTATTCGACCGACGAGGACGTGTCGTATTTCGCGATCGACCCGGCGGTGAACCAGCTCGATCTCGGCCGCGATCCGCTCGAATACGCGAAGAAGCGTCTTGCGCTCGTGCACGAGCTCTGGCAACGCACCGAGAGCATGCCGTTGCAGCCGGGCGAAAGCTATTCGGTGCTGCGGCGCAATTTCACGCGCGGCCTCAACGAAGCGGGACAGGGCGCCCTCTACGCGTCGAAATACATCGGGGGCCTGACGACGCTGCGCGACCACGCGGGCAGCGGACGCCAGCCGTTCACGCCGGTCGACGTGACGAAGCAGCGCGCAGCGCTCACGATGCTGACGAGCGAAGTGCTCTCGTCCGACAGCTTCGACTTCTCGCCGTCGTTCCTGCGCAAGATGACGGTCTCGACGTTCGACATCGACGACGCGCAGGAACTCGGACGGCCGACGCCGCCGCTCGACCTGTCGATCGACCAGCAGGTGCTGTCGCTGCAGCGGCACGTGCTCGACACGCTGATGAGCGCGCCGATCGCGCAGCGGCTTCTGAACAACGCCGCGAAGGTCGACAATCCACACGACGCGTTGAAGCTCTCCGAGCTCTATGGCAGGCTGCACGATGCGGTGTGGAGCGAGTTGAAGACCGGAAAGGACATCACGCTCTTCCGGCGCAACCTGCAACGCGAGTACGTGACGCGCGTCGCCGATGCGCTCGTGAAGCCGGCCGGTGCGATGCCGGCCGATGCGCGTGCGCTCCTTCGCGTCGACGCGACGCGGCTGCGCAGCGAGCTGGCGCGCGCATCGACGCGGCGGATGTCGGAGGAAGCGAAGGCACATCTGCTCGAGATGGCGGCGATGCTCGACGAGGCGCAGAAGGCGCCGGTCATCCGCCAGGCGGTTTGACGAAGGCGACGCAGCGCGCGAAGGTCGCCGGACGCGCGACGTCCGGCGACGCGCGCCGTCCGGGGCCGCCCCGATCCGGGCGTTTCGCCGCCCCGGATGACGGTACAGATGTAAGACGGGGGAACCGCATCGAGCGCGTCACCGAAACGGTGACGCTCGCGCCCCTCGACAACCGCGCGCTCGCGAATCTTTGCGGTCCGCTCGACGCGAACCTGCGCCAGATCGAAGCCGCGCTCGACGTCACGATCGCACGTCGCGGCGCGTCGTTCACGGTGAGCGGCCCGCCGATCGCCGCGGCGCATGCGACGCGCGCGTTACAGCGCTTCTATGGCGAGGCGCACGAGCCGCTGTCGGTCGACGACATCCAGCTCGGCCTCGTCGAGATCGCGGCGCGTTCCCCTCGCCCGCTCGACGCTCCGCATCTCGCACCCTCTCCCCGCGCACGGGGAGAGGGTGGGGGTGAGGGGGAAGTGTTTGCCGACGACACGCCGGCGCTCCGCACGCGTCGCGCCGATCTGCACGGCCGCACGCCGAACCAGATCGCATATCTCGATGCGATCCGCACGCACGACATCAGTTTCGGCATCGGGCCCGCGGGAACGGGCAAGACGTATCTCGCCGTCGCCTGTGCCGTCGATGCGCTCGAGCGCGACACCGTGAAGCGCATCGTGCTCGTGCGTCCCGCCGTCGAAGCGGGCGAGCGGCTCGGCTTCCTGCCCGGCGATCTCGCGCAGAAAGTGGATCCATACCTGCGGCCGCTGTTCGACGCGCTCTACGACCTGATGGGCTTCGACAAGGCCGCGCGGCTGCTCGAGCGGCAGACGATCGAACTCGCGCCGCTTGCCTACATGCGCGGGCGCACGCTCAATCATTCGTTCATCATCCTCGACGAGGCGCAGAACACGACGCCGGAGCAGATGAAGATGTTCCTGACGCGCATCGGCTTCGGCACGCGTGCGGTCATTACCGGCGACGTCACGCAGATCGATCTCGCGCGCGGCCAGAAGAGCGGGCTGATCGAGGCCGAGCGCGTGCTGAAGGACGTGCGCGGCATCGCGTTCGTGCGCTTCACGAGCGCCGACGTCGTACGCCATCCCCTCGTGCAGAAGATCATCGATGCCTATGAGCGCGAAGGGCCGCCCCCGAGCGCGAATTAGCCCCGAAGCACGCAGTGCGGAGGGTAGCCCGATGAGCGCGAAGGGCCGCCCCCGAGCGCGAATTAGCCCCGAAGCACGCAGTGCGGAGGGTGGTTCGCTGATCGCGACACGAGCGAGTAGGCGCGGCAGATCGAACCCCTCGTCCCGCCCCTCTTCCCGCTCGCGGGGAGAGCGCGTCGCGCGCCTCCGCTTCACCGTGCAATCGACCGTCGACGCCGACGTGCCGTCGCCGATCGCGCTTCGCCGCATCGCGCAAGCGACGCTCGAACGCGATGCCGCCGTCACGATTCGCATCGTCGATGGACGCGAGGCGCGCGCGTTGAACCGCCGCTATCGTCGCCGCGACTACGCGACGAACGTGCTCACATTCGTGTACGATGACGGAGTGTCGCTTGCTGGCGACATCGTCCTGTGCGCGCCGGTCATCGCGAAGGAGGCGCGGGCGCAGCGCAAGACGCTACGAGCGCATTACGCGCACCTGGTGATCCACGGCATGCTGCATCTGCAGGGATACGACCACGAGCGCGACGACGACGCCGCGCGAATGGAAGCGCGGGAAATCGCGTTGCTCCGCGACCTGGGGTACGAGAACCCCTACTGACGGATGGCAACGCCGTTCGATTCTCCCGACGACAAGCCCTCGCTGCTCGAGCGGCTCTCGGCGCTCCTGACGCGCGAGCCCGAGGACCGCGACGACCTCGTCGCAGTGCTGCGCGGCGCCTACGAGCACCGCCTGATCGACGCCGACGCGCTGTCGATGATCGAGGGCGTGCTGTCGGTGTCGGAGACGACGGTGCGCGACATCATGATCCCGCGCGCGCAGATGGACTGCGTGTCCGTCGACGATTCGCCGCTCGAGTTCATGCCGGTCGTCATCGAGACGAAGCACTCGCGCTTCCCGGTGATCGGCGAGTCGAAGGATGACGTGACCGGCATCCTGCTCGCGAAGGAGCTTTTGAACTATTACGCCGATCCCGAGGCGTTCAACCTGCGCGACATCCTGCGGCCCGCCGTGTTCGTTCCCGAATCGAAGCGGCTCAACGTGCTGCTGCGCGAGTTTCGCGCGAACCGCAACCACATCGCGATCGTCGTCGACGAGTACGGCGGCGTGTCGGGACTCGTGACGATCGAGGACGTGCTGGAGCAGATCGTCGGCGACATCGAGGACGAGTACGACTTCGACGAGAGCGAGGACAACATCATTCCGGAGGCGAACGACCGCTTCCGCGTCAAGGCGCAGACCGAGATCGCCGACTTCAATGCGCAGTTCGGCACGTCGTTCGAGGACGAGGATTTCGACACCGTCGGCGGCCTTGTGCTGAAGGCGTTCGGCCGGCTGCCGAAGCGTGGCGAGGTGACGAGCGTCGGCCCGTTCCGCTTCCGGGTGCTTCGCGCCGACAGCCGGCGCCTCTATACGCTTCAGGTCGAACGCATCGCGCCGCCGCCCGGCGAAGAGACCGCGTGATCCGCTCTCAATGACCGCAGCGCGCGCCGCGCCATGAGCGCGCAGGGCCGCCCCAAGCGCGAATCAGCCCCGAAGCGCGCAGCCCACAGGGTTATCCATACAAGCGCCGAGGAGCCGCAAGCGTGGGGCGGTCACACGCTGTCGCTGACGCTCGCTGCGTCGGCCGGGGCCGCAAGCGTGTTCGCGTTCGCACCGTTTGGCGTGTCGGGTGCGATCTTCGTCACGCTCGCGCTGCTCATGTACCTGTGGCTTCGCGTCGATTCGGCGTGGACCGCGGCGCTGCAGGGGTTCGCGTTCGGCGTCGGTCTGTTCGGTGCCGGCTCGTCGTGGCTCACGATCGCGCTCGTCAATTTTGGCGGCATGGACGGGTGGCTTGCGGCGATCGCGATCGCGATTCTCACCGCCTACCTTTCGCTGTGGCCGGCCCTCGCCGGCTACGTCGCGGTTCGCTTCACGCGTGCAGGCACGTGGCCGCGCGTGATCGTCGCCGCCGCGGCGTTCACGGCGACCGAATGGATCCGGAGCTATCTCTTCACCGGCTTTCCATGGCTCGCACTCGGTTACACGCAGGTGCCGGACGGCCTCGTGCGCGGTTACGCGCCGATCGGCGGCGTGTATCTCGTCACGCTCGCGATCGCGCTGATCGCCGGGCTCGTCGTGCTCTTCACCGATGCGCTCGCCGCGACCGCGCGGCGTCGCGCGTTTGCGTCGCTGGCCTGCGCGATCGTGCTCGCGGCCGGCGGCATCGGGCTTTCGAGCGTCCGCTGGACGCAGCCGTCGGGTGCACCGGTCGCGGTGTCGCTCGTGCAGGGCAACGTGCTGCAGGGGCTCAAGTTCGATCCGAAGTTCCGCAGCGAGACGTTCGACCGGTATCTGAACCTCGTCGCGCAAAGCCGCGGCCGGCTGATCGTGTTGCCAGAGAGCGCGTTTCCGATGTTCTCCGACGAGATTCCCGATGCCGTGCTGTTGTCGATGATCCGCACGGCGATCGCGCGCGACGGCGACGTGCTGGTCGGCCTGTTCACCGCGTTGCCGCCCGAAAAGGCCGGCGACGAGCCGCGCTATTACAACACCGTCGTCGCGCTCGGCACGAGCCCGCTGCAGTTCTATCGCAAGAATCATCTCGTGCCGTTCGGCGAAACGATCCCGCTGAAGCCGATCATCGGCTGGTTCATCCGCTCGGTGCTTTCGATTCCGCTCGCCGACCAGTCGCGCGGCGGTGCGACGCAACCCGCGCTGTCGGTCGCCGGTGCGCGCGTCGCGGTCGACATCTGTTACGAGGACGCCTTCGGCAGCGAGCTCCGCTACGCGGCGCGCGACGCGCATCTGCTCGTCAACGTGACCAACGACGCGTGGTACGGCCATTCGATCGCCGCCGAGCAGCACGATCAGATCGCCGCGATGCGCGCGCTCGAGCTCGGCCGGCCGATGCTCCGCGCGACGAACACCGGCATCACGTCGGCGATCGGCGTCGACGGCCGCGAGTTCGCGCGGCTGCCGTGGTTCACGACGGGCGTGCTCGAAGTCAGCGTGCAGGGCGAAAGCGGCGAAACGCCGTATCTCCGGGTCGGCGACATCGGCGTGCTCGCGTTGTGCGCGGTGCTGATCGTCGCGGCGGTCGCGCTCGGTTGGCGCAGGTAGAATCGCCGGTCGATCCATTCGATTCGCATCGCATGCAGACCTTCCAGCAGATCGTCCTGACGCTGCAGCATTACTGGGGCGATCGCGGCTGCGCGCTATTGCAGCCATACGACATCGAAGTCGGCGCCGGCACGTCGCATACGGCGACGTTCCTGCGCGCGCTCGGTCCCGAGCCGTGGCGCGCCGCGTACGTGCAGCCGTCGCGGCGGCCGAAGGACGGCCGCTACGGCGAGAATCCGAATCGCCTGCAGCATTACTACCAGTACCAGGTCGTGCTGAAGCCGGCGCCTTCCGACATCCTCGATCTGTATCTCGGGTCGCTTGCGGCGCTCGGGTTCGACCTCGCGCAAAACGACGTGCGCTTCGTCGAGGACGACTGGGAGAACCCGACGCTCGGCGCGTGGGGACTCGGCTGGGAAGTCTGGCTGAACGGCATGGAGGTGACGCAGTTCACGTATTTCCAGCAGGTGGGCGGCCTCGACTGCAATCCGATCACCGGCGAGATCACCTACGGGCTCGAGCGCCTCGCGATGTATCTGCAGGGCCGGGAGAACGTGTTCGACCTGGTGTGGACGACGACGCACGCCAACGGCGTCGAGCGCACGCTCACGTACGGCGACGTCTACCATCAGAACGAGGTCGAGCAGTCGACGTACAACTTCGAGCAGTCGAATGCGCCGCGGCTCTCCGAGCTCTTCGCGTTCTACGAAGGCGAGGCGAAGCGCCTGCTCGAAGCGCGCCTGCCGCTGCCCGGCTACGAGATGATCCTCAAGGCCGCGCACACGTTCAATCTGCTCGACGCGCGCGGCGCGATCTCGGTGACGGAACGGGCCGCGTACATCGCGCGCATCCGTGCACTGTCGCGCGAGGTCGCGCAGGCGTACGTCGATTCGCGCGAAGCATTGGGCTTCCCGATGCTGCCGCCGGCGCTGCGCAGGAATGCCGCAGCGGCGACGGCATGATGGCCACCGATGCCCCTCACCCCAACCCTCTCCCCGGAGGGGAGAGGGCGCCGAGCGCGAGCGCGGCGGGTGAGGGGGAAGCGCACACGCTCCTCGTCGAAATCGTCACGGAAGAGCTGCCGCCGAAGGCACTCAAGTCGCTCGGCAGCGCATTCGCCGACACGATCGTCGCCGAGCTTGCGCGCCGCGGCGTCCTGACCGACGCGAGCGTCGCCGCGCCGTACGCGACGCCGCGCCGGCTCGCGACATCGATCACCGACGTTCGCAGCAGGGGCCTCGACGCCGAAGCCGTCGACAAGCTGATGCCGAACAAGGTCGCGCGCGATGCGAACGGCGCCGCGACGCAGGCATTGCGCAAGAAGCTCGCATCACTTGGACGCGAGCATCTCGCCTTCGAGTCGCCGCGCGGCGGCGAGCATCTCTACAGCGCGTCCGACGGCAAGGCCGACTACGTCTACCTGCGACGCATCGTACCGGGTGCGACGCTCGCCGCCGCATTGCAGGAAGCGCTGAACATCGCGATCGAGCGCTTGCCGATTCCGAAGGTCATGCACTACGCGGCGGCGGGAAGCTACTACAACGACGTCGCGTTCGTGCGTCCCGCGCACCGGCTGGTCGCGCTGCATGGCAGCGACGTGGTTCCGGTGCATGCGCTCGGACTCGATGCCGGACGAACGACCAGCGGCCATCGCTTCGCAAGCCGCGCTGACCTTGCGATCGAGACGGCGAACGCGTACGCACCCACGCTCGAGGCGGAGGGCAAGGTTCTGCCGTCGTTCGCCGCGCGGCGCGAAGCGGTCGTCCGCGGACTCGGGAAGGCCGCGCAGGGTTCGCGCGTGATGGCGCCCGATGCGTTGCTCGACGAGGTGACGGGTCTCGTCGAATGGCCGGCCGTCTATGCGGGCACGTTCGATCCGGCGTTTCTCGCCGTGCCGCAGGAGTGCCTGATCCTGACGATGCAGCAGAACCAGAAGTATTTCGCGCTGGCCGATGCGGCCGGCGCGCTTTCGAACCGTTTCCTCGTCGTCAGCAACGTGCAAACCACCGATCCGTCGGCAATCATCCGCGGCAACGAGCGCGTGCTGCGCGCGCGGCTCGCCGACGCGAAGTTCTTCTACGATCAGGACCGCCGGACGCCGCTCGTCGATCGTGTGCCGCGCCTCGCCGGCATCGTCTATCACAACAAGCTCGGCACGCTTGGGCGTCGGGTCGAACGGCTGCGTTTTCTTGCGTGCGGCATCGCACCGCGGATCGGCGCCGACGTCGCGCTGGCCGAGCGCGCGGCGCTGCTCGCGAAAGCGGATCTCGTCACCGACATGGTCGGCGAGTTCCCGGAGCTGCAGGGCACGATGGGCCGCTATTACGCGCTGCACGACGGCGAAGCGCCCGAAGTCGCCGACGCGATCGCCCAGCACTATTGGCCGCGCTACGCCGGCGATGCGCTTCCGGAGGCGCCGGTTGCGCAGGCGGTCGCGCTCGCCGACAAGCTTGAAGCGCTCGCCGGTCTTTTCGGCATCGGCGCCGTGCCGACCGGCGACAAGGATCCGTTCGGGCTACGGCGCGCGGGCCTCGGCGTGCTGCGCATCCTGATCGAGAAGCGCATCGCGATCCCGCTCGGCGAGCTGATCGGCCTCGCGTTCCAGGCGTTCGACGGTGTGCCATCGGCAAAGCCGGTGCCGGATGCGCTCGCTGACTTCCTCTACGAGCGCCTGCGCGGGCATCTGCGCGAGCAGGGCTACACGGCGAACCAGATCGAAGCGGTGCTCGCGCAACGACCGCAACGGATCGATCTCGTCCCCGATCGCCTCGCCGCGGTGAAGGCTTTCGAGTCGCTTCCCGAGTCGGCCGCGCTGTCGGCGGCGAACAAGCGGATCGTCAACATCCTGCGCAAGAGCGGGACCGAGACAGCGCCCGACGTCGACGAGCGGCGGCTGACCGACGGCGCCGAGCGCGATCTCTTCGAGACGCTCGCAAAGCTTGCCCCGGACGTCGATCGCGATGTCGAGAACGGCGACTACACCGGCGCGCTGAAGGCGCTCGCGACGGCGAAGCCGGCCGTCGACCGCTTCTTCGACGATGTCATGGTGATGGTCGACGATGCGAAGCTCCGCTCGAACCGGCTCGCGCTGCTCGACCGCGTCGCCCGCACGATGAATCGCGTCGCCGACATCTCGCGGCTCGCCACCTGACGGGTCACGCGTAGCGACGATGGCGCCGGCATCGGAAGGCATCGTGCAGAGCCGTGCGACGAAGCTGATCGTGCTCGATCGCGACGGCGTCATCAATCACGACAGCCCCGAGTTCATCAAGTCGCCCGACGAGTGGCGCCCGATTCCGGGAAGCCTGGAAGCGATCGCGCGGCTCAATCACGCGGGTTACCGCGTCGTCGTCGCGACGAATCAATCGGGCGTCGGACGCGGCCTGCTCGACTTCTCGACGTTGGCGGCGATCCACGACAAGATGCACCGTGCGCTCGTGCACGCCGGCGGACGCGTCGACGCGATCTTCTACTGCCCGCACACCGCCGAGTCGCGCTGCGAATGCCGCAAGCCGAAGGCGGGGATGCTGCGTGAGATCGCGTTGCGCTTCAACGTCGACCTGTCGGGCGTCGGCGTCGTCGGCGATGGCCTGCGCGACCTGCAGGCCGCCGAGACCGTCGGTGCGCAGCCGATGCTGGTGCTGACCGGCAAGGGCGAGAAGACGCTGCGCGACGGCGGCTTTCCGCGGAGCACGATGATCTTCCCCGATCTCGCGTTCGTCGCATCGGCGCTGCTCGCCGCGGAGTAGGTTCTGTTCACCTCGGTCGACTCGCGCGAACGAACGACGGCCGGAACGGGGTCGGTTTTGCGGTCGCTCGCCTTCGCGCTGTTCCAGATAATCGTGACGCCGCCGTACGCGCTGCTCGTCCTCGCGCTCTTCTGGCTCCCGCGCATTCCGCGCTATCGCTTCATCACCTGCTGGTGCGCGCTGAACCTGTGGGCGGCGCGCGTCATCTGCGGAATCCGCCACCGGGTGATCGGGATCGAGAATGTCGGAAAGGCGCCGCTGATCGTCGCATGCAAGCACAGTTCCACCTGGGAGACGCTGTTCCTGTCGCGTCTTTTGCCGCCGCTCGCCTACGTTGCGAAGAAGGAGCTGCTGTCGGTGCCGTTCTTCGGCTGGGGATTCAGGCTCGCTTCGCCGATCACGATCGATCGCAAGGCCGGGCAGGACGCGATGACCCAGATCGCGAAGCAGGGCCGCGAACGCTTCACACAGGGCTTCTGGATCATCCTGTATCCCGAAGGCACGCGCATTCCCGCCGGCAAGCGCGTGCGCTACAAGACCGGCGCCTCGCGGCTCGCCATCGAGATGAAGACGGCGATCCTGCCGATCGCGCACAACGCCGGTTGGCTGTGGCCGAAAGGCGTGATGGGCAAGCGACCGGGAACGATCACGCTGTCGATCGGCAGGCCGATCGCCGCGGACGCGATGGACCCCGGCCGGCTGATGCAGGCCGTCGAGACGTGGATCGAAAACGAGGTGACGCGCCTCGGCGATCCGCGCTCGGCCCGGACCGATTGACGCGCGGATGAAGCTCGAGCCGCTCGTTGCCGACGATCCGCGCGCCACCGACGGAACGCTGCGCCGCGTGAAACTCGATGGACGGCTGGTCGACTACCGGCTGATCCGCGCACGCCGCCGCTCGATCGGCATGGAAGTGCACTTCGAAGGCTTGACCGTGCGTGCGCCGCGCTGGGTGTCGCTGCGCGACGTCGAGGCGGCGCTCGTCGAGCGCGCGGGCTGGATCCTGCGCTCGCTCGCCGAGTGGCGCGCGCGCCGGCGCGACGTGATGCCGCGCGAATGGAAGACCGGTGCGCCGATTGCGTTTCGCGGCGCGTCGCTTTCGCTCGCCGTCTATCCGGCGCGGCACCCGGCAATCGCCGCGGACCTCTTTCACGTCTTCGTTCGTCATCCGCACGCGCATGACGAGCGCCTGGTCGCCGAATGCGTCCGGCAATGGCTGCGCGACCAGGCATGGACGCTCGTCGCCGGGCGTGTCGCGCACTACGTCGCGAAAGTGGGCGCGCAGGCGGCGGCGGTGCGGCTTTCGAACGCGCGCAGCGAATGGGGAAGCTGCAACGCCAAAGGCGAGATCCGGCTCAACTGGCGCCTCGTGCAGCTGCCGCCGCCGCTCGCCGAATACGTCGTCGCGCACGAGGTCGCGCACATCGTCGAGCTCAATCACTCGCGGCGGTTCTGGGGCGTCGTCGAAACGCTGGTCCCGGGACACGCGGACCTGCGGCGCGACCTCGACGACTGGACGGCGCTGCTCGCGTCCTGACGCCGCGGTTGCCTCACGGCGCCGGCAACTCGGGCATCCGCACGACGATGCGCGCCTGCGCCTTCAGCAATCGCGCGAGCGATGCACCCAGCTCGGCATCGTCGCGGGTGTCGTGCCAGCGGCCGTCGCGCGCGCGAAAGTGATGGCCGCCCGATTTCGCCGCAACCCAGATCTCGCGGTTCGGCACGTGACGGTTGACGATGATGCGGCTTTCGTCGCCGCATTCGATCGTCAGCACGCCGTCGCGCAGCGACCAGTCGAGGTCGGCATCGCTCGTTTCGAGCGCTGCATCGAGCGCGAGGCCGATCCTGTCGAGCGTTGCGTCAGCCGCGGCGACGAAGGCCGATTCGTCCATCGGAGCATGCTAGGATTTGCGACGATGTCACGTCAATCGATCTGCGCGTTCGCGCTTCGCGCCGCAGTCGCCGCCGCGCTGATGGCGACACTCGCCGCGTGCGGCATCAGGGGGCCGCTTCGGCCGCCGCCGAAGGCGCCTGGCGCACCGTCGACAGCGACGACGACGAATCCGGCGACGCCGCCCGCGACAACGTCGCCTGCCCTTCCGCCGCCGAACTCGACCGGAACGCAGTGACGCCCGCGAGCAGCGTGCGCGGCTTCGGTTACGTCGACGGCGAGCTCCACGCCGAACGCACCGCGCTGTCGGCGATCGCGCAGCGCTTCGGCACGCCGTGCTACGTCTATTCGCGCGCGACGCTGACCGACGCGTTCCGCGAATTCGACGCCGCCTTCGACGGCATTCCGCATCTCGTCTGCTATGCGATGAAGGCGAACCCGACGCTCGCCATCCTCGACCTCTTCGCATCGCTTGGCAGCGGTTTCGACATCGTCTCGGGCGGCGAGCTCGCGCGCGTGCAGGCCGCGGGCGGCGACCCGCGCAAGGTCGTATTTTCCGGCGTCGGCAAAAGCGATGCGGAGATGGAAGCGGGACTCGCGGCCGGCATCCTCTGCTTCAACGTCGAATCGCCGGCCGAGCTCGATCACCTCGCCGCGGTCGCCTCCCGCATGGGCATGCGCGCGCCGATCAGCTTCCGCGTGAATCCGGACGTCGATCCGCGGACGCATCCGTACATCGCGACCGGGCTGCGGGAGAGCAAGTTCGGGGTCGACACCGACTCCGCGTACGCGCTCTACCGGCGCGCGGCCGCGATGCCGTCGATCGACGTCCGCGGCATCGACATGCACATCGGCTCGCAGATCACGGAGCTCGCGCCGTATCGGGAAGCGGCGGTGAAGATGCTGTCGCTCGTCGACGCACTGACCGCCGAACGCATCGCGATCTCGCACGTCGACTTCGGCGGCGGACTCGGCACGCGCTATTGCGATGAAGCGCCGGTCGCCATCGGCGACTACGCGGCGATGGTGCGCGAGCTGATGCGAGGGCGGAAAGAGCACCTTCTGTTCGAGCCGGGCCGGCGCCTCGTCGCCGACGCCGGCGTGCTGCTGACGCGCGTGCGCGTCGTCAAGGCAGCGGGCGAGCGCCGCTTCGCGGTTGTCGATGCGGCGATGAACGACCTTCTGCGCCCCGCGCTCTACGGCGCATGGCACGCCGTCGACGCCGTGCGTCCCCGGTCGCAGGACGCGGCGCGCTACGACATCGTCGGTCCGATCTGCGAGAGCGGCGATTTCCTCGCGCACGAGCGCATGCTCGCGCTCGCCGAGGGCGATCTTCTCGCCGTGCGCAGCGCCGGCGCGTATGCGATGGCGATGAGCTCTAACTACAACGCGCGGCCGCGCGCGTGCGAAGTGCTCGTCGACGGCGACGTCGCGCATCTGATCCGCCGCCGCGAAACGCTCGCCGAACTGATCGCGCACGAGACGCGCTTGCCGCCGCGATCAGCACGCTGACGCGCGCGCTCGCGCGTGCTCGAACGTGTGCGAATTCGCAACAATGCACGAACCAAACGTGCGATGCGGGTTCGAAATGTTGCAAAAGCGCCAAACGTGGCTACAATGCTGGCAGCAGGTGTCAATGGATTTGTCAAGGGGGTAGCTCGAATTTGATGCATCAGTGCGCTTCCTCCCTGCCGGCCGGCGACACCTGCGATGAAGCACCATAACAGTCACATGAACTCAGACAGGAGAAGCAACGATGATGGCTGACATGATGTCGATGATGACGCCCGCGGCTTCGGCCGAGGCGCCGAAGAAGAAGGCGCGCAAGCGCAAGGCCGCCGCGCCGAAGAAGGCGGCGAAGAAGGCTCGCAAGACCACCCGCAAGGCCGCCCCGAAGAAGCGGGCTGCCAAGAAGGCGACGAAGAAGCGCGCCGCCCCGAAGAAGCGGGCTGCCAAGAAGGCAACGAAGAAGCGCGCGACGAAAAAGCGTGCGGCCCCGAAGAAGCGGGCGACCAAGCGCGGCGCCAAGAAGAAGGCCGCGCCGCGCCGTAAGGGCGCACGGAAGACCGCAAAGAAGAGAGCCGCGAAGAAGAAGTAACGCTTCTTCGATCCATTCCGTCGCAGACGTGTGACGGACGTGAAACGGGCGACGCCATGCGTTGCCCGTTTCGTTTTTGGGGTCAGAGACGACCTGTCTGCAGCAAATCGTCTCCGAAACTCAGTTCGGTTTTACGGCTTGACCGCGGCGCTGGTCATCGACGATGCCTTGCGCTTGCCGCTGCCGCCCGCACCGGCCGTCCGCACCGCGGCGGTACCGCGATGGCTGCCCGCGTGGTGGACGCGCACCGCATGTCCGTGGCGATGGACGCCGGCGCTTCGCGCCGTCGGCACGTCGCTCGTGACGCGCAGCTTCTGCCCGGTCCGCACCGTTTCGCGCGTCAGGTGATTCCATCGCTTGAGATCGGACACCGTGACGCCGTAATGCGCGGCGACCTCCGTCAGCGTGTCGCCGCGGCGCACCGTGTAGTAGAACGTCCGGTTCATCGGCACCGTCGTGAACACCGCGTCCTCGAGCGACGCGGCGGCCTCCTCGGTCGGTCGCTGCATCGGCACGAGCAGCGCATATCCGGTCGGCACGGTTTCGCGCGGGCCGATCCCGTTCACCGAGCGCAGCGTCTCGATCGACATGCCGTAGCGCGCCGCCACCTGCGGCAACGTCTCGCCGCGTTTCATCCGGTGCGCCTGCCACGAGACGAGCGGCTGCGCGACGAGGTCGAGCTTCGCCGCGAAGACTTCGGCCTTGTCGATCGGCAGCAGGATCGCGTATTCGTCGGCGCCGGAGATCACCGGGCGGTTGTGCTGCGGATTCAATGCCAGGAACTCGTCGAGCGGCAGTTCCGCGAGCTCGGCGGCGCGCTTCACGTCCATCCGGACGGTCGTGCGCACGACCGTGAAGTACGGTGCATTCGGCACGTCGGCCATCGCGAGGCCGTACTTCGCGGGATCGGCGATGATGTTCTTCACCGCCTGCAGCTTCGGCACGTAGTTGCGCGTTTCGTCGGGAACGTTGCGCAGGCTCGCGAGATCGACCGGCAGACCCTTCGCGCGATTGCGTGCGACGGCGCGCCGCACGTTGCCCTCGCCCCAGTTGTAGGCGGCGAGCGACAGCTGCCAGTCGTTGAATTCGGCGTTCAGCGTCTGCAGGTAATCGAGCGCCGAACTCGTTGCCGCGATCACGTCACGGCGTGAATCGAACCACCAGTTCTGCTTCAACCCGTACGTCTTGCCGGTCTGCGGCATGAACTGCCAGATGCCCGACGCGCGGCTCACCGACAGTGCGTTCGGATTGAACGCGCTTTCGACGATCGGCAGCAGCGCGATTTCCGACGGCATTCCGCGCGCCTCGACCTCGGTGACGATGTGATAGAGATAGCGGCGGCTGCGCTCGACCATCCGCGCGACATAGTCGGGACGCTCCGCGTACCACTGCTCCCACTTCTCGACGAGCGGCCCCTGGATGTCGGGAATCGCATAGCCGCGCACGATGCGATCCCACAAATCCCCGGGTGACGGCGGCAACGGCTCGAGGTCGGCTGGGGAGCCGTCGAACGGATTGACGAGGACGATCGGAGAGGGTGCGGGCGGGAAGTCGATCACCGGAAGCGGCGTCGACGAAGCAGGCGGAGGTACGGCCGGTGGCTCGGGTGGCGTCGTCGCGCATGCTGCGAGTGCGAGCACGGCCGAGAGGATCAGGGTTCGTCGATAGTGCACTCAGGTATCGCGGGTTGTCATGAACAAAAATTTCGGCGATGGTAGGACGCATCGCGCGGAGCGTCAACCCGCGGCGCGCGCTGGCGCGAATCCGCGCGTCATGCAAAACCGTTCTTCCAGTCGCGCAGCGTCGCGAACGCGTCGACCGCGTCGTCGATCGCACGCCCTGCATGCGCGGCGGCGGCCGCCATGACGTTCGGTAGCGCCGAGCGGACGAACGGATTGGTCGCACGTTCGGCGCCGATCGTTGACGGCAACGTGGGCAGGCCGCGCTGGCGCTTGTCGCGTTCGTGGATGGTGCGCGCTTCGATGTCCGTGCTCCGCGGCTCGACGGCGGCGGCAAAGCGCAGGTTGGCGAGCGTGTATTCGTGGCCGCAATAGACACGCGTGTTCTGATCGAGCGCTGCAAGCTTCGACAGCGACGACCACATCTGCTCGGGGGTGCCTTCGAAGAGTCGCCCGCACCCGGCTGCGAACAGCGTGTCGCCGCAGAACACGAGCGGATCGGGCGGCATCGTGTAATACGCGATGTGACCCGCGGTATGCCCGGGAATGTCGAACACCGACAGCAGCAGATCGATGCCGGGCACCGCGATGCGGTCACCTTCGCCGAGCGCGTGCGTGCGCAGCGGAATGTCCTCGTGCGCCGGCCCGAGCACCGGCACGTCGAAGCGCGCGCGAAGCGCGGGAACGCCGCCGACATGATCGGCGTGATGGTGCGTCGCGAGGATCGCCGTCAACTCGACGCCGTTGGCATCGAGCCATGCGAGGACGGGTGCGGCGTCGCCTGGATCCACGACGGCCGCGCGGTCGCCGCTTCGGACGGCCCAGATGTAGTTGTCCCTGAATGCGGGGATGGGGATAATCGAGATCATGGATCGATCCTCCGGCGCTGCAGACAGCGTGTCGATGAAATTCGCGGCATGGCTCTCCACACCGCTCGGAGAGTACCTCAGGGAACGCGAGCAAACCTATTTCGACCTGACCGTCGCGGACATCTTCGGTTTCCATGCGCTTCAGATCGGGCTCCCCGAATGTTCGTTCCTCGCGCAAAGCCGCATCGTGTCGCGCTGGACGCTCGACTACGATCCACCGGCCGACATCATCGGCGATCCGCACGGCCTTCCGTTCGCCGAGAACACGATCGACCTGATCGTGATGCCGCATGCGCTCGAGTTCACCGATGATCCGCACCTGATGCTGCGCGAAGCCTGGCGCGTGATCAGGCCCGAAGGCCAGATCGTCATCGCGGGCTTCAATCCGTTCTCGCTCTTCGGCACGAAGCGCTATTTCGGGCGCGGCGCGACACCGCCGTGGAACGGCAACTTCATCGCCCTCTATCGATTGAAGGACTGGCTGTCGCTCCTCGGCTTCGACGTCATTGGCGGCGCCTTCGACTGTTACGTGCCGCCGTTCGCGCAGGACAAGTGGCTGCGGCGCTTCTCGTTCTTCGAGCGCACCGGCGATCGCTGGTGGCCGATCACCGGCGGCGTCTATTACCTTCGCGCAACGAAGAAGGTGCTCGGCATGCGACTCATCACGCCGACGTGGCAGCGACGCGAGCGGCGCAAGAAGGCGCTCGCGCCGGCGGCCGGTGCGCGCGAGGGTCTGACCACGCATCGGCGGCGTTGAGCAACGACGTGTCCGCCGGCCTCGGCAGCGGTGAGGTCATCATTTATACCGACGGCGCGTGCAAGGGCAACCCGGGCCCGGGCGGCTGGGGTGCGCTTCTGATATCCGGCGAGCGCGAGAAGGAAATCTTTGGCGGCGAGCGGCAGACGACGAACAACCGGATGGAGCTCACGGCCGTCATCCGGGCGCTCGAGGCGCTGACGCGGACCTGCGACGTCGACCTCTACCTCGATTCCCAATACGTGAAGCAGGGAATCGAGAGCTGGATCCACACGTGGAAGAAGAACGGCTGGCGCACGAGCGACCGCAAGCCGGTCAAGAACGCGGATCTCTGGCGCGAGCTCGACGCGCTGCGCGCGCATCATCGGATCCGCTGGCACTGGGTGCGCGGCCATGCCGATACGCCGGGCAATCACCGCGCGGACGAGCTCGCGAATCGCGGCGTCGCCCAGATCGACACACCACATTGACGCGTGGCGGGATCACATCCGCGCCGAAGGGCCGTCCCGAGGCGCAAATCCGCCCCGTGAGGGGGCAGCGAAGCAGCGTACGCTGCGAGCGCGGGGGCATCACATCCGCCTTTCGATCCGCCGCGCGAAGACCGTCATCTCCTTCTCCGCCTGCCGGTCGCCGCGCTGGCGCGCAACGACGATGCCCCGCCGGTAAGCATCGAGCGCGTCCGCATGCCGGCCGGCGTGCTCGAGCGCGCTCGCATAGAGCTTCCATGCCGCCGTGTACGTCGCATCGAGTGTCACGGCGTGTTCGAGCGCGTCGATCGCCGCAGCGAAATTGCCGGCCTTGACGTGCTCGTTGCCGATCGAATAGCGCAGCAGCGCACTGTCCCTCCCCGACGCGAGCATCCGCTCGAAGCTCGCGAGCGCAGCGCTCTTCGGCGCAACGTTCGGCGCGTCGTCGCCCATCGTTGCGCCTACTTAAGGATCAGCTCGCCGGTCTCGCAATCGACGCGGCGCAGTGGATAGATCACCTTCTTGTCGCTGCCGTTCAACGACCCTTCGATGGTCTCGTAGAGCCAGCCATCGGTGCCGCGCCGATAGACGAGGCGCGCGGGAAAGCCGGACGACGTATTCGCGAACGTGAAGATCGTGTCCTTCTTGTCGGTCGTCGTGCCCGCGAGCCGGAACGACGCTTCCTTGCGATCGCCGCCGAATTGCGAAAAGTAGACGCCATCGGAACGCGCCTCGATACGCAGGAATTCGTAATCCTGCATCGCGCCCTTCATCACCTGCTGGCCGGCGCCGACGAGCATGCCGCCGCGATACGGCAGCCATTGCTCGCGGAAATCGCGCTGGTTGACGGTACCCTGCCAGCACCCGGCAAGCCACGCGAGCGGCGCGACGGGACCATGATCGGCCGGCGGCGGCGTCACCTCCGAGGGCGCTGCAGAGGAAACCGCCTTCGACGAGGCGGCTGGCTGCGACGGCGCCTCGGGTTGCGCGCATGCGGCGACGACGGCACAGGCAGCGACGATGCCGAGCTTCGCAGCGGAACGGCTCGACGATTTCGAATTCATTTCGGGCAATGCCATCATTGCGGCCGTGCGAGGGGCAGGTTGATCAGCAGGTTCTGCGGCTTCAGCACGAGGCGATTGCGCTCGTCCATCGCCATCGCAAGCCACACCGGCCGGCCGGCGATCGCGCTCCGCATGTCGTTCGGATCGACGAAGTCCAGGCGGAACAGGCACAGCAGCCGATGCATCCGCGCCTCGTCGACCGGCTGTCGATTGTAAAGGTCGTTCAGGATACCGCTCGCCTCGGCGTCGAGTCCCACGTGCCAGCGCCAGTGCGCGTCGTCGATCTGGCGCTCGACGCGAATCGCCACCGCAACGCCGAGGAAATGCGCGATCCACGCTTCCATCACACGCAGCAACGCGTCGAGAACGGCGCTGCCACGCGAAAGGCTCACCGAGAAATCGTGTCGCTCGTCGCGCTCCCAGTACGCGTCGGCGCGGTCGCGATCGAGAACATCGAGGTCGATCGTGCGAAGCGGCGTCCGGTTGCGGGCGAGCAGTTCGCCAAGCGATCCGAACGCGCCGCCTTCGGCGAAGAGCTCGATCGTGGCCTCGTCGGCGGCCATCACCGCACCGTCGTCGGTGATCGCGATCTTCTGCGGCCGGAACAGCATCTCGGCCGCGCGCGCGCGGAGCGGATCGGCGGCGTCGCCCAAAATGTGGCGCAGCAGGATCTGCGTCATCTGCGCCACGAAAAGCGGCGGCACGTCGACGCCTTCGCCGGCGAAGAGGCGCATGTACGCGGCCTCGAGCGAGTCGGCGGCGAGCAGGCGCTCGCGAAAGCGAAGGAAGACCACGTAGTTATCGCGCGCGTCCGGATCCTCGACCGCTTCGAGCATCGATGACGACACGATGCCGCGCGGCGCCGCGAGCAGCGCGTCGTGCAACGCGAGCTCGCCCGGTCCCGATTCCGCGATCGGCGCGAGTTCGGGCCGCGCGAGAAGGCTGATCAGGAAATCGTCGGTGAGCGCGAGCGTGCCGTCGGCTCGCCGCGCGAGCAGGCGATAGCCGCAGCTGCGCCAGAAATCAGGCACGATGTCCGCGCGCGGCGACCGGCTGCCCGAAGCGCGCTCCTACTGGAACGTGTAGGTGATCTGCGCCGAAACGATGTTGACGTTCGAGTCGTAGTGACCCTTGACGAGCCCGTTCGCCGCGGTCGAGCCCGCGTTCTGGTTGATGTCGGCGTTGCGCATCGGGATGTAGACGTACCCGGCATCGAGCGTCAGGTTGCGATTGAACCGGTACTGCGCGCCGACGGCGAGCCAGATGCGATCCGAATCGGGCAGCCGCACCGTGCGATCCGCCGTGTTGACCGGCGACTGGTCGTAGGCAAGCCCGCCGCGGAATGTCCACGCGTCGCTCCAGTGATACGTCGCACCGACCGAGAAGCGCCATACGTCGTCGAAGTTTTCCGGCGTGTTCGCGAGGATCGCGCCGGTCGTGCGAACGAATTCCAGCTGCTTGAACACCGACCAGCGCGTGAACTGCACGTCGCCCATCACGTCCCAGCGTTCGTTCAGCCGGTGAAACACCGACAGGTTCGCGATGTCGGGGAGCTTGATGTCGGCGGTCACGCCGCCGTTCGGCAACGCGGCGTTCACGTTCGTCGCGAGCAATCCGACGATCGGCGCAACCGGCGCGGGCAGCGTCGGCAGCCCCGGGTTGTCGAAGCTCACGTTGCCGCTGACCTTGTACTTGATCGACGAGCGATACTGCGCGCCGATGCGCGTCTGCGGCGTCGCGTCCCACAGGAAGCCGATGTTCCATCCCCACGTGCTGTCGTCGCCGTCGACCTTGACCTTCGATGAGAGCCCTGGAGTGAGACCGACGATCTGCGGCACGAGTGCCGGCGGAATGAGCCCGCCTGCGGCCGCCTGGCCGGCTGCCTGCGCGAGCGCGGCGCTGTAGTTGACGCGGCTCGTGAGCTCGGCGTCGATGCGCTGCCAGTCGACGCCGACGCCAACCGCGAACGTGTCGGTGACCCGCCACGATGCCGACGGATTGACGTTGATCGTCTTGATGTCCGACTTGATCGCCTGGAAGCGTCCGAGCCAGTTGTCGTCGTATTCGGTGACGAGGCCGTACGGCGCATTGATTCCGATGCCGACCGCCCATTGCGGATTGAGCGGCATGACCGCGTAGAGATTCGGCACGACGTTCACGCTGCCCGCGTCGCCGCCCGTTCCGCCGAGCGGTTGGAATGCGGCCGGCATCGAGCCTTCGTCGCGGAACTTGAACGATGGCGTGATCAGGTGCACGGCCATGGCGACCTGCGGCGATGCGAGTCGCGACATCCCGGCGGGATTCGACCACACGGTGCTCGCATCTTCGCCCGCCGCCGCGCCGCCGGCGAACGCATTGCCCATCGCGCTGCCCGAGTTCTCCTGCAATGCGAAGCCGGCGCCGAATGCGTGCCCCGCAGAGAGCGCGATCGCGAAGCTGCTCACCGCGACCGCGACGTTCGTGCGCCTGACCCGTGCGGAGTTCATCGTGGCCTTCCCCCGTGTGAAAAGACGCGAATCAAGCGATCGCGCGGTTCATCGAATGCGACGTACCGACTATACAGCCCGAGCGTTGTGCGGGCATCGTTCCCGCCCGGCGAAGCGGGTCGGCGAAATCGGCGTGTGGCGCGGGTGCGACAGCGATGCGGCGGTGCACATCACGCGTCGAGCGGCGGCAATTCGCGCGGCCGCCGATCAGGGCCGACGGCGACGTACGTCAAGCTCGCCTCGGTCACCTTGACGGTGATCTCCTCGCCGGGATTGCGCTGCGCGTAGACCTCGACCGCGACGGTGATCGACGTGCGGCCCGTCTTCTCGATCGACGCGAAGAACGAGACGACGTCGCCGATCAACACCGGCTGCTTGAACAGGAACGAGTTGACGGCGACCGTTGCGACGCGGCCGCGCGCCCGCCGCGATGCCGGAATCGAGCCGGCGAGGTCGGCCTGCGACATGATCCAGCCGCCGAAGATGTCGCCGTGGAAATTCGCGTCGGCCGGCATCGGCGTCACCCGCAGCGTCGGCATGCCGGGCGGCAGTTTTGCGTGGCGTTCGTCCATGGTGTCGTCCAGAGGTTAAGCCGGGTCCTTCGCCTCGTCGCGCAGTTCACGACGCAGGATCTTGCCGACGTTCGACTTCGGCAGCTCGTCGCGGAATTCCACTTCGCGCGGACATTTGTAACCGGCGAGGTGCTCGCGGCAATGCATCTTCAGCGCATGCGCGGTGAGGCGCGCGTCCTTCGCGACGACGAAGAGCTTCACCGCCTCGCCCGACCTGCGGTCGGGAACGCCGATCGCCGCGCACTCGAGGACGCCATCGTGCATCGCGACGATGCCCTCGACCTCGTTCGGATAGACGTTGAATCCCGACACGAGGATCATGTCCTTCTTCCGATCGACGATCCGGATGAAGCCCTGCGCATCCATCGTGCCGATGTCGCCGGTCATGAAATAGCCGTCGGGCGTCATCGCCTTCGCCGTCTCGTCGGGCCGCTGCCAGTAGCCGACCATCACCTGCGGCCCCCTGATGCAGATCTCACCCGGCTCGCCGAACGCGACGTCGCGGCCGGCCTCGTCGCGCAGCACGACGTCGGTCGACGAGATCGGCAGTCCGATCGAGCCGTTGAACTCCGGCAGGTCGAGCGGATTCATCGTCGCGGCGGGCGCCGTCTCGGTGAGGCCGTAGGCCTCGACGAGCGGCACGCCGGTGACCGCCTTCCAGCGCTTGGCGACCGCCTCCTGCACGGCCATCCCGCCGCCGAGCGTCATCCTGAACGTGCTGAAATCGAGACGACGGAAGCGCTCGTTGTTGAGCAGCGCGTTGAAGAGCGTGTTGACGCCCGTCATCGCGGTGAAGCGGCAGCCGCGCATGATCTTGACGAAGCCGCGGATGTCGCGCGGATTCGTGACGAGCACGTTCTCGCCGCCGATCGACATGAACACGAGGCAGTTCGCGGTCAGCGAGAAGATGTGGTAGAGCGGCAGCGGCGTCAGGATCACTTCGCGCCGCCCTTCGGGAATGAAAGGACGCAGCCACGCACGCGCCTGCAGCACGTTGGCGACGATGTTCCGGTGCAGCAGCATCGCTCCCTTGGCAATGCCGGTCGTGCCACCGGTGTACTGCAGAAATGCAATGTCGTCGTGACCGATCGGCACGCGCGCGAGCGTCCGCTTGCGCCCGACGTTCATCGCGTCGGTGAAGCGGATCGCGCCCGGCAGCGACCACTCGGGAATGACGCGCTTCACGCGCCGCAGCACGAGGTCGACGACCTTTCCCTTGACGGCGAGGAGCTCGCCGATTGACGTGACGATCACATGGCGGATGCTCGTGCGCTCGATCGCCTGCGACAGCGTCTGCGCGAAATTCTCGACGACGACGATCACTTCGGCGCCCGAGTCGACGAGCTGGTGCTCGAGCTCGCGTGCCGTGTAGAGCGGATTGACGTTGACGACGGTGCAACCGGCGCGAAGCGTGCCGAACACGCAGATCGGATACTGCAGGATGTTCGGCATCATCAGTGCGACGCGTGTGCCGCGCGTGGCGCCGATCGATTGCAGGAAGCCGCCGAACGTCGACGACAGCGCGTCGAGATCGGCGAACGTGAGCGTGCGGCCCATGCACGAGAATGCCGGCCGTGTCGCGTAGGTGCGGCAGCTTTCCTCGAACACTTCGCGCACCGACTGGTATTCGCCGACGTCGATCTCCGCCGGTACGCCGGGCGGGTAATGCGCGAGCCAGACGCGTTCCATCCGCTACGCTTCGAGCGACTGCGCGTAATGCATCGGGCCGCCGCGAAACGGCGCGAAACCGGCGCCGAAGATGGCACCCGCGTCGACGAGGTCGGCGTCCTCGACGATGCCGTCGGCAAGCGCCGATTTCGCTTCGGCGACGAGCGGGTCGACGAGCCGCCGGCCAAGCTGCGGCGGCACGTTCGTCGCCGGCTGCTTTTGTGCGCGGCCGTTCACCCACGCGTAGAAGCCGCGGCCCGTCTTCCTGCCGAGCTCGTTCGCCGCGACGTGCGCGGCGAGCGCGCGCGGCGGCTGCGCGCCGGGCTCGAGCATCCGGCCGACCGCCAGGCAGATGTCGAGTCCGACGGTGTCGGCGAGCTCGATCGGCCCCATCGGCATCCCGAAGGCGACGGCCGCCTCGTCGACCGCTTCGGGCGCGATGCCTTCGTCGACGCAGCGCATCGCCGTCATCAGGTAGGGTGCCAGCACGCGATTGACGAGGAACCCCGGCGCGCTCTTGACCGGCAGCGGCAGCTTGTCGATCGCACGCACGAAGGCCGCGCCGCGCGCGACGGTCGCCGGGTCGCTGTCGCGGCCGGCGACGACTTCGACGAGCATCATCTTCGCGACCGGATTGAAGAAGTGCAGGCCGATGAGCCGCGACGGCGCGCGCAAGGCACTCGCGATCGCCTCGAGCGGAATCGACGACGTGTTCGTTGCGAGAATCGCATCCGGTCGTGCGCGTCCCTCGACATCGGCGAACAGCGACCGCTTCGCATCGACGTTTTCGAAGATCGCTTCGATGATCACGTCGGCGTGGGCGATGCCATCGCCGCGCACGTCGGGGATCAGCCGGTCGCGCGCATCGCGCACGCGGCGCGAATCGGTGAGGCGCTCGGCGAAGAGCTTCGCCGCGCGCGCGATCGCAGGCGCGATCCGCTGCGCGTCCTGGTCCTGCAGCGAGACGATCATCCCGCGCAGTGCGCACCATGCGGCGATGTCCCCGCCCATCGTGCCGGCGCCGACGACGTGAACGCGGGCGACGTTCGCCGCGGTTTCCTTGCCGAGCGATTTCAGCCGTTCCTGCAGATGGAACACGCGAATGAGATTGGCGGCGGTCGGCGTCGCGAACAGCGTTTCGGTCGACGCCGGGTCGCCGGGCGGCGGGGCGAGCGGATCGCCGTCGAAACGCTCCCACAAGTCGACAATCGCATACGGCGCCGGGTACTGCTCGGCCCGCGCACGCCGGGCGACGCGCTTGCGCGCGGAAGCCGCGATGGGGCGTCGCGCGAAGCGTGCCTGCGAAAGCGACAGCGGAAACGGCAGCGTACGCGGCGACGGCTTCGCGAGCAGCATGCCGCGCGCGGCGTTGTCCATGACCCGCGGTGGGACGCATTCGTCGGCAAGGCCGATGCGCTTCGCGCGCCGCGCGTCGACGGTGCGCCCGGTCAGCATCAGGTCGAGCGCGATCGGCGCCCCGACGAGTCGCGGCAGACGCTTGATCCCGCCCCATCCGGGCACGATGCCGAGCATCACTTCAGGAAGGCCGAGCCGCGTCGACGGCTCGTCGACGACGACGCGATAGCGGCACGCGAGCGCAAGCTCGACACCACCGCCAAGGCAGTACCCACGAATCAGCGCGAGTGTCGGATAGCCAACGCTCGCGAGACGGTCGAACGTGTCGAATCCGCGTTCGAGAATCGCGCGCACCCCCGCCGCGTCACGGATCTCGTCGAATTCGCCGACGTCGGCGCCGGCGATGAAACCGCCCGGTTTGCCGGAGCGGATGACGAGGCCCCGTGGCGATTGCGCGTCGAGTTGATCGAGGACGCGCTGGAACTGCGCAAGCACCGTCTTCGACAGCGTGTTCGTCGTCGCGCCCGCCTTGTCGAACGTGAGCCACGCAATGCCGTCGCTGTCGCGCTCGAGGCGCCAGTCGTCGATGGACGCATTGCCAAGCCCCTCACCCGCCTCGCTTGCGCCCGGCTCGCTCTCCCCGCCGGCGGTGAGAGGGTCGGCGTGAGGGGGGTGAGCGATGGGTTCCGGTGCCGTCATACCCGCTCCACCAGCATCGCACCGCCCTGCCCGCCACCGATGCAAATTGCCGCAACGCCGCGTTTCCCGCCGGTGCGCGCGAGCACGTCGAGCACGTGCATCACGATCCGCGCGCCCGATGCGCCGACCGGATGTCCGAGCGCGATCGCACCCCCATCGACGTTGAGCTTCGTCGGATCGATCGCGCCGAATGCGCCGGCGAGGCCGAGCTCGTCGCGGCAGAACGCGTCGTCCTGCCACGCGCGAAGGCACGCGAGCACCTGTGCCGCAAATGCCTCGTTGATCTCCCACGCGTCGACGTCGCCGAGTTGAAGGCCGTGCTGTTGCAGCATCGGCGTCGCCGCGTACACCGGGCCGAGGCCCATCTGAGCAGGATCGAGCGCCGCCCACTGCGAATCGACGATGCGTCCGATCGGCGTCAATCGGTAGCGCGCGAGCGCTTCCTCGGTCGCAAGCAGCAGCCACGCAGCACCGTCGGTGACCTGCGAGCTGTTGCCCGCAGTGACGTTGCCATACTTGCGATCGAAGAACGGCTTCAGCTTCGCGAGATTGGCTGGCGTCGAGTCTTCGCGCACGCCGTCGTCGGACGCGTGCACGTGCCCGGCGCCATCGTAAACGGGCACGAGCTCGCGTGCGAAGTGGCCGTCGCGCTGCGCCGCGAGCGCGCGCGCGTGGCTTTGCGCGGCGAATGCATCCATCTCGGTTCGCGAGATGCCGAAGCGATACGCGAGATTCTCGGCGGTCTGGCCCATCAGCAGTCCGACGACCGGATCGGTCAGGCCCTTCATCAGCCCGACGACCGGCGCGAGATAGCCGATCCGGAATTGCGTCAGCAACGCGGCACGCGCGCCGAGGCTCTTCGCCGCGTACCAGCTCGACAGCCACGCGATCATCGCGTCGGACAGCAGCAGCGGAACGCGCGACAGCGAGTCGGCGCCGCCGGCGAGCACGAGGTTCGAGCGGCCGACGCGCATCGAGTCCATTGCCGAATCGAGCGCCTGCATGCCGGACGCGCAATTGCGCATCACCGTCCACGCCTGCACCTTGTGCCCGCATCCCATGCGGAGCGCCGCGACGCGTCCGATGTTCACTTCGTCGACCGACGGCGCCGCGCAGCCGAGGATCACTTCGTCGACGTCGCTCGGCAGGAACGGCTGGCGCAACAGCAGTGCGCGGCCTGCGTCGGTCGCGAGATCCGACGCGGCGAACGGACCGGGACGATTGCGCGATTTCAGGAACGGCGTACGGGCGCCGTCGACGACGTAGATCGGACGGTTCATGCGGTTGGCATCCTTACGCGACCGCGCGGCCGGCGATCGAACGGGGTGCGCGATGCGTCGCCACGTCGGCGTCGGGCTCGCGGGCGCACAGAAGCGACGTGCCGAGATCCTGCCCGAAGTCGTCGACGCGCACGACGGAAGCGGCGAGCTCGCGCTGCGCGAGCAGAATCGCCTTGTCGGCCTCGGTGATCACGCCCGCCGCCACCGCGCGCGACGCGAGCTCGGCTGCGCCTTCGCCGGGAGCCAGCGGCGCGACGAGCACGCCATTGCGGATCGCGTCGGCGAGCTTGCGTTCGATCGGCTCGGCCGTGATCGTCATCGCGAGCGCACGCTCGAGAAGTCCGACCGGCTCGTCCGGCGATCCGATGAACATGCCGGCCGTCAGGCGATCGCGCGTCGGCGACGGCTCGATCAGAAGCTTCGCGACTGCGTGGCCCAGTGCGTCGCTGGGGACGACGTAAGGCCGCCCGAGGGGAAACACGACGCGGCGCATCAGCGCGCCGAGCAACGGGCTGGGAAAATTGTCGAGCACGCCGTCGAGCGCGGTCTGCGCCCTGAACATCGCGTCGCGGATCGCCCAATGCATCAGCGGCGCATCGGCCGCCTGCCGACCCTCGCGCTCGTAGCGCCAGAGCGTCGCCGAGCACAGATAGAGCTGCGACAGCACGTCGCCGAGGCGCGCCGACATCTTCTCCTTGCGCTTCAGCGCACCGCCAAGCGTGGCCATCGCGACGTCGGCGACGAGCGCGAGCGACGACGAGAGCCGCGTCGCCTGCTGATAGTAGCGCCGCGTTTCGGGAGCGACCGCGGCCGGCACGCGCACGAAGTGCGAGCCGGTCGCGCCGAGCGCCAGCGTGCGCAGGAAATTGCAGAAGGCAAAGCGCAGATGGCCGTAAAGCGCGGCGTCGAAGTCGTGCAGCGCCGATCGGCGATTGCGCTCCTGCGTCGCCGCCATCTCGCGCAGCACGAACGGATGGCAGCGCACGGCACCCTGCCCGAACACGATCAGGCTGCGCGTCAGGATGTTCGCGCCTTCGACGGTGATCGACACCGGCATCTGCATGTACGCGGCACCGAGGAAATTCGACGCTCCCATGCAGATGCCCTTGCCCCCGACGATGTCCATCGCGTCGTTGATCACCTGGCGCGCGCGTTCGGTAATGTGCAGCTTCGCGATGCCGGACAGGACGGACGGCTTCTCGCCGCGATCGACGAGCGTCGCGGTCAGCGCGCGCGTCGCATCCATCGCGTAGAGGTTGCCGCCCATCCGCGTGAGCGCCTCCTCGATGCCTTCGAAGCGGCCGATCGGCGTCTTGAACTGGGTGCGCACTCGCGCGTAGGCGCCGGTCGCGCGCACCGCGAGCTTGCCCATACCGGTGTTCGACGACGGCAGCGAAATGCCGCGTCCGGCGGCGAGCGATTCCATCAGCATCCGCCAGCCCTTGCCGAGCATCGGTGCACCGCCGATCACCCAATCCATCGGGATGAATACGTCGCGGCCGGAATTGGGCCCGTTCTGGAACACTGCATTGAGAGGCATGTGCCGCCGCCCGATATTGACGCCGGGATGCGACGTCGGAATCAACGCGCAGGTGATGCCGACGTCGTCGCGATCGCCGACGAGATGGTCGGGATCGTACGCATGGAACGCGAGTCCGAGCAGCGTTGCGACCGGGCCGAGCGTGATGTAGCGCTTGTCCCACGTCACGCGCAGGCCCAGCACGCGCCGACCCTCGTGCTCGCCGTGACACACGACACCCCAGTCGGGAATCGAAGCCGCGTCCGAGCCGGCTTGCGGGCTCGTGAGCGCGAAGCACCGGATGTCGAGGCCGCGCGCGAGCCGCGGCAGGTGACGCCGCTTCTGCTCGTCGGTGCCGTAGTTCAGCAGCAATTCGCCAGGTCCCAGCGAATTGGGCACGAGCACGCTAACCGCAACGCTGCCGCTGCGCGTCGACAGTTTCGTGATCACCTGCGAGTGCGCATAGGCGGAGAAACCGAGTCCGCCGTACGCCTTCGGGATGATCATCCCGAGAAATCCGTGCTCCTTGATGTATTGCCAGACGGCAGGGGGAAGATCCTT